>CAYSAZ010000021.1:0-28956 GCA_964429065.1 uncultured Rhodobacterales bacterium
CAGCTAAAACAATGGGTTAAGCGTTATATGAAGTAGTTATCTGGGTCAGCCCCATGATATTATATATAGGACAAAATAGTGATGTGTATATAGTGCATGCACTATTTCTCTTTACATCTTATTTCGCGCCTTGGCACGTCGTGTCGCTATTGCGCCTGATGGATCTTCGGGCCAGGGGTGTTTGGGGTAGCGTCCACGCATGTCTTTGCGCACGTCAGCATAAGAACTGGCCCAAAACCCCGGTAAATCGGCAGTGGTTTGCACAGGGCGCCCGGCGGGGGACAGTAGCTCAATCAACAGGGGCAGGCGGTCCGGGCCGACGGTTGGATGAACGGACAGGCCGAACATTTCTTGCAGACGCACCGATACAGCAGGCTGCGCGCGGGTGTAATCCACGGGCAAACGGGTGCCGGTTGGGGCGCTAATCGCTGCCGGCGCAAGGGTATCCAGACGTTTTGCTAGCTCCCAATCCAGCAGGGTTTTGAGAGCAGCAAGCACATCGATTTTCTTTAGGTCAGCCGCGCGCCGACAGCCCCCCATAAACGGCTGCAACCAAATATCCAGATTATGCACCAGCCCCGTGTCCGTCATATCGGGCATATCCGCGCCGCGCGCATGCAACCAAAGCACGCGCGCGCGCAACAGACGCGCGGCTTTGTTCCAGTTCAGGGCTTGCAGGCCAAGGTTTCGCACGCCAGTGGTCATGGCATTGGTGATGGCGTGCGCAGGGGCGGATTTCCAGTGGCGATCTTCCAGCATTAGCGCCCCCAGCATCTCGCGTTGACGAGCAATCACGGCGCTATCTCGTGGTGACCATTCGCACAGCTTGACAGTGTGGGGCGGGTACAGGGCGCAGGCCTCGGCTTTGGTGATGGGGGCACCTTGATAGAGGCGCGCCTCGCGGGTGTCACCATCGAGCGTGCAGGCAACCAGCATAGGGCAATTGGCCAGATTATCGCTGGCATCAACAATGGCCCCTTTACCCCCTGAAAGCAAAAAACGCGGGGTGTCGCCAGCACGCCGCAGCCCGATGCGGTCAGGGTAGGCAAGCGACAGTAACGCCCCCGCGGACAGCCCCGTACCTTTTGTGCCCGGCACCAGATTGGCCAGCCTGCGGGCCTCGGTTTTCAAAGTGGAAACTGCATTGCGATCGACACTAAAAGGGTGATTGGATTCAAATTTTTGCGGGTTGGCAATGGCTTTTAAGCGCAAGGAAATATCGGCTGTGCGCCCGATGATCGGATCCCGCCCTTCTTGCAACGCCGCAAGGATTGCAGCGTCATCGCGCGCGCCATGTTTGGCCCCAAGCACTAGCATATGCCCAAGGCGTGGATGCAGTGGCAGGCGGGCCAGTGCCTTGCCGTGGTCCGTAATTCGCAGGTTTTTATCAAGTGCCTCGAGGCCTTGCAAAAGGCTTTGGGCATTGGCAAACGCGCGCGTTGGCGGCTGTGTTAGAAATGCCATGCTTTCCGGGGTATCCGTGCCCCATTGCGCCAATTCCAGCACCAATGCACTAAGGTCCGTGGTGGTAATCTCTGCGGGCGCAAAAGGGGCAAGCCCGCCTTCTTCAGCGCGGCTCCAGAGGCGATAACAGACCCCGGGAGCCACACGCCCGGCGCGACCTTGACGCTGGGTTGCCTCGGCCTTTGTAACCCGTTCCGTAACAAGGCGCGACATGCCCGAGCCTGCATCAAAACGCGCGCGTCTGGCCTGCCCCCCATCAACCACAACACGGATGTCGGGGATGGTCAGTGAGGTTTCGGCGATGGCAGTTGCCAGCACGATTTTGCGCCCCTTTTGTAACGGTTGTAACACCTTTCGTTGCGCTGAAAACGCCATGCCACCATAAAGCGGCATAAGCGTGCAATCCGTGGGCAGGTGAGGGGTTAATATGTTTTGGACCCGCCTGATTTCTCCGGCACCTGGCAAAAACACAAGGATACCGCCCGTGGTTTCCTCTATGGCTTGTTGCACCAATTGGGCGACACGATCTTCAAACCTTGGGCCATGTCGTGCGGGTTTATAGGGACGGGGCAGCCAGCGGGTTTCCACCTCAAAACTGCGCCCCTTAGAGGTGATCACCGGCGCGCCGCCCATCAGTGCGGCAACAGGGGCCGCATCAAGCGTGGCGGACATCACCAGAATATGCAGATCATCGCGCAAGGCCGCGCGGGCCTCAAGGCAAAGCGCAAGACCAAGATCACCGTGCAAGGAACGTTCGTGAAACTCATCAAATATTATGCAATCAATGCCGCTAAGCGCCGGGTCATGCTGGATCATGCGGGTCAAAATACCCTCG
Organism: uncultured Rhodobacterales bacterium; assembly: GCA_964429065.1. GTDB lineage: Bacteria > Pseudomonadota > Alphaproteobacteria > Rhodobacterales > Rhodobacteraceae > NORP23. Next base: position 2,300 of record CAYSAZ010000021.1, read on the forward strand.
GTCACAACCTCGATCCGGGTGGCTTTGCCGATGCGGCTTTCGCCTTTTATGCGATACCCAACGTGCCCGCCGGGCTTTTCCTTAAAATGTTCAGCCAGGCGTTCAGCGGCAGCGCGTGCAGCCACGCGGCGTGGCTCCAGCATCAAAATCCGGCCTTTATAAAGACCGGATTTTGATAGAAATAGCGGGATGCGCGTGGTTTTGCCGGCGCCCGGAGGGGCTTGCAAAACTGCCTGCCCCTGTGTGCGCATTGCGTCAAGAAGTGTGGGCAAAATACCCTCAACAGGCAGGGTCACCATGGTGATTATCTAAGGGTTGCGGTCAGCGTACCGATGTTGGTTTTTGCAGAAAATCCGGCGATGTACATCAACCCGTTATCGCGCGGTACATAAGTAACCGAGGTCGGGACAATCCCGCCCGACTGGCCATTAGCACCCGCATAAGCCACCGAACATTGCACCCGCCCGTCACTGAATTTCCGCGCGTTGGTAAAGGTAACTTTCATGCGCACCTGCCCATCGAAAAGCGCAAATTGCCCGCCGCAGATATGGTCCATCGAAACTGGGCGCAGCAACAGGTAAATCAGGCTCATGGGGTCAAGCGTATTGCGCTGGCTGGTAGCATCCGGCGCGATATGCTTTTGCGGATCAAACACTACTTTGGATACTTTATTGCCCGAATAGCGGATCGTGGCATGTGAAATTTTGCCGTCTTCATTCGATTTTGAGGTGTAACGGCCAGGCAACAACTGCCCTGTATTCGCCACTCTGCCTTTGATATCGCTGTCAAAGCGCACATCATAAAGCGCGCCGGTAATGCCGGTGGTGTAAAGCGCGCCCGAGGCCGTATATTGCCCGCCCCCGTTCGTAGCCTTGACCCGCATTTCGCCAATTTTGGCGATGCCTAGGTTGATATTGAAAAGGTAATTAAAAGATTCGGCGGCTACCGGGACCACAGAGGCCATCGAGATTGCAGTCGCTGAAAGTAATACCGCGAATATATTTCGTGTCATGTGTCTTCACCGTTTTTATGTTAGCTCTTTTGGTCTATAAAACATATGGCAAGATTAAAAAATAGCAAACCTCTGCCTGCCCGATTGCGCCAAAACCTGCCGTGAAATTGAATTATAACGGTTGAAAACTTTTACCTAAGGCGGGTGAAAAGCGGCATATTAGTGTTATTATGGCGATTACAGCAGTTGAATCGATCTGTGTCGATCATCTGGCACAGGCCCAAGAAATGTTGCAAAATGTAATGAAAGCATTGCAGGTCGGGTTTTGGACTGGGTTAATCAACCGTTATCGAATCGGTATTGTAGCGCTGCTGCTGATGCAAGTTGAAGACGAGAGTGCATTAGGTATAAAATGCCTTCCAATTGGTCGCATTACCCCTTGACGATCCCTAGCGTTCGGCTTAAAGAAACGCTTCGAATTCTGGTGCCTGCGGGCATTTTTTAGAGCTTAAAGTAAGGACATCATCATGTCTCGTCGTTGTGAACTAACCGGTAAGGGCGTTATGACTGGCAACAATGTCAGCCACGCTAAAAACAGAACGCGTCGGCGGTTTTTGCCGAATTTGAATGATGTAACGCTGGCGTCGGACGCGCTTGGCCGCGCCTTCAAATTTCGCATTTCAGCGGCTGCATTGCGCACGGTTGATCACCGTGGAGGTCTTGATGCGTTCATGGCCAAAGCCAAAGACGCCGATCTTTCGGTTGCTGCTTTGAAGGTTAAAAAAGACATCGCGAAAGCCCAAATCACCGCGTAATTTCTGAATATTTTAGATTTTCAGCCCTGTCAGCAGCCGTTGGCAGGGCTGCTTCGTTTTAGCACCTTGCATTTGCGAAATATGTATTGATAGATGCGCGCATGCGTAACATCCGCCAATTATTCATCGTAATACTGGCCGCAAGCCTTTTGGCAAACGGCGCACTTGCTGCCTTTGGCCAAGGGGTGATGGCTGGCAGTCAAACTATAGTGATTTGTTCGCCAAGTGGTGTACATGCGATAATTCTGGGTGCAAATGGCGAACCTGTTAGCGTGACGCATAACTGTGATGATTGCTGTTTGACATTTACGGATGACGCTACGACTTATTTTCCAATCGTATACGAAGCGCATGTTTTCAGAGATATAGTTACGTATACCGCCGAGAATATCTGGAAACCACAATCAAGAATTAACGTCTTGGCACGCGCTCCTCCATGTTAGTTTAGCATTAAGTTAAATATTAAACTAACACCTGAAGGAAACTAAAATGTATATCACTAAACTAGCGCTTGCGGTCATATTTCTAGTATTTTCCACTGAAATAGCTTCTTCTGAAACTATAAATATCGAACACCAATATATCCGAGTATCCAGCCATATGGCGAAATCTGGTGCTGCGTTTATGCACATAATGAACATTGGTGATGAAGATGACAAATTAATTGCTGTTGTCACCGATATCGCAAATATGCCGGAGTTACACACGCATATCATGAAAGACGGCATCGCAAAAATGCGAGAAGTCGAGGGTGGTTTTGAAATTCCAGCTGGCGGAATGACCCTATTGGAACGTGGAGCTATGCACATTATGCTAATGGGGTTAACCAGATCCCTGGCGCAGGGTGATACTGTTATAATGACACTGGTGTTTGAAAAAGCTGGTGAGATCACTATCGACATTCCTGTTGATAATGAACGCTAAGGCAGTATGGACATGCGGCATGGTGATCATGGTATGAACCAAATAACCCAAAGCCCCGATTGATCGTTTTATGGCCCCTCGTATCCGGGGGCCATATTAAACCGTTTAGGGTGAAATTGTAGTAGGGCGGGCTACCATCTGTTACTTAAGCACAGTAAATACAGGTATAAATTTCAACTTTTGTGGTTTTACGGATGACAGCACTAGAAAAATACACACGTTTGGAGGCACTTGGCCGGTGGCGTGAAACGCCAGAAATGCCCGTGCGCGAGGTGATCGTATCTTTTGGAAATGCAACGCTATTGCTGTCTGATCAACATGAAGAACCTTTGTCGCACTGGGCAATGGCCGCAACGCTACGTATTGCATGGGATGGGAAAATCGCCATCTATTCGCCTGACGTAGACGGGCGCGAAACGCTGGAAATTGATGACGCAGATATGGTTGAAGCAATCGCGCAGGTTTCGCGTGCTGAAAGCGTAAAAAACCACAGAAAACCGTGGAGAATTTGGGTGACGGTGCTGGTCATTCTGGCGGTTCTCGGAGCCGGACTGCATTGGGGTCCCCAGCTTGTTCGAGACCAAGCGCTGCGAATGACAAATGCAGCAAGCGCAAGGCAAATTGGTCTTGAGATGCTGGCTGCCTTGCAGATCGAAATATGTAAAGAACCACGCGCTGATGCTGTGCGCATGAAATTGCAGCAGCGATTATTTACATCTAGTGATGTCCGTATTGTTATTGCCAAAAACGCGCCGGCGGGAACGGTTTTCCCAGGCCGATTACTGTTGATTGGCAAGGACACCTTGCTTCAGTTTTCTACGTCGGAGCAATTTATACTCTGGGCCGTCCAGTTGCAGGCGGAAGAATCTCCCGATGCTAATCTATTTCAAAACGGCACGCTTGCAGACGTGGCACATTATGTAACGCGCGGAAATATACCGCGTACAAAGCTATTGGAAATGGCAAATAAAATGTTGGATGACGGGCATAGCGAAGTTACATATCCGCAGGAACCTGCACCACCTGATATAAGACTACGCGCGCAAGATTGGACGTTACTTCAGGATATTTGTCTTGAATAACAGCTAGTTGACTGTATCTGCGGGTGTTGCTCCATTGAAATATGTAGTTAAGTTTTGCAACGCTCGCATGCCCATTGCTTCGCGGGTTTCAAGGGTTGCAGACCCCATATGAGGTAGAAAAACGGCATTGTCACAGCGCAAAAGTTCAGGATGGATTTCCGGCTCATTCTCAAAAACATCGAGGCCCGCACCGGCGATTTTACGTGACAGCAAGGCCTGCGCTAATGCCGTTTCATCCACAACTTCACCGCGCGCAGTATTGATCAGATATGCAGTTGATTTCATCAAACTAACGCGGCGGGTGTCGATCAGATGTCGGTTTTTCGTGCCGCCGGGGCAGTGCAGCGAGATAAAATCACAGGCTGGCAACAATGCATCAAGCGTGGCCATTTGTGTAGCCCGGGTTTGGGCCAGAACGTCGGGTGCAATTTTTGAACGGTTATGTGTTAAAATTCTCATACCAAATCCAAAATGCGCCCGTTTTGCCATCGCTTGCCCGATTCTGCCAAAACCAACTATGCCCAGCGTTTTGCCGGTAACGCTGGCACCCATCAGATGGGTGGGGCGCCAACCAGTCCAGTTTCCGGCTTTGATTTCGCGCCCACCTTCAACCGCGCGACGGGCGCTCATCAGTAGAAGGGTCATGGCAAGATCGGCCGTGCAGTCATCGAGAACACCAGGGGTGTTGGTGACGGTAACGCCGCAATTTCGGGCAGATAGAATATCAATATGACTGTAGCCAACACCGTAGTTAACAATGATTTTTGCCTTTGGTATCAACCCGTTAAAGAGATCATGATTCATGATATCTGTCACAGTTGTCAATATCGCATCATGGCTTAAAAAGGCGGCGCGCAGGGTGGGGCGATCAACGGGTGTATCGTGGGTATTAAGCGTGGCATCAAATTGTGCGGTAATAGCATCCTCAACATTTTGCGGCCATTTTTGGGTTAGAAAAACCTTGGGGCTAGTCATAAGATTGCTCCGATTTTGTTCACGTTACTCTAAGGTAAGATTGCTAATAATACAGCTTTAAACTCTGATTAACCATCTTGGCGCATTTTCTAGATAACCCAAGGATTTGATATGCAGCCCACAGCTAGTGATTCGACTAAAATACCTACATCCGCATTGCCCAATGACCATGCTGAATTGCGTGATTGGTTGCGACTTTATCGTTCTCGCAGAGTCGGGCCGATGACATTCATTCGTCTTATCCGCGCTCATGGAAATGCAGCAGCAGCCCTTGCCGCATTGCCGAAACTGGCCGCAGATTCCGGAGCAAAGGATTATACCCCCTACACGATTGACGCAGCCGAGCAGGAGTTGCAACAAGGCTTTGCGGCAGGTGCGCAGTTGTTATGCCTTGGTGCGGCGGATTATCCACAATTGCTGGCAAATATTTCGGATCCACCATCGATATTGTGGGCACTCGGTGATCCGACGCTTGCGCAGAAACCCTGTGTGGCATTGGTCGGCGCGCGCAATGCATCCTCGTTAGGGCGGCGCATGGCTGCGCGATTAGCTGAAGGTTTGGCAAAAGAAGGGTTCGTTGTGGTCTCTGGCATGGCACGTGGCATTGATGCAGCTGCGCATGATGCCGCAATGGAAGGCGGCACGATTGCTGTGCAGGCGGGTGGCGTTGATAATATATACCCCAAAGAAAACAATATGTTAGCTGAGAAAATTGCGACAAGTGGTTTGCGATTAGCCGAGATGGCAATCGGCGTGCAACCTCAGGCACGGCATTTTCCGCGTCGAAATCGGATAATTTCGGGCATAGCGCAAGCGGTTGTCGTGGTTGAGGGGGCCAGCAGATCGGGCAGTTTGATCACGGCGAAAGATGCGCTTGATCAAGGGCGCGAAGTTATGGCCGTGCCAGGAAATCCGATGGATGGGCGCGCCGCGGGCTGTAATATCCTGATCCGTGATGGGGCGATTTTGGTGCGTTCTGCGCAGGATATTATCGAGGCATTGGCGCATTCCAATGAGGTCGTTCCTGAGATTGCGCAAAAGGTTGAAAGAAAATCTGAGGGTGATCTGCCAACCGCGCTTTTATCGTTATTAGGGCCAACGCCGATTTCTGAGGACACATTGATCCGCGAAGTAGAATGGCCTGCTCATAAGGTGTTATCGGCGATTCTTGATCTGGAACTTGCCCAAAAAGTTGAGCGCCATGCAGGCGGAACGATTGCAACAGTTGTTTAGCGGCCGCTAGCCTAGCAAGCCAATCCAGTGTTTCAGCAGGGATTTCTCCTGACGTTTGGCCTTGTTTGACCAGGCTTTGGCACCTTGCGGACGTTCCATCTGTGCGACCGGAATATTGCTGCGCATATCAAGATTAGCGGCAAAAATTGCAAAGCTATACCGGCGCTGACCCTTGTCCAGATATCCGGCTAAACCGCGTGTAAAGTTCAGGGTGCCAGTTTTCGCAAACACATTCATCCCGTTGTTATTAAACGGTTTTCCACTGTTATCATATAGTGCTACGGGTTTTAACAGCCCATTAAGATGTTGCTGGCTGATGGGACTTGCTAACATATTTGCCATTTGCAGCGCGCTCACTCTGGCGCGATCGGTTAGCCCGGAATGGTTGTGGAATTCCGTGCCAGAGACGTTCAGATTTTGTTCAACCCAACGGCTCATAGCATCGGCGGAATCGAGCAACGACCCTGGTTTTTTTCCAGCCCCGTATGAGGCCGTAAGGCCAAGGCATTCGGCGGTCAGATTGTTGGAATATTTCAACAGCCAACGCAAAACTTCATCAAGGTGATGACTTTCAAAACGCACAACTTCTGTGGCATTTGCCGGGGTGATTTTGCGGTGATGCGGTGGCAGTTTCAGTCCGGCATTAAGGGCCAAAGTTTGGAAAATCTCCCCGACATAATCTGCGGGGTGACGTACAGGTAACCAGCGCCCACCACTGGCACCAAGCGCCGAAACGGCGACAGACCAGCGATCATGGTCGTTTACATTGGCGTATTTAAAAACGGGCGCGCCGCGATTTTCAGCACTAATACTGATCCCGCGCACCAAAGGGCGCAGACGTTCAGTGCGGGCATCAAGGCTAAGCTGATAACCGTTTGCAGCTTGTTTCCATTCAAAATAGACGCGGTTAAAGTTTAGACTTAAACCAGAAATTGTTGGGTTGTAACCCAGATAACTGGGCTGGGTCGGGTCAATTTGTGCAATGTCAGGCAGAGCCGAGCTATCGACGTAGAATTTGCCGGTAATGCCGCGAATTCCAACGTTAACCAAAGCTGCGGCCAAAGACGCTAACTCATCCGTATCAAGCGCGGGATCACCGCCGCCAACCAGATATAAATCCCCTTCTATCACGCCGTTTTGCAGCGGCCCAGTTGCCATCAATCGGGTGGTGAATTTGTAATCTGGTCCCAAAATGTGACGTGCGTAAATGGCCGTTATCGCCTTGGTAACGGATGCAGGTGGCAGGGCAAGATTGGGTTGATAGGCGTCGATAATGTTGCCGTTTGTAACATCGCGCAGCACATATCCGGTAATCGGCGCAAGCTTGGGGTCAAGCCGTGATATCCCCGCGGTTGCTGCACGAATAATATTGGCGGCGTTACGTAAAACTGGCTGAGTTTCAGCCAGACTAATGCTGGGCAACGTCGCCACAAGGCCGCTAAGAAATAAACGTCTATCCATGAATTAATCTATTTTTTCCAATTACCACGGGCACGAATCTGGGTTGAAGATACATCAACAACAGGCCCCTCCAACAAACACCATGCGGGTGGCGGTTTAAAGGGCAAACTTTGTGCGTCGTTAAATGAAATGCGTGCGGTGTCATATTTTTGCGCAGCACGCGATTGCGCAGCTTTAAGGTGTTCGCCGGGGCGTGACGTAATGCCGATTGGCACGTTTTGCATGATCCATTCCCAACGTTCCCATTTGTGAAAATTAACCATATTATCCGCACCCATCAGCCACACAAACCGCACGTCTGGATGCATTTCTTGCAACTTTTCCAGCGTATCAGCGGTGTAGCGGGTCTTAAGGGCGCTCTCAATCTCCGTGATTTCAACGCGCGGGTGCTGCATAATTTCGCGACAAGCCAGCAGACGTTGCGCCATCGGGGCCGGCCCGTTGGATTTCAGCGGATTGCCCGGGCTAAGCATCCACCAGATACGATCCAGACCAAAGCGGCGCAGGGCCTGTTTGGTGATATGCACATGCCCGATATGAGGCGGATCAAATGAGCCGCCAAGCAGGCCGATGCGCATACCAGATGCCGTATTTGGAAATGTTAACAAACTCATGCCCTTTTTGCGCCGTTTCCCCTTTGTCTGCGGACAATCGTGAACTGTCAACGTTTTGGCGCGTTGCACCTGCGCGCAGGTTTATATAAAACGGCGTAAAATCATTAACGGCGCGAGGGTGCATCATGGCTTCTTATCAATATGTTTACCATATGGAGGGTGTCTCCAAGACATTTCCAGGCGGCAAAAAACTGTTTGAAAACATTCACTTGTCATTTTTGCCCGGTGTAAAAATCGGCGTAGTTGGGGCAAATGGTGCTGGTAAATCAACCTTGATGAAGATCATGGCCGGCATGGATAAGGATTTTCAGGGTGAGGCCTGGGCCGCTAAAGGCGCGCGCGTGGGCTATTTACCCCAAGAACCAAAGCTCGATGAAAACCTCAACGTGCGGGAAAATGTTATGCTGGGCGTGGCCGATAAAAAGGCCAAACTGGACCGCTTTAATGCCGTCGCGATGGAGGTTGCGGATAATTACACCGATGAGCTGATGGAAGAAATGACCAATCTTCAGGATGCGATTGACGCAGAAAACCTCTGGGATCTCGATAGCCAGATTGATGTCGCGATGGAGGCTTTGCGTTGCCCGCCTGACGACGCTGAAATCGCCACCCTTTCAGGGGGCGAATTGCGCCGTGTGGCCTTGTGCAAACTATTGCTTGAGGCGCCCGACATGCTGTTGCTCGATGAGCCGACAAACCATCTGGATGCTGAAACTATCGCTTGGCTGCAAAAGCACCTTATTGAATATAAAGGCACAATTCTGATCGTGACACATGATCGCTATTTTCTGGATGACATTACCAGCTGGATTTTGGAATTGGATCGTGGTCGCGGTATTCCGTGCGAGGGTAACTATTCCACATGGTTGGAGCAAAAGGCGAAGCGTCTGCAACAAGAGGCCCGCGAGGACAAATCCAAGCAACGTGCCCTTGAGAGTGAACTGGAATGGATGCGCCAATCCCCCAAGGCCCGTCAGGCAAAATCCAAGGCGCGGATCAATGCCTATAATGAAATGGCGAACCGCTCGGAACGTGATTTGGTCGGGCGCGCGCAAATCATCATTCCCAACGGCCCGCGGCTGGGTAGCAAGGTGATTGAGGTCGAAAATATTTCTAAAGGTTTTGGCGATAATCTGTTGATTGACGATCTTAGCTTTGCCCTGCCGCCGGGCGGAATCGTCGGGGTGATTGGACCAAATGGTGCGGGTAAATCGACCTTGTTCAAGATGTTAACCGGGCAGGAAGACCCTGACGGCGGCGAGGTGAATTTTGGCGACACTGCGCAATTATCCTATGTGGATCAGTCGCGCGATAGCCTTAATGACGGCAAAACCGTGTGGGATGAGATTTCCGACGGGTTGGACATTATTAAATTAGGCGAGGCCGAGATGAACTCGCGCGCCTATGTGGGGGCGTTCAACTTTCGTGGTGGTGACCAGCAAAAGAAAATCGGCATGCTGTCAGGGGGCGAACGAAACCGAGTGCATCTGGCAAAATTGCTGCGCGCCGGGGGCAATGTATTGTTGCTTGATGAGCCAACGAATGATCTGGACGTCGAAACTTTGCGCGCGCTAGAGGATGCATTGGCAAATTTCGCGGGTTGTGCTGTGATTATTTCACACGACCGGTTTTTTCTCGATCGGTTGTGTACACATATGTTGGCCTTTGAAGGTGATTCACATGTGGAATGGTTCGAGGGGAATTTTGAGGATTACGAGGCCGATAAAATCCGCCGTCTAGGCCCGGATTCCGTCAACCCAACACGAGTGAAATACAAGAAATTTACACGGTAAATCTGAGGAGTTTCACCAAACCCTGAACCTTAATACCTCTGGTGCAAGGCAGATTTCGTCGCTACAGGCTTGTAGTGTCAGCACGGTTTCACCGGTTGTCAGTGGGGCTGTCAGAGTTAATGTGCCTTCATATAGCGCCAGTTCCTTGGTGTTAAAACCCAGTGATTTGATCGTGGCTCTGGGGTATTTATCTGCATTAAGCGGCGCCCCAGATATGACCATCTCTGTGGGTACAAAATACTCCTCAAGCGGGGTATGGGCGTTGATATGCCAGCCATCAGCCAAACGTATTTGCAGCTTCAACTCGTTGTTTTCATTGTCTTTAATCGCTTCTACGCGGATTGCGCCACCTGAAAGATATCGCACAGTGTTTGTGCTGCCACGTGCCAGATTTTGGGCGGCCAAAAGCGTATAGCTTCGCCCTATCGGTGCCATTGCCGCGGCCCCTGCGATTGTTGCTTCAAGCAGGGTTGCCTGCTGGATATAGTTGGGGGCGCTGACCCGACTTGACAGGCTGGTCAATAGCGCAAGTGCCAGTGCGTTTCCTGCCGGAATTTCACTGTCATCAAAGGGGCGAAATGTGCCGATACCGTCGGGTGTTGCGGTCATGCGATAACTGCCGTCGGCCTCGATGAACTGCGTGATCATGGTGTCGGCCAATATTTCGGCCATGTGCAGCCAGTTTTTTGCATGGCCCCGGTCGAAGGCGAAATCATGCAGCGCAATCAGCCCCAGCCCCAGCGCCGCGTAATCCGTTAATTGCGCGGGCACACTGGCGCTACCATTCATGCTGGTGCGTTGTAAATCAGAGCCATCCAGCATTGTGCCGGTGATAAACTGCGCTGCATTTTCTGCGGCTGCATAGTAATCGGGGCGTGAAAAACTGTTTGCGGCCTCAGCGAGGGTTGCGATCATCATCGCGTTCCAATCGACGATTATCTTGCTGTCTTTAAATGGCGCGGGGCGCTTTGATCTGGAAATGCGCAGGGTTTCCAATGCACTATCTTGTTTTTCAAAAAACGCGGCCACGGATAGATTGTTAGCATCTTCCGGCAAATCGAGCATATGGAGCACATTTGCCCCCTCAAACGGGCCGGGGTCAGTGACATCAAAGAGCTTTATCAGGAAATCAGCATCATCCGACACGGCCTGAATCTCCGCCGGAGTCCAGGTATAAAATGCGCCCTCAACCAGGGTATTTTGCCCGTCCAAAGAATCCGCGTCTTGGGCTGTGTAAAAGCCGCCAGATGGGGCCTGCATCTCACGCAAAACGTAATCAAACGTGCGCTCAGCCGCATGGCGATAACTCGCCTGGCCCGTAACCTGCCATGCTTTCATCAGCAACCGTCCGATCATGGCTTGGTTGTAAAGCATTTTTTCAAAATGCGGAACATGCCATTCTGGATCAACGGAATATCGATGAAACCCACCGCCAACATGGTCGTGAATCCCCCCCATTATCATGCCATCAAGAGTGTTTGTTACAACTGCCAACAAGGCTGTATCGCCATCGCGAATTGCTTGATCGAGCAGGAAAAGATGCAAGGATTCTTGTGGGAATTTTGTGGCATCCCCCATGCCGCCACTGAATTCATCCATATATGGGATAATTGAGCGGGCCGCGGCGCGAACGGCTTTTGGAGTTAAGGGATCAGCGGACGTGCTGCGGGCCATATAATCACGGATATAGGCGCTTAGCTCGGCGGCTTCTAGAGCGAGTGTATCACTATTATTGCGCCAGTGGCGGGCAATACGCTCAAGTATATTTGAAAATGCGTCAGGTGGAAAATATGTGCCCGCATGAAAAGGATCACCTGCATCCGTTAGAAAAACTGAGTTCGGCCAGCCCCCCGATCCGGTCAGGGCTTGGGTGACCAGCATGAATTGTTCATCAAGATCGGGGCGGGTTTCGCGGTCAACTTTGATCGCTACGAAGTTTTCGTTCAAATATGCGGCAATTTCAGGATTTTCAAAGCTCTCTTCCTCCATCACATGGCACCAATGGCATGAGGAATATCCGATCGACAAAAATATCGGCTTACCCTCGGCTTTGGCTTTTCCTAACGCCTCTTTTCCCCAGGGATACCAATCCACAGGGTTATATAGATGTTGTTGAAGATAAGGCGAATCCTGCCCAAGTAGATGATTGGGCGTACGGGTTTCTTCTGCCTGTACAGCGCTCGTAATCATGACAAAAATGCAGAGCATAAATTTCATCGAGGGATCCTTTTGTAATCATGCACAGTCTAGCCTGTTTTTGGCGGCATATGCATCACATTACTGCGACTTCACCCCTTATTCCAAACGGCCCCACAGGTCGTATTCACTGGCTTCATCAACCACAACGGAGACAATATCACCCGAGTTTAGATGCCCGAAGTTGTCATCAATAAACAAGTTGCCATCAATTTCCGGCGCATCGGCCATGGTGCGACAGGTGGCACCTTTGGCATCAACCGTATCGATGATTACATCCAGTGTTTTGCCGATTTTTGCCTCTAGTTTGCTTGCAGATATTGTTTGCGCCTTCTCCATAAAGCGGTCCCAACGGTCTTGCTTTATGTCCGCAGGCACGTGATCGGGCAGGATATTACTGCGCGCACCAGCGACATTTTCATATTGAAAACAGCCAACGCGATCCAATTTTGCCTCATCCATCCAATCCAGAAGATGTTGGAATTCAGCTTCGGTTTCACCGGGGTAACCGACAATAAATGTAGAGCGCAGGGTGATATCAGGGCAGATCTCACGCCAGCGCGTAATCTCATCAAGGGTTTTGGCACTCGCAGCTGGGCGGGCCATGCGTTTAAGGACATCTTTGTGAGAATGCTGGAACGGGATATCGAGATAGGGCAAAATCAGCCCATCGGCCATTAACGGAATAAGGTCACGCACATGGGGATATGGATATACATAATGCAGCCGTATCCAGGCGCCAAACTGCCCGAGTTCACGTGCTAAATCCGTGATATGGCTGCGAACCTCACCGTTCTTCCAAGGATTTAGATCGTATTTTCGATCGAGGCCGTAGGCCGAAGTATCTTGACTGATCACCAGCAATTCTTTGACGCCTGCCTCCACCAGTTTTTCGGCTTCGCGCAAGATAGCATGGCCGGGGCGGCTGATCAGAGGGCCGCGCATATCGGGAATGATGCAGAACTTGCACTTGTGATTGCAGCCCTCGGAAATTTTTAGATAGCTGTAATGGCGCGGTGTGAGCGATACGCCGGTGCTAGGTAAAAGATCAATAAACGGATCGGGATTGGGCGGGACCGCAGCATGTATCGCATCAAGCACCTGTTCATATTGATGCGGCCCGGTTATCGCCAGAACTAAAGGGTGCGTGCCGCGAATAAATTCTGCATTCGCGCCCAGACATCCGGTTACGATAACCTTGCCGTTTTGCGCCAAAGCTTCACCGATAGCCTCCAGACTTTCGGCTTTGGCGCTATCCAGAAAACCGCATGTGTTTACGATGACGGCATTTGCGTCAGTATAATTTGCGCAAATTGCATAGCCCTCAGCGCGCAATTTGGTGAGGATGCGTTCGCTATCCACCAAGGCCTTTGGACAACCAAGGCTAACCATACCTATTTTGGGCTGGTTTTTGCGTGCAAATTCAGAAATACGGGCGTTTGGTGCGAGGTCTGGGCGCAGATGGGGTGGATTTTGGCTCATGCCGATGGTCTATAGAGCAGGCAATCGGTTATGGGAATATGCTGATGCTATTTTTCAGGCGGCGTCTGCAAAATAGCTGACACGATTTCGCCCTTCGGCTTTGGATATGTAAAGGGCTTCATCGGCTTGTTTGATAAGGGCTTCGGGAAGGTTGTCAGTATCAGAACCAAAAGTGACGCCAACGCTGACAGTAATATCGATGCTCAGATCATCGCCGATTTCAAATCCATCAAGTTCAATAGCGCGGCGTAGACGTTCGGCAGCGAATTTCACTTCTTTGGGGCCTGTGTCGGGCATGGCCACCAGAAATTCCTCGCCCCCTAAGCGGGCAATAAGATCGATGCCACGCACATTTTCTTGTAAACGGCGCGCGAATTCTTTTAAAACCTTGTCGCCGGCATCATGCCCGTATGTGTCATTGACAGATTTAAAGCGATCGATATCCATCATCATAACAGCAAAAGGCAGCCCGCTTTTTTTAGCGCGATCGATAATTTTATGCATATGCTGGGTTGCATAACGACGGTTATAAAGCCCGGTTAACGGGTCAATCACAGCCATGCGCAAACTATCATGTACGTTGGAGCGCAAACGATCAGAATATTTTTTACGCCGCATTTGCGAGCGCAAACGGGCTGCCATTTCATTGGCGTCAAACGGCGCGCGAATATAATCGCTGGCCCCGAGTTCCAAGGCTTTGGCCGCGGTTTCCATATTTCCATCCTCAACGACTAGAATAATCGCCGATTGGCGGGTTTCAGGATTGGCCCGCAGGCTGGAGATTAGCCGCAGCCCGTCACCATTATCCGCCAGTTTTTGGCTGACAATAAAGGCATCGGGCAATTCCAGTTTGGCAAGATTGGTTGCCTCACGTTCCCCCAGACTTTGAATAACCTCAAAGGGAAAGCGCGAGTGGATGCATTCTTCCCAGTTTTCCCCCTGCTCTTTCGTGTGCGGAGCCAGCAGAACACTGCCAGTTTCGTCCTTATCAAAGTCGTGTTCATTTAGAAAATGGCTAAGACCCAATTCCTGAGAAGTTGCTTCGCGTAGTTTCAGCTCATCAAACATCATTTTCACGCGCAACAGGTTTCGCACACGGGCAAAAAGGGTCATGTCGTTGATCGGTTTGTTCAAAAAATCATCGGCCCCGGCTTCCAGCCCGCGGATACGTTCCTCGGTTTCATTGGCCGCTGTCACCATGATTACCGGAATATGGGCGGTATCGGGGTTGGATTTCAGGGTGCGGCAAACTTCATAACCATCAATGCCGGGCATCATGACATCCAAAAGAATCATATCCGGCAGCTCGATATTAGCGATTTCCAGTGCCTGTTCGCCACTATCCGCCAAGAGCACATCAAAATACGCCGATGAAAGCTTTGCCTGCAATATCAATCGGTTAGTAGCGATATCATCTACGACCAGTATACGCCCTGACATATTTCCCCCAAATGAATAATATAGGTACCTTGGCAGTAAGCACGAAAGGTCTTAACCAATAGTTAGAAAACCGGAGAAAATGATGAATAGTGATCAGGCGGAGGTTATCGGGATAAAAACACTGGGCTGGCTGGCCGGGCAGGAGGATTTGATGGGCCGGTTTTTGGGCATGTCGGGCATCGCCGCAGAGGATTTGCGAAAACGTGCGCGCAGCCCTGAATTCCTGGGGTTTGTGCTGGATTTTATGTTGACGGATGATGCGGTTATCATCGCATTTTGTGCCGATACCGGTTTGGCTGAAGATACCCCGATGCGTGCCCGTGCAGCCCTGCCTGGCGGCGACATTCCGAACTGGACGTAAACCTATGCAGGCACATAGAAAAACCCGGATAAAGGGCTTGTTATTTGACAAGGACGGAACCCTGTTTGATTTTCATGCAACATGGGGTGCGTGGTGCGCGGATTTTATTGCGGGGCTTGCGGGTAGTGATCATGCCTTGACGCAACAACTGGCAGTGGTTTTGCAATATGATTTGAGGGAAAGTGCTTTTCTGCCCAACAGCTTTGTGATTACAGACTCCATGGACGCTGTCATCGCCGCGGTGCATAAGGTTTTACCGAAATGGGAATATGATACGCTATATGATTACATCTGTGAAAGTACTGTAAAAACGCCCCAATCACCTGTGGTGCCATTACAGCCATTGCTGGCGCGGTTTCAACAAAACGGGCTGAAAATCGGTGTTGCAACGAATGACAATATATATCCCGCAGAACAGCATTTACAAAGTGCAGGCATAGATCAAGTGTTTGATTTTATTGCTGGATGTGACAGTGGCTATGGGGCTAAGCCCGAACCGGGGATGTTATTGGCATTTTGTAACGCGGTTGATCTGGCGCCGGGACAGGTTGCGATGATCGGTGACAGTACCCATGATCTAAAGGCCGGTCGGGCGGCGGATATGGTTACGGTTGGCGTGCTAACGGGGATGGCCGTGGCTGAGGATCTAGCGCCCTATGCTGATGTCGTTTTGCAAAATATCGGGGAGATTCCGGCGTGGCTGGCGCTGAAATAAACACCAGAAAATCCGATAAGCCTGCGCGCATTTTGCGTAAAGGCTGGACAACTGGTGCCTGCGCGGCGGCAGGTGCAAAATCGGCTTGTGCGGCATTGCTGGGGCAAGGGTTTATGGATTCCGTGCAGATCGTGCTGCCAAAGGGTGAGACGCCCTCGTTTTTGCTGGCTGAACGGACTAGTGGCGCGGGTTGGGCGGAATGTGGGATCATCAAAGACGCAGGCGATGACCCGGATGTAACGCACGGCGCGCTAATTCGGGCGCGGGTGGCGTTTGGCAAAACCGGGCAGGGTCTGCGATTTTATGCAGGGGCAGGGGTGGGCACGATCACCAAGCCGGGGTTGCCGCTAGCTGTGGGAGAGCCGGCCATCAACCCCGCACCGCGCCTTATGATTGATCAGGCGATAAGTGATGTGTTGGTGCAAACGGGCCTCGCGCCGGATTTGGATGTGACGATCTCGATTGATAATGGCGAAGCGCTGGCCTTGCAGACATGGAACGGGCGGCTCGGCATTGTCGGCGGGCTGTCAATTTTGGGGACAACCGGGATTGTGCGACCGTTTTCGTGCGCCGCCTGGATTGCCTCGATCCACCGTGGTATTGATGTGGCAGTGGCAACGGGGCGGGATCATGTGATTGCGGCAACCGGGGCGACCTCGGAAGGGGTTGCGCGTGAAATTTATGGCCTTAGCGAGGAAGATTGCCTCGATATGGGGGATTTTGTCGGTGGGGTGCTGAAATACCTGCGCCGCCACCCGATTGCCCGTCTTACCATTGCTGGCGGCATCGGTAAGATGACCAAATTGGCGCAAGGGGCAAGGGATTTGCATTCCGGGCGCTCTCAGGTGGATTTTGAGGCATTGGCAGAAATGGCCGCAAGTATAGGGTGTGATGCAGCGGCAGTGCTAAAGGCAAATACGGCGCTGGAAGCTTTGCAGATTTGTGGCCCAAAACTGGCCGAAACCATTGCAATTGATGCGCAAAAACAGGCGCTTAAAATACTGGACGGCGCACCGATTACTGTTGAAACCATGGTGATTGATCGCAGCGGTGCCTTGCTGGCGCAAAGGGATTTTGTATGATCTTGATCCTTGGCGGCACCCATGAGGCGCATCTGTTTGCGCAAGAATTGCAGGCAAAAAACCTGGATTTCATCGTCTCATTGGCCGGCATTACCCGCGATCCCCCACCACGGGATTATCCAACCCGCAGCGGTGGGTTTGGCGAGGCCGCAGGATTGGCAAATTATCTGAATGCAGAAAACATCACCGCCCTGATTGATATAACGCATCCGTTTGCGGCCAAAATCAGCACCTCGGCGGCTTGGGCTTGTGCGCAAACCGGCATACCGCTGATCCGTTATGAACGTCCGGCATGGGTGGCGCCAAAAGATGCAGATTGGCGCGCTGTTGCTACGCTTAGCGATGCCGCAACCGCATTGCCGAGCGCTGCGCGGGCGTTTTTGACTGTCGGCAGCGGTGGGCTTGCAGCGTTCACAAATCGCAACGATGTGTGGTTTTTGTACCGTAGCATTGAAAAAGTAGATATGCCCTTTGCCCAAGGTACGCATTTGTGCCAGCGACCACCTTTTAACCTAATGGATGAGCTTGCCCTGATGCAGCACCATAAAATCACCCATTTGATCACAAAAAATGCCGGGGGCAGCAAGACATTTGCCAAGATCAAGGCGGCAAGCCAACGGAGGATCCCGATCATTGTGGTTGAACGCCCCTATTTACCAATGGTAGAGATTGCAAAAACCATTCCAGAACTGCTGAAATGGCTGCGCAATCAAGGAAAGAGAATGCAATGACAACAGTGATTACGGTGTGCGATACATGCAACTATTCCACCGAGGAAAAGATGCTGGATGGTAAAACCGGCGGTGAAATGCTGGCCGAACATGTTGAACGCCTCGCCGCTGGCTCAGATATCGAGATACGTCGTCAATCCTGCCTGATGGGCTGTGAGCGTCATTGCAATATCGCCATTCAAGGTGCGGGCAAGCTTAGCTATGTGTTGGGCAAATTTGCCCCAGATGCAGATGCCGCTAAGGCGGTGCTGGAATACGCAGAGCGCCACGCGGAATCCGATACCGGTCAAGTGCCGTTCAAGCAATGGCCACAGGGGGTTAAGGGGCATTTCGTGGCGCGCATTCCGGCGCTTTAATGCTGATCCTGTTCAATAAACCCCACGGTGTTTTGTCACAATTTACCGACAAAGGCACGGCTGGCTCAAAACGCCCGACGCTTTCGGATTATATTGATATCGGGGATGTTTACGCGGCTGGGCGGCTGGACAAAGACAGCGAGGGCCTGTTGGTTTTAACGGATGATGGACGGCTTCAACACAAGATAAGCGATCCGCGTCACAAGGTTTCCAAAACCTATTGGGTGCAGGTTGAGGGCATGCCAGATGCGGCGGCTTTACAGACCTTGCGCACGGGCGTTACCCTAAAAGACGGTCTGACTGCGCCTGCCGAAATTCGCGAGATAGAAGAACCGCAAAACCTCTGGGCGCGTGTGCCGCCAGTGCGGTTTCGCAAGTCTGTGCCGGACCGTTGGCTGGAAATTACCCTCACCGAAGGGCGCAACCGTCAGGTCCGTCGTATGACCGCAGCCATTGGCTATCCGACGTTGCGGTTGATCCGTTATCGGGTCGGGGGGTGGACACTTGACGGGATTACCAATGGTGAGTGGCGCAAAATTCAGAGCACGCCATGATCTTTCGCCGGATTTATATGGTCATCAACCGTGGCCTTGGTGTATTTCTGATCATCCTTGCCGGTATTCTGATCATTGAATTCCTGCGCTTTTATAAAACTGAAATTGACGGCATTACCTATTATCATCACGGGGAAAGTGCTGGAGATATGATCGCGCTGAACCAAGCGGTGCAAAAACTGGTTACGCATTCAGAACTTTACGATGACAGCCTGAGGGCGCGCGTAATTTTGACGGATTCTTTTACCGAGTTCGCCTTTTTTGCCCCCAGCGCACGAATGGCATTTGGCGTGACATACCCGCGGCTGGGGCTAAGCATCATTCAACCTGCTTCAATCACGGAGAACATTACCGTGCGCGGGCAGGCAGGGCGCTCAACGCGCAAGCTCGACGGGTTGGTGGCCCATGAATTGGTGCATGTGATGATTGCCCGGCATTTTGGCCGCGAGGGCCAGCAGATACCCAGATGGAAGGTTGAAGGATATGCCGATTTTATCGCACAAGACGCCAGCCTGCCCCATGCCATCGGGGTTAAACGTCTGTGCCGTGGCATCGATCAAGACGGCCAGATGTATCAATATTTCGAATACGGGCAGATGGTTGCCTATTTACTGAATATGGGGCTTTCCTTTGGGGATATTATCGCGCAAGATTTGGATATCAATGACATGCGCCAGAAAATCAAAAATACGTTATGCATGGAAAATTAGCATTTCCATTTGAAATCTCAGGAATATTCTTATGACCACAAAAATTCCCGCAACCGTTATCACAGGCTTCCTTGGCGCGGGTAAAACTACGCTTGTGCAGCATATGTTGAAAAATGCAAACGGCAAGCGTATTGCCTTGATTATCAATGAGTTCGGCGATCTTGGCATTGATGGTGATCTGCTAAAGGGCTGCGGGATTGAAGGGTGTTCAGATGACGATGTGGTAGAGCTGTCAAACGGTTGTATCTGTTGCACGGTGGCTGAAGATTTTGTACCCGCGCTTGAAAAGCTGTTGGCGCGCGAAAATCCCCCCGATCATATCGTGATTGAGACCTCGGGGCTGGCGTTGCCACAACCTCTTGTGCGTGCTTTTAACTGGCCCGAAATCCGCAATCGGGTGACGGTTGACGGTGTGGTGACTTTGGTCGACGGGGCGGCAATGAACGCCGGGCAATTTGCCCATAACGAGGCCGCAATAGATGCACAACGCAGTGCCGATGATATGCTTGATCATGAAACGCCACTGTCGGAATTGTTTGAGGACCAACTGGCTTGTGCTGATATGATCATTATCAACAAGGCAGATTTACTAAGCGAATCCGAGGCCGACACATTAGAAGCCCGCCTGAAAGACGGCACCCGGGCCGGGGTGCAATTTGTGCGCACAACCATGGGCGCAATCAGCCCGCGCACCTTGCTGGGCTTGGGAATTGGCGCCGAGGATGACCTGGAAAACCGCCATGAGGTCCACCATCATCACCACGATCACGACGATGATCATCCCGATGACCATCACCACGAACATGGTCACGACGAATTTGAAACCTTTCAACTTAAACGCGGTGCGATTACGGACGTCGAGGCCTATGTGGCAACCATCAGCCAGACCATTCAAGATCACAATATCCTACGCCTGAAGGGTTTTGCACAAGTTGCCAACAAGCCCATGCGTCTGGTTATTCAGGCCGTTGGCCCGCGCATCGACACCTATTTTGATCGCCCTTTGAGCACCGCCGAGCAAGGCCAGACCAACCTTGTGGTGATCGGGCAGGCAGGGTTGGATCACGAGGCTATTACCAAAGCCTTAAGCTGATGCACCTGCTGCAAGTTCAACCCGGCGAGATATCGGATGGCTCCGAACCCGTTGACCTTGGCCAAACGCCGGCCGATGTTATCGTGCTTAGCGCTGCGGACACCGAAATCGCGTCCCTTAGTGCTGCGTTCAGCGCGCTAAAGGATGGGCCGGACAGCTTGCGTCTCGCCAATATTGGCAACCTTGGGCATCCTTTCAGCATTGATAAATACCTTGATGATACCGCAACCAAGGCGCGCCTTGTTATTCTGCGCATTCTGGGCGGGCAGGCTTATTGGCCTTATGGGCTTGAACAATTCGCCATCCGTCTGGGGCAGGCCGGGATCCCGCTTGTTGCCCTTCCCGGGGATGATAAACCCGAAGAGGCCCTGCGCGCGCTTTCCAGCGTTTCGGATGCGGATTATGATGCGCTTTGGTCCTATCTAATTGAGGGCGGGCCGAAAAACGCGGCCAATTTCCTGCGCTATACGCGGGCTATGCTGGATGGGTCCGTGCATCCGCAGGCCGCCAAAACCTTGCTGCGTGCCGGGCTTTATTGGCCAGGACAGGTGGATGTGACGGTTGAAAACCTGCGTCAGGATCACTGGGTCAAAGGGCAACCTGTTGCGGCGCTGGTTTTTTATCGCGCCTTGGTGCAAGGTGCGGGGCTGCATCCGGTTAACCGTTTGGTGAAACAATTGTTGGCCGAGGGGCTGAACCCGCTACCGATATTTGTAGCCTCGCTGAAAGATGCGGTTTCGGCGGCTACGCTGGCACAAATTTTCACCCAATCTCCTCCTGACGTGGTTCTGAACGGTACCAGTTTTGCGGTGTCTTCACCCCAATCGGGGGCCAGTGGCCATCAAGCGACCCCGCTTGACGCGCCCGGCGCGCCGGTGTTTCAGATCATCTTTGCCGCCGGCACAGAGGAAACCTGGGCCACCAGCACCAATGGCCTGTCGGCCCGTGATATTGCCATGAATGTCAGCCTGCCGGAAATCGACGGGCGTATCTTAACCCGGGCGGTTAGTTTTAAAGGCGAAGCGTATTTTGACGATGCCACCGAGTGCCTGATTTCCAGCTACCGCGCGCATGGCGAGCGGATTGCCTTTGTGGCCGAGCTTGCAAAAAACTGGGCGAAACTGGCAACAACACCGACAAAAAACCGCAAAATCGCACTGATTTTGGCGAATTACCCCAACAAAGACGGACGTCTTGCAAACGGCGTGGGGCTGGATACGCCAGCGGCAACAGTCGGGGTGTTGCACGCGCTGCACGGGGCTGGATATCGCACCCGAAACCTGCCGGAAAATTCCGCCGACCTGATGGCGCAAATTCTTGCCGGACCGACCAACTGGTTAACAGACCGGCATCAAAAAAGCGGTGGCGAACGTCTGAGCATGGCGCACTACCAGATCGCTTATGGCCAGTTGCCCGCCAACATTCGCCAACGTATGGAGGCCCGCTGGGGTGCTCCGGAACAGGATCCCTTTTTCACCGCCGGGGCGCTGGATTGCGGCTATTTCTCCTTGTCAATTCTGCATTTTGGAAACGTCATTATCGGCATTCAACCGGCGCGTGGCTATAATATTGACCCCACTGAAACCTATCATTCGCCGGATATTGTACCGCCCCATAATTACCTCGCATTTTATTTCTGGATGCGCCACCAGTTCGGGGCAAACGCCCTTGTACACATGGGAAAACACGGAAATCTGGAATGGTTGCCGGGCAAGGCATTGGCCCTATCACAGGAATGTTTTCCCGAAGTTGCCTTTGGCCCCACCCCGCATTTCTACCCCTTTATCGTCAATGATCCCGGTGAAGGCACGCAAGCCAAACGCCGCACACAAGCGGTGATTATTGACCATCTGACGCCGCCGCTTACCCGCGCTGAAACCTATGGCCCGCTCAAGGATCTGGAGGCATTGGTTGATGAATACTATGAGGCCGCCGGGGTGGATCCGCGCCGCTTAAAATTTCTGCGCCGCGAAATCCTGTCCCTAAGTCAGGCCACCCGTATCGACGAGGACGCCGGTATTGACTGGAACGCTGACGAGCAAAGCCAGCTATCTTCCCTTGATAATTATCTGTGTGAGCTGAAAGAAAGCCAGATCAGGGATGGGCTGCACATCTTTGGCGCATCACCAACGGGCCGTCTGGCCGAGGATTTGATCGTGGCCCTTACCCGGGTGCCGCGGGGCAAAGGGCGGGGGGGGGATGCCTCGCTGATCCGGGCGTTGGCCGTTGATCTGGGCTTGGATTTTGACCCGCTGGATTGCACGCTGGGCGATGCGTGGGAAGGGGTAAAACCGGATGCTTTGGCAGGCGTTTCGGATGACCTTTGGCGTATCATTGGCGATACGGTGGAGCGGTTGGAGCTGTTGGCCTCGGCGTTGGTGGCAGGGCAGGCGCCTGCGCGCGAATGGGCAGCTACAATCGCGGTTATGCATGAAATTAAAACCCGCGTTCGCCCTGCGGTGCAAGCCTGCGGTGATGCTGAAATGCAAGCACTCTTGCGTGGCCTGAACGGGCGGTTTATCCCCCCCGGTCCCTCTGGTGCTCCAACCCGTGGGCGTCTTGACACCCTGCCGACAGGGCGCAATTTTTATTCCATCGACAGCCGTACCTTGCCGACGCCTGCGGCCTGGGCCTTGGGTTGGAAATCGGCGTATTTGCTGATTGAACGCCACCTTCAGGACGAAGGCGACTGGCCGCGCACGCTGGTTCTGACTGCTTGGGGCACATCGAATATGCGCACAGGCGGCGATGATATCGCCCAGATGCTGGCCTTGATGGGGGTCAAGCCACAGTGGGATAATGCCAGCCGCCGTGTGACGGGTTTTGAGATTATGCCGCTGTCAGTTCTGGACCGCCCCCGCGTCGATGTGACCCTGCGCATTTCGGGATTTTTCCGTGATGCTTTCCCCGCGCAAATCGACCTGCTTGATAGCGCCATTCGGGCCGTTATGGCGCTTGATGAACCCGACGATATGAACCCTGCCGCCGCGCGCTATCGCTCTGAGGTTGATGCTTTGGGCAAGGCCGCCGGGTACCGCATTTTCGGGGCAAAACCGGGGGCGTATGGCGCCGGTCTGCAAGCCCTGATTGACGAACGTATCTGGAACGATACCGCCGATCTGGCCGAAGCATATCTGACATGGGGGGGGTATGCCTATGGCGCGGGGGCAGAAGGTTCGGGTGCACGCGCGCAGCTTGAAACCCGCCTCTCTGAGGCCGAAGCCGTGGTGCAAAATCAGGATAACCGCGAACACGATATTCTAGACAGCGACGATTATTACCAGTTTGAGGGCGGCGTTGCGGCCGCAATTACGCACCTGCAAGGCGATGCGCCGAAAATCTACCATAACGACCATTCCCGTCCTGAACGCCCGGTCATCCGCACGTTAGACGAGGAAATGTCACGCGTTATCCGCGCGCGTGTCGTTAATCCAAAATGGATTGCTGGTGTTAAACGCCACGGCTATAAAGGCGCGTTTGAGATGGCGGCGACGGTGGATTACATGTTTGCTTTTGCCGCCACCACCAAGGCCGTGAAGAACCACCATTTTGATCTGGTGCATGCCGCATTTATTGAAGACGATGAGACGCGCGCATTTATCGAAAACGTCAACCCCGCCGCCCTGCGGGAAATGGCAGAACGCTTTCAAGAAGCGATAGATCGAGGGTTATGGCAACCGCGCAGCAATGCAGCCAAGGTGATGTTGGCAAAGATTTTAGGGCAATAGCTTGCGCGCAGGCCCTCTAATACTCCACACCCTTTTGTGCTTTTACGCCTGATCTGAACGGATGCGCCAAAAGTTCCATCTCGGTGGCAAGATCAGCGATTTCCAGCAGTTCCGGCTTGGCATTGCGACCCGTCAACACCACATGGGTCATGGGTGGTTTTTCTTTGCGCAGAAATGTTACAACCTCGTTAATATCGATATAATCATAACGAATGGCAATGTTGATTTCATCGAGCAGCACCATAGAATTACGCGGATCAAGGATTAATTCTTTGGAGCGTGCCCACGCCGCTTGCGCCATCTCAATATCGCGCGATTTATCCTGTGTTTCCCATGTAAACCCCTCGCCCATGGCATAAAACGGGCAAAGATCGGCAAATTGTTCGGTGATCAGCTTTTTCTCACCCGACTCCATCCCGCCTTTGATGAATTGCACGACAGCACAGGGCATGCCCCAGGCGATGTGGCGAAAAATCATGCCAAAAGCCGCCGAGGATTTACCCTTGCCCTTGCCCGTATGCACAATAACCAGCCCGCGTTTTTCGGTTTTGGAAGCCATGATTTTGTCACGAGCGACCTTTTTCTTGGCCATTTTCATATTGTGGCGTTCAATATCAGCGGTCATGGTTTTCCCCTTTATGTTAATGCTAGAATGGCGCGAAGGAGGGCGTGTTGCAATATGAAAGTTTGGCGGCCCGGCAGAAATATAACAACCCTTGTGAGAATTATCACGACTTACATCGCCTAATAGGCCTGGACCATGCGTGCCTGCCATGCTGTGTTACAGGCTGCAAAATAATGAAATTTTGGGTGCAGCTGTGTTTGTGATTTCACAAAACCGCACCGCGAGCGGTTTACCCGGGGCTAAATATCTTAGCTTTATCGACGCCAAGCGGATAGATTATATTCAGTCGTTCTGCCTGAAACCCTTAACAACATCCCCAAGCCATGCGGCTTTATGGCTTGGAGATGCATAAAGGCCTGATATTGCTCGTTAGAGATATAAACGCCTCAAAGTTGAAATCCTACATATAAACCGTTATGCTTGCGGTATTTAAATGGGTCAGTTTTGGAGGTATCATAATGCTCAGATGGATTACCATACTTATGTTTCTAGCAACATCCGCCTTCCCGGGTGAGCTGGAAACCCGCGCAGAGATACGCAATAAAGTTAGAGATATGTTGCTGGGCGAGGAATTTGCAGAACTGGATGCACTTGCCGTGCAATATCGTGACAATCAATCGCGCACTCCAAGCGGGCTATGGAAACTGACATTCTTTTATGAAGGACTGAGTACGGCCCTTAATGCAAGAGGCCAAAATGATAGACAATGGGTCACACTTGACGCAATAACCAGTGCATATCTGGAACAAAGGCCGCAGTCTGCGACAGCGATAATTATGCGGGCCAATTACCTTTTGGATTTGGCCTGGAATATCAGAGGAAATAAATATTCCCGAGAAGTTACGCGCAGTGCATGGCAGCGGTTTTACGAAAAAGTGGTGCTGCCAATATCGTTTTACAAGCGGGTAAAAATATAGCAGATATCGATCCCCATTGGTATATGCTGCAGTCCAATGTTCATATGGTATTAAATTATAATGTTGCAGTATATGAAGCTAATTTTCTAGAGGGCATAAATGCGTTTCCAAACTATTACCCTTTATATTTTGCGGCTACTAGCAATTATGCACCTCACTGGCATGGTAGTTTTGAAATTGTTAAGAGTTTCGCCAATTTTTCCGTTGAGCATACGAAAGACACAGATGGTGGTGGGCTTTATACTCGGATATACTGGTCGCTATCTCAAAGCTTGCGCAGTGACAGGAGGTTATCGAGCAAAACTCTGATCGATTGGGAAAAAATGAAAACGGGTATGCAGGATATTCTGGCCCAATACCCCGATGATTGGAATATACAGAACTTTGCATATTTTGCGTGCTACAGAGCTGATCTCAGGACTGCGGCCGCCCTATTTGAGCAGATGTTATCCGACCCAATTCCAGCAGTGTGGCAAAATACGGGTCTATATGAAGCCTGTAGCGAGGCTATTGAAAACTTGCGTAGATTTGAATAAGGCGCGTTGATTTCTACATTCTGGGTGCATTTCACTTTGCGGTTATTATCCGTCTGGCCTCCAGGCCACCACATCAAGTTCTGGCCAGCATTCCAAGGCTCGCGCGCCTTTGCGTTCATGGGTTTCACGGTTTGGGCGTATGTAATTTGGCGTGATGCGAAAGGCAAAAATATCGTGCAAACCATAGGGGGCATATAGGTCCAATGTGCCATTTTTTAGCCGCACGCCAACACAATGGGTTTTGCAGGCAAAGGTGTCTATGGCTTGTTCTACGCTTTCCAG
>CAYSAZ010000022.1:0-26751 GCA_964429065.1 uncultured Rhodobacterales bacterium
TTTACAGCCGTTAGGGCCAGTTCCAGACGTTTTGGCGGAATTTCCTCTCCACAATCATCACAATAGCCATACTCGCCGTTTTCCAGTCGTTGGAGCGCGGCGTGGATGGCTGTGATTTCCTGCACTCGATTTTGCCGCGTAGCCTTGGCCATTGCTTGCTGCTGCAAGGCATCCATGCGCGACAAACGTCCAACGCTGGTCTGATCGAGCACCACTGTATCGCGACTGTCAGAATTGGTTTTATCCAGCACAAACAACGTTTTCAGACGGGTCTCTAACAAGGTTTTATAGCGGTTTTTTGCGCACATATCCCATTCCTACAGATTTGAGCTTACGATTTATCACTCTGCTATGTTAGTGTGCTCCAGACAATAGAGGAGGGGATAATGGGCAAAGGTAAGCCAAACATTGCCAGTGTTGACCCGGTTTGGGATGAAATTCGCCTGCAAGCGGGGGAAATAGTTGAAAATGAACCGACGATGGCCCCGTTGGTATATTCGGCGATTTTAGGGCATTGCACGCTGGAAAGTGCATTGTCCTATCGGTTAGCGCATAAACTCAGCTCTGGCGAGATGACGGAATCAATTTTGCACGGTGCCTTTGAGGAAGCTTATAGTGCGGATTGTACGTTAGGGGCGATTGCGCGTTCTGACATTTTGGCAATCTATGCCCGGGATCCGGCCTGCCACCGTTATATTCAGCCATTACTGTATTACAAAGGGTTTTTGGCGGTGCAAAGCCACCGTATGGCCCATTGGTTCTGGGAAAATGCACGCCAAGATCTGGCCTATTATATCCAGATGCAAACCTCCGAGACCTTTAGCGTAGACATTCATCCGGCCGCGCGGATCGGGCGAGGGCTGATGATTGATCATGCTCATGGGATTGTGATCGGAGAAACGGCGGTGGTTGGGGATAATGTCTCGATGCTGCATGCGGTGACTTTGGGGGGGACGGGCAAGGATGATGATGTGCGCCACCCCATGATCGGTGACGATGTGTTGATCGGGGCCGGTGCCAAGGTTTTGGGTAATATTTCGGTGGGCTGTTGCAGCCGTATTGCGGCGGGTTCGGTTGTGCTTGCGGATGTGCCACCGGGTAAAACGGTTGCTGGCGTGCCTGCCAAAGTTGTGGGTGCGGCCGGGTGTGATCAACCAGCGGCCGTGATGAACCAGTTATTAAATATCTAAATTAACCGCAGCACCTGAGTGTTGCGGGTTTTTTAGCGTTGATCCGGCGGGGTGGCTTCGGTGACCAATTCAGCCAATACCTCATCAAGGCCAAGAACCGTGGAACCTTTGTTGCCCAAACGGCGCATGGAAACGGTTAAATCTGCAACCTCTTTCATGCCGATAGCCAGAATTACCGGAACCTTTCCCAGCGAATGTTCACGGACCTTATAGTTGATTTTCTCGTTGCGAATATCAGCTTCGGCACGCAGGCCTTTTGCACGCAGACGCGCAACAATCACATTCACCCAATCATCGGCATTCGAGACAATCGAGGCCACAACGATCTGGCGGGGGGCCAGCCACAGCGGGAATTTTCCGGCATAGTTTTCAATAAGAACGCCGATGAACCGCTCAAATGAGCCTAATGTGGCGCGGTGCAATATCACAGGCGTGTGTTTTTGCCCGTCTTCACCGATGTATTCTGCCCCAAGGCGTTCAGGCAGCACGAAATCGGCCTGAAACGTTCCAAGCTGCCATTCGCGACCAATCGCATCGGTGAGTTTGAAATCAAGTTTAGGGCCGTAAAACGCGCCCTCACCTTCGTCAATTTCATAAGGTATGCCCAGCATTTTTATGGATTGTTCCAGCGCCGCCTCGGCCTGATCCCAAACCTCGTCAGAACCGGCGCGCACTTCGGGGCGGGTGGAGAATTTGATCTCAAAGCTATCAAACCCAAGGTCTTTGTAGACTGAAGTGAGCAATTCGATGAATTTTTTGGTCTCATCTGCGATCTGGTCTTCGGTGCAGAAAATATGCGCGTCATCTTGGGTGAACCCGCGCACCCGCATCAGCCCGTGCATGGAGCCGGAGGACTCGTAGCGGTGGCAGGAACCAAATTCCGCCAGACGCAACGGCAGGTCACGATATGATTTCAATCCCTGATTATAGACCTGCACATGGCACGGGCAATTCATTGGTTTCAGGGCGTTCACACGTTTTTCATTAGCATGTTCTTCATCAATTTCGGTGATAAACATATTTTCGCGGTATTTTTCCCAGTGGCCCGAGGCCTCCCATAACTTGCGATCAACAATTTCTGGGGTGTTGATTTCAAGGTAACCATCCGCAATTTGGCGGCGGCGCATGTAATCTTGCAAGATGCGATAAAGCTGCCAGCCGTTGGGGTGCCAGAATACCATGCCGGGGGCCTCTTCCTGGATGTGAAACAGGTCCATGGATTTGCCAAGCTTGCGGTGATCACGTTTCTCGGCCTCTTCAAGCATATGAAGATGCGACTTCAGATCATCTTTGTTGCGAAAACCAACGCCGTATATGCGTTGCAACATGGCATTATCACTATCCCCGCGCCAATAAGCGCCAGCGACCGACATCAGTTTGAACGCGTCGGGGGGAACTTGGCCGGTATGGGCCAAATGCGGGCCACGACACAGGTCTTGCCACTCACCATGCCAATACATGCGCAGGTCTTCATCCCCGGCAATACCTTCGATCAACTCAACTTTATATGGTTCCTCGTTATCCATATAAAACTGAATGGCGCGGTCGCGCTCCCAGATTTCGGTACGCACGGGTTCGCGTTTATTGATGATCTCGCGCATCTTTTTTTCAATGGTGACCAGATCATCGGATGTAAAGGGTTCGGCGCGATCAAAATCGTAATACCAACCGTATTTAATAACCGGGCCGATGGTGACTTTTACGTCGGGCCAAATTTCCTGCACGGCGCGCGCCATGATATGGGCAGCGTCGTGGCGGATCAATTCGAGCGCCTGTTCTTTGTTCTTACTGGTGTAAATTTCAAAATTAGCGTCGGTTTCAATCGGGATCGAGAGATCGCTAAACACACCGTTGATTGCGCAGGCAAACGCCGCCTTGCCCAAAGATTTTGATATATCCGCGGCGACTTTTGCCCCGGTAATACCCACAGGGTACGTGCGCGTGGCGCCATCGGGCAGGGTAAGCGAGATAATCTCCGTTACCTCTTGGGGTGGCGTAGATTTAGCCTGGGCAGGTGCGGCAGGCGCTTGGGTTTTTGTCGAGGCGGGAACAGGGGGCAGGCCGGATTTCCGGTTGCGCGATTGCATGGCCACGAAATCCATCTCCTCAAGGTCGGAGCGTTTTTTTGTGGGGCTGATATCGGTGAGTTTTTTGTTGCTCATGGGCAATCCTTCATGGTTTGGCGCCAACAATGCGCCCGGTTACAAATACTGCCAGATTTAGCAAGCTGGTGCATATTGTCAAGAGTTGCAGTTTTCTGCACATTGGCGCAGGCTAAAACCTAATCTAAGGGTCAGAAATGCATAAATATTTTGAATATTCCGGGCACAGGATTGCCTATCACCAGCTTGTCGGACGGGGACCGGGGATCGTGTTTCTGGGCGGCTTTAAATCGGATATGGAGGGCACAAAGGCGCTCTTTTTGCAAGATTATGCCAAGGCTAATGGTCGCGCTTTTTTGCGGTTTGATTATAGCGGCCACGGGCATTCATTAGGGGATTTTCTGGATGGATGCATCGGGGATTGGATGTGCGATGCCGCGGCTGTGATTAAAGCTTTGACAAAGGGTCCCCAAGTGCTGGTTGGCTCTTCCATGGGGGGGTGGATTGCCCTGCTATTGGCACGTGAGATGCCCGCGCAAGTGGCTGGGTTGATCGGAATTGCGGCTGCGCCGGATTTCACCGAAGATTCCATGTGGGCAGGGTTTAATGCGCGGCAACGCCAAGAGATACTGACAACGGGGCAGGTTGCTTTGCCTTCGGCGTATTCTGATGAACCATATATTATTACGCAGAAATTAATCGAGGATGGGCGTGAAAATCTGGTATTGCGCAGGCCGCTGGCATTGCCGTTCCCAACACGATTTTTACAAGGTAGCGCCGATAGAGATGTCGATATTTCCATGGCACTGCGGCTGCTTGCCCATGCTAAAGGTGATGACATCCATCTAACAATCGTCAAGGGGGCGGATCATCGGTTCAGCAGTCCCGAGTGCTTGATGCTTTTGCACCAAACACTCGATATTATGCTGTGACTGGCTGGTTTATTGCGACCCGCCAATCGCGCCGGTCAGATGGTGGGTGCTGTTTTCGATATAGATGGTCGCCCCGGTTTCCTCGGCACTGGGACCATAAAACCCCCCGTCAATTTTACCAATTGTATTTATAGGCATGCCAGCGTCGCCTGCAGGCTGCGCGCCTGCTGTCACAATACCGGTGTAAGAACCATCAGCCGGTGCGATCGTCGCAGAGATGCTCAGATCATTCAGGCTGTACCCGTTACCGGAAATCCCGGTGATAGAGCCGCTTACCTGATTTATCGCAGCTGCAAAATTCACATTGACCTGCGCTGTGCCGGTTACAGTGCCTGCGACACTGCTTTGCCCGATGAAACCACCGTTATATGTGGCACTGCCAGCGGTCGGAACATCCCCTGCCGGCGTGTAAGAACCAGCAACATAGCCGCCATATGCAAAGCGACCGGGATTGGTTGGGGGTGGGCCAAGATCAATTGGTCTGGTCGAAATTGAGAACAATCCGGTAAGCGTATAGACCAAATTATCATTGTTACGCGCGATGGTATATTTGTAATTCAGGCTGGTAACGCCTGCCACCACACCACCATTTGCCGGCATGGTGAATGTCGCATCGCCGTATTCTTTCTTGGCGTGAACTAAATTACCATTATTGGAAATGGCGTTGCGGCGAAACACTACTTTATAGTCTCCAACGGTGCCTGTTGTAATGATTTTTTGCAACTTTGGCCCAATACCATTCGCGCGGTTTTCACCGCTCCCGCTGCCTGGATTCTGAATATCGGCGCGCCACCAACCCGTGTGATTGCCGCGCACCTGCATTTCAGTGCCTGCGGCCAAATCTGCAATCGGGGCTGCAACATAAGGCGTTGAGGGCGATGAGGGCGATGTGCTGTTTCCACATGCGCCAAGTGTAAAGGTTAAAGCCAATAGAGCAATGAAAAATCGCATTTGGAGTACTCCGGGAAAATTATAACAGTTACGTTGTTGTGACGTTCGCGTTTATATATATTAAATTTAGTTTTACGTAAATGATTCCGATAAATAAAGTGGCAAGATGCATTCAATGAAAAATGACAGTACCCGAGGCTTGTTTTTCCGATTTTATTTTGTGGTGATATTGCTGTTTTCTGCACCTGTTTTGGCAGATGAAACGCAAGATTGTGCGCAGCCATTACGAGAAATAATTTCGCAAAGAGATTTTGGTTTGGCCTATTATTGCAGCGGTTTACGTCTTGAAGCTAATTCCGATGATGCCGAGGCGCAGTTGGTATTTGCACGTGCTGCACAAGAATTGGGACAATGGGATATTGCCGCTGATTTTGCACGTCGTGCGCGTCAAAACCCTTTGGCTAATTCGGAACGCTTTGCCTCTTATTTGATTTCCGGCATGGCTGAGGCCGGGCAAGGGAATTACCTGATGGCTAAAATCATGCTGCGCCGGGGCGTTGACTATGCCGATAATCCTGATGAAAAACGTATTATAAGCCAGGCGATGGCCCAGGTTCGCGCGCGCGCGCCTTGGCAATTCGGGCTGAGCTTTAACGTTAATCCCAGCAGCAACGTCAATGCTGGCAGCCTGCATAGCATACATTTCATTAATGGTTTGCCGTTTAATCTGGATGCGGATGCGCAGGCGCAAAAAGGAGTAGGTTACTCGCTTTCAACAAATGCCTCCTATCGCCGCCAGATATCGGCGCGCATGCTTTGGGAAACGACATTTCGACTTAACGGAACCGCCTATGAGGGGCGAGGGCGCAATGATATTACCCTTGGGGTGAAAACCAGCCTGCAATATGTGCCGCAAAACCCATCAGCAGTGCAATGGCTCGGTTATTTTGGGTTTGATCGACGTTATATCAGCAAAGAGCTGGGCGGACCGGCGTTTGATGATTACCGGCCCTACACCACGCAGTTCAGTGTCGGGATTGAGCGTCATTGGCAGCCCGGACCTCATGAAAACTGGTCGGGCTATGGCAGCTATAGTTTGCGAAAACCAGATGAGAATGGCACATCGGATGCTGAAATATGGCGCCTTGGTGGATCCTATAGGTTTGCCATATTTGATAATGCCACAATGTTTATCGGAGGATATCTGGAGGATACTGTCAGTCCGGATGTATTGATTAGCGCGCGCGCTGGCAATGTCTCCATAGGTTTGACATGGCACCTGCAAGAGCTGCCGCTAAGCCTTTCGAGCAACGTATATTATACGGGTGTGCGGTATAAATCCCGGGCAAGCATTGATAGTGTGGTACGGCGTGATGATGTTGTTTCGCTGGAAATAACCGGGACACCAAGGGAGCTGCAATGGCTTGGTTTCACCCCGACATTTGGTGTGGAATTTACCCGGAGTTTTTCAAATTTAAACCGATTTGACACCCGGGAGTTCCGCGTATTTACCCGTATCAGCAGTGTTTTTTAAGGCGCTGTTAACACCGCGACAACCACCAATGCCAACCCGATAAACCCAGTGCCAAGCGAGGCTGTGTTAAGCGCAATCACAGTGCCCATCCGGTTTTGCATCTCTTCAGCGGGCAGGTTTTGTTTCTTTAGATCCAGCACTATTTTCATGCAAATACCAAGACCGACCAGACCAAGGATGGCTAATACGACGCCTGCATATAAAAGATATTTCATTGAAGCTCCTTAGCTGGTTGATTTGGGGCAAACTAAGATAGCAGCGTGGAATATTCCAGCAGTATTTTTGTAAAGTTTCGCGGAGATATTAACCATATTTCACATTAATATTTCGCTATTACTATTTGAATTTAATAAAAATAAATAAATTACTACTAAACCACTAAACCGGTTTAGTAGTTTAGAAGCTGTTACAGGTTTTCGAAACACCTCTTGCCCTCAATATAAGGGATGGGGTAGCTATCTCTGCGCAGATATGAAAGCTAGGTTAAGGAAAAACTATGGATATTATTGAGGATCAAAACCAGACCCAATATCGGGTAACTGCCGGTGAATTACGTGCATTTATTGAGCGGTTTGAGCGTCTGGATGCTGAGAAAAAAGATCTTGGCGAGCAGCAAAAAGAGGTCATGGCAGAGGCAAAATCGCGTGGCTATGACACCAAAATCCTGCGTAAAATTGTTGCACTGCGTAAACTTGACCCGGTTGAGGTGAGTGAGGCAGAGGCAGTTCTTGAACTATATAAAGACGCGCTGGGGATGTAATCCAACGTTATTTTGCCACGCCATACCGATCACAGAGCGTTTCTTCATCACAAGCATCTGTCACGATGGCTGTCGGCATGTTCTTTGCAAAATTGGCAGCCTGCGCGATATCTGCGGATATAATATCCGCAGTGTGACCGATATTATTTGACAGGCTGCTAAAAATAGCCACAGAAACGCCGAGCACCATCGCCGTCAGCATAATCCACTCCACTGACGTAGAGCCGCTTTCATTTCGGATAAAAAGCAAAAACTGCTTCATTTTCACACCAAATACATAAATACGAATTACTGTTTAAGAGCATATCTGCACATTATGGCAAAATTAGTATCAAAAATTGTTATAATTTTGGCTCAGTAGCAGGAAATATACAGATATTTACACAAGCATTTTCAATAATCGCCTAGCTTCGGTTTTGGGAGGGCTAAGCGCATCGCGCTCCTCGCCCGGGTAAAACCGCGCGCGCAGGGATGTTGGCATTGGTTTTGGGCAAAAGGTTAAGACTTTTGGGCCGATGGACGTGTTTTCAGCGGCCCAAATATCGACGATTGCCTTGGCTGCGGCTTTACTGGGGGCGTAGGGGGCAAAGAATTTTTCACCCGTCACCGGGTCATCAATAAATATGGCCGTAGCGTCATTGGCGGCTTTTAATAATGGCTCACAAAGGGCAATCAGGCGTTGTGTGGCGCGGGTATTCACGGCCCAGGCCCGGTCAAAATCTTTCTCGGAAACATGGGCAACCGGGGATAGAGGGGCAGCATGGGCAGCGCAATGTACCAGCAAATCAAGGCGCCCCCAGCGTTCAAAAATCGCCAGACACATGCGCTGCAAACCACCCTCATCGGTGATATCAAGGGGCACCAGCGTCGTTGTGCCACCAACATTTGCAATCGCATCGCTCAATTCTTCCAATCCGCCAACCGTGCGGGCAAGCGCAATGATATGCGCACCTTTGCCTGCCAATTCCAGCGCACAGGCATACCCCAACCCACGCGAGGCGCCTGTGATCAGGGCAACGGTTTTTCTGGAAATTTCCATTGGCCTACCCTTTGGATTTCAGTTCAAACCCTTGATCGAGCTTATCTTGAGGCAAAACCGGGTAGTCACCGGAGAAACAAGCGTCACAATATTGCGGGCAGTCCGTGTTGCGCCCTTTGGGTTCCCCTGCGGCGCGGTAAAGGCCGTCAAGGGACACAAAGCGGATGCTATCGACCCCGAGATGCTTGCCCATTTGATCCTCGGTCATGTTGCTGGCCAGCAGTTTTTCACGTTCTGGCGTATCAACCCCATAAAAACAGGGCCACTCATTGGGTGGGGAAGCGATGCGAAAATGGACTTCTTTAGCGCCCGCATCCAGCATCATCTGTTTGATTTTTCGGCTGGTCGTGCCGCGCACCACAGAATCATCCACCAAAATCACCCGTTTGCCACGGATCAACGCGCGGTTCACGTTGAGCTTTAACAACACGCCCATGTTGCGAATTTGCTCGGTTGGCTCAATGAACGTGCGCCCAACGTAGGTGTTGCGCACGATCCCCATGGCAAAAGGAATGCCGCTTTCCTGGGAATAGCCAATGGCCGCCGGGGTGCCGCTGTCGGGAACAGGGCAGACCAGATCGGCCTCGACCGGGGCTTCGCGGGCCAGTTCCACGCCGATGTTATGGCGGGTTTCATAGACCGATTGGCCACCGATGATACTGTCGGGGCGGCTGAAATATACTTTTTCAAAGATGCAAAACCGTGGCTTGGCCTTGGCAAACGGAAAATCGCTGGTGATGCCGTCTTTGGTGATAACGACCACCTCACCGGGTTCGATCTCGCGCACGAATTCAGCACCGATAATATCAAGTGCGCAGGTTTCTGACGATAATACCCAGCTGCCGTCAAGCTTGCCCAGCATTAGCGGGCGCACACCTAACGCGTCGCGCACGCCTATTAGTTTGGTGCGGGTCATGGCAACGATGGAAAACGCCCCTTCTACCCGGCGCAAGGCATCTTTCAGGCGTTCGGGGATGTTCTTTTGAAAAGATCGCGCCATCAGATGCACGATACATTCAGAATCCGACGTGGAATGAAAGATCGAGCCGCGATCAATCAGTTCTTTACGCAAAATCTCGGCGTTGGTGATGTTACCGTTATGGGCAACAGCACAGCCCCCCATGGAAAATTCGGCGAAAAACGGCTGCACATCGCGGATCACCGTTGGTCCTTTGGAGCCAGAGGTTGAATAGCGCACATGCCCGATTGAAAGCGTGCCGGGCAGGGTCTCCATCAGGTTGGTTTTGGTGAAATGATCCCGCACATAGCCAAACCGGCGCACAGTATTAAAGCCGGTTTCGGGCGCATAGGCGGCAATGCCACCGGCTTCTTGTCCGCGATGTTGCAGTGCATGCAGACCAAGGGCAACAAAATTCGCGGCCTCTTTCAGGCCTAAAACACCGTAAATCCCGCATTCTTCATGCAGTTTATCATCATCAAATGGGTGGCAGGGCAGGGTGGCGGGGGCTGGTGTCATGTGACGCAGACTCGCATACTTGGTTCTATTTGCCCGTCTTATACGTGGGTGCGCATCAGGTGTCACCCACCCAATGCGCAACTCTGGGGGTTTTATCAGGTTTCAGGTGTATCAGGCGTTTCAGCGTTAATTTCAGGAGTGCCAGTACAGCTCGCCATTAATGTATTATACGGGTCTTCCATCCAGGTTGGAATTTCCGTTGGGATAACATCCTGCATTTTATCGCGTTGTTCGGCCAAAAGCACACGGGTTTTGGAATCCTCAACAACGGCGTATCCTTCGCCACCGGCAATGAAGAAATCATAGACAACCAGCACCACAACGACCAAAAGCACGCCGCGTGCGATGCCAAACAGAAAGCCCAAACCGCCATCAAGCCCACCCAGCGGGGATTTTTGTATAGCCCCCGAGATCAGGGGGGTGAACAGCGCGATCAGGATCAAGGCTATGGCAAAAACCCCGGCAAAAGCTGCCAGCACGCCCAGCTCACAGTTGGAGCCAATCATGTCGCTTAAAACAGGTATTTCACCGATAAATGGCACGACTTGCGGTGCAAAGAAAAACGCGGCAATGCCAGCGACAACCCAGCCGCCAATGCTTAACACTTCGCGGGTCAGACCGCGCGAATAGGCCAAAACGGCCGAAATGAATATCACACCGGCAACCCCGGCATCAAAAAGCGTAAAATCTTCCATTCGATTAGCCCCTCGCTAATTATCTATCTGGCCAAAGCATTCCTCGATAAAGGCAGCCAAGTCAGCGACTTTATGCACGTTCATGCCTGATTTTGCGATGGTTTTTATCTTAGAAGGGGCAAAAGCGCTGGTAAACCCAAGTTTTTCAGCCTCTTTTAACCGATTTTCTGGCTGAGATATCGGTCTGAGCGCGCCAGAAAGGCTGATTTCACCGAAAATCACCGAATCAATGGCTATTGCATGATCCTGTTTCGCAGAGATTAACGCCGCTGCAACCGCAAGGTCTGCCGCCGGTTCGCTGATTTTGATGCCACCTGCGATATTAAGATAGACATCCATACCGCCAAAACTGATCCCGCAGCGCGATTCAAGCACCGCTAAAATCATGGCAAGTCGCCCCGCATCCCAGCCAACAACGGCGCGGCGCGGTGTGGCCAATGGTGATCCGGCGACGAGGGCTTGGATTTCCACCAAAACCGGACGCGTGCCTTCAATGCCGGCAAAAACGACGCAACCGGATGTGGGTTTATCCCGCTCGCTTAAAAACAGGGCCGAGGGGTTTGAAACCTGTTGCAGCCCGGCGCCGGTCATCTCAAACACCCCGATTTCATCTGCGGGGCCAAAACGGTTTTTGACGGCGCGCAAAATGCGAAACTGGTGCCCGCGCTCGCCCTCAAAATACAGGACCGTATCCACCATATGTTCCACCACCCGCGGCCCGGCGATCTGCCCGTCTTTGGTAACATGCCCAACCAGCACCACTGAAATCCCGCGCCGTTTGGCAAAACTGGTCAATTCATGCGCCGCTGCGCGCACCTGGCTGACCGAGCCGGGGGCAGATCCCACATGATCGGCCCACATGGTCTGAATAGAATCGATGATCACCAGATCAGGGCGTTCAGTATCAAGCGTGGTCAGGATATCGCGCAGGTTGGTTTCTGCGGCCAGTTGCACGGGCGCATCGGACAATCCCAGACGATTGGCGCGCATTCGGATCTGGCTCGCAGCTTCTTCGCCAGACACATAAAGCACCTTTTTACCAAGGCGCGCAAAGGCCGCAGCCGCCTGCAACAGCAAGGTGGATTTGCCAATGCCCGGATCCCCGCCAACCAAAATCGCCGAGGCCGGCACCAACCCGCCGCCAAGCACACGGTCAAGCTCGGCCATGCCAAAATGGCTTCGTTGTAGTGGCGCGTCTTTCGTATCAAGGCTGGAAAGCGCAATTTTATGCCCCTTCATCGCCCCGAGGCTCTGGCCTTTGGGGCCCGCAGAAAGCGCCACCTCTTCAGTGATAGAATTCCATTCCCCACAAGCCTCACATCGCCCGGCCCATTTCTTATGTGCCGCCCCGCAAGATGAGCAGCTGTATGTGGATGATTTAGCCATGGGGTTTAGTGCCTGATTGCGACTTTAGAGGCAAGGGCTGTGTTTTTATCACTGGCAAAGGGCCGGCATTCAGATGGGCGCCTGCCCATTCGTTGATTTCAACCCTAATGATGCTCTGTGGCACGATTTGATACTTACCCAAGTTGACCGGAATAGGGGAGCAACTGATGAAAATTGCACGGCTCTTAGTTTGGCCCTTATATTTCCCCTAAGATTATCAACGGCCGTAATCCTCTATTCCTCGTCAAAAGGGACGAGGGTGGTTTTATAAAATATACGTTTCCAAACCCGGTAGTAACGGCGCAAAATCTTATGAAGTATCCCCGGTTTTAGATATTTTATCTCTGGCGCAACCCGCTGGAGCTGAAGGTCACTGTGTATGTCGTAGTTTTTAGAAGCCGGATCCAGAAACAGCCGTTGTATGCTCACCGCCGGGTCAAGCTGCAAGATAATATGCCTCTTGAATGCACTGTGTCTTTTATCAAGTAACTGGTCATCGACCGGATGATAAGGAATACGGTAAAATTGCAGCATATACTGCGCATAGGCGCGCGTGATGACATAAGCGGCAGTCCCGCCCTCATATGTGCCATGACGGCGCAGGCTGATACCTTTGTGGACCATATAGCGTTTGCGGGATAATTTCATGGGATATATCCGGGTTTCCAGTTTGGTGATACAGGCGTCGTGGTCGAAAAACGCAGAATGCGCCAGAATCATCGAAAACCGCGCCCCAAAAACCACGTCATCCTCAAGGATCAGGCACATGGGTGCACCCGAATGCACAAAACGCGTCCAGCATTCCACATGGCTCAGATAGCAGGCATATTCCGGTTTGCTCAGGTGCGGGTGATCGGTGGGATATCCGATATCCCGCGAAGTCAGACCATCAATTGCCGCAATACGAACGTAGGGCAAATTGCGCGCACTCAACTGTTTGTGCATAAACGCCAGACGATCGGGGCGCGCATCAAGGTTGATCAGGTATATGTCCATAAGGATTTTTGCGCGCTTAAAGAGAAAATGGCAAGCGCAGGATCAGGATGATTGCAAACACTAGCTGGAAGGCTGGCAATAAACGGCTCCAGCGGGTTTCAAAAATAAGGGCGGCAGTGGCGGCAATTAGCAATGTTGCGCCAAATATTTGCCCAAGCAAAGGCGATAGCATGGATATGGACATCATGCCCAGAACTGTTGCGATTGCGGCGGCAATATGGGCCAGACGTAACGGCGCAGGCTGGGTAAAACCCTGGTATATGGACCATAAAAACGCACAGAGAATCGCCACGGCCATCAATGCGCCGGCAAACAGGGAAACGATCATCGCACGGCGCGTTTGGTCAGATGCGTAACCACCATTGAGGCCACAACGCATGCTGTAAACAGGTACAACCCCCAGGCTGTTTCAATGCGCCCGATGCCCACACCTTTGATGGTGATAATGTAAAGCGCCACCAAAAACACATCCGCCATTGCCAGTTTTCCCAGGATTTCAAGCGTGGGGATGGATTTTGCCGATAATAGCTTGAATTGCACCAACCCGGTCCCCAAAACCTTGATCATCGGGGCGAAAAGGGCGAAAAATGTGACCAGAAGGGCTAAAAACACATCCTTTTCCCAAATCGCTTGCAGGGCCGTGATGGTGGATATTTCATCTAGCGCAAAAAACGGCAACAGCCCGGCCTTTAGCAAGGGGGCAAACCAGGCGATGGGAAACAGGATGATCAGGGCTATGTTGGCAAGCTTTAGGATCATATTACCGCACACTCTCGATTGGCCCATCAGCCCTTGCGTTGATAAACTGGTCCAGATAGGGATCACCGGAGTTATCGATTTCCCCCACGGCCCCTGTCCATTGCACGCGCCCATCGTGGATCATCGCGACCTTGTCGGCAATGGCGCGGACGCTCGACATATCATGGGTGATGGTCATGGCCGTGGCGCCCATTTCCACGACGATTTCACGTATCAGTTCATTGATAACGCCTGACATGATCGGGTCGAGACCAGTGGTTGGCTCATCAAAAAAGATGATCTCGGGCTCTGCGGCAATGGCCCGTGCCAGCCCCACACGTTTTTGCATACCACCGGATAATTCAGCGGGAAACAGGTCGCCAACCTCGGGTTTCAAGCCAACACGACGCAGTTTTTCAACAGCAACATCCCGGGCATCCGATCTGGACAGACGGTCACGCCCCTGGCGTAGGCGAAAAGCAACATTATGCCAGACCGGCAGGCTGTCAAACAGTGCACCGCCTTGAAACAGCATGCCAAAACGCGCCAGAAATGCATCACGGCTGCCTGCGTTTGCGGCCTGCCCATCAATCAGAATCGTACCGGAATCAGGCTGCATCAAGCCCAAAATACATTTCAACAGCACTGATTTTCCGGTGCCTGACCCCCCGATAATCACCATGCTTTCACCCGATAAAATATCAAGATCAACCCCGGCCAACACATGTTTGTCGCCAAAGGATTTATGTACGCCGTTAAGGGAGATTTTAGCAATATCGCTCATGCGGGAAACAACAGTTCTGTTAATATATAGTTCACTGACAGGATCAGAACCGAGGCCGTAACCACCGCATTCGTCGTCGCTTGCCCAACGCCCTGCGCGCCGCGCCCGGAATTATATCCGTTATAACAGCCCATCAGGCCAAGAATAAACCCAAACACCGCCGCCTTGATTAAACCCGAGGTAATATCGCCTATCACCAGAAAATCCACTGTGTTCTGGATATAGCTCGCAGCGTTGAAATCCAGCCGATACACCCCGACCAAAAACCCGCCCATGATGCCGATGATATCACCGATCAGCACCAAAACCGGCATAACAAGTGTTGCCGCAACCACGCGCGGCACCACCAGATATTTCATCGGATTGGTAGAAAGTGTGGTCAGCGCGTCAATCTGTTCGGTCACCCGCATCGTGCCCAGTTCCGCCGCAATCGATGACGCCACGCGCCCCGCCACCATCAAACCCGCCAACACTGGCCCCAGTTCGCGCGCCATGCCAATGGCCACGATTGAGGGCACGACACTTTCAGCATTAAACCGCGCCCCGCCTGCATAAATCTGCAAGGCCAACGCCCCCCCGGTAAAGAGCGTCGTTAACCCCACAACCGGCAGGGAAAAATACCCGATGCGCAGCAATTGTTGGCCCAATTCGTGCAGATAAAACGGTCCCCGCACAATATGCGAGATCGTCTCTCCCGTGAAAATCACCACCCGCCCAATGGCCGCAAAAAGCCCCAGCGTTGAACGCCCGATCGCCGCCAGAAAATTGTTGATAAGATAAATTGCCTGCATAAGCCCCTCGGATTATTTTGTGCCTTTGTAAACACGTTTATAGCGCGCGCCAAGGCTTGTCAGGATTTCATAATTTATCGTCCCGGCCTTTGCTGCCAGATCATCAACGGTTTGTATATGGTTTAGCAGAGATAATGTTGGCGGAATATCGTCAATATCCGTCACATCCACCCCCAGCATGTCCATAGATTTGCGCCCAATCACCGGGCAGGGGGTGTTTTGGGCATAAAGGCTGAGATTCTTGCTTGCCCGCAAAATACCATCCGCATAACCGCCTAAAACTGTGGCGATTTTACTTGGCCGCACCGCGCGCCAATCGCTGCCATAACCGACGGTCTCACCGGGCTGCACATCGCGGATTTGTAAAATCGGCAATTCCAACGAGACAATCGGATTGCTGTTTTCAAGGTTCAACCCGCCATAAAGCCCGATCCCCGGGCGCGTTACGTCAAAATGAAACGGCGCGCCCAACATGATCCCGTCTGTCGCAGCTAATGAGCGTCTGATATTGGACAACGCTGGGCTCACGGCTTTGAATGCCAGACGTTGCACTTCGTTCATCGGATGTTCTGGATCATCAGCGCAGGCCAGATGACTGAGGAGCATCGCCGGCTTCAACGCCACGATATCCTGCGCCACGTTTAGTGCCTCAACCGCCTCCATCCCCTGGCGGTTCATGCCGGTATCAAGCTGCACAGCACAGGGCAGGCCCATGTGTTTGCGGGCAAAACTTTGCACTTGTGCGGCGGAATTCAAGACCGGCGCCACAGAAAACTGTTCCAGCGCGCCATCCTCGCCAGGCAAATATCCTGAAAGGTTGAAAATTTTCGCACCTTCACCAAGAATGGCGCGCAAGGCCACGCCTTCCTCGGCCTGGGCGACAAAAAATATCCGGGCCCCCGCTTGAAACAACGCCGGTGCAACCCGTGCCATGCCCAGCCCGTAAGCATCCGCCTTGACAACCGCACTGGTTTGCACGTTGCTGCGCGACATAGCATCAAGCCGACACCAGTTCCCTGCGATCACATCAAGATCAATTGTTAAGGTTGCTTGCATACGCCCTCGAAAAAATTCGCCCCCCGCCTCTACTTTGCTCAAATATCCTAGGGGGGAATTGCGCAGCAAGGGGGGATGAAATCCCCCTTATTCAAACCCGCCGTTTTGCTGGAATGCTTTCACAAGATTGCCAAAACGCGTGAACTGCCCTTCAAAACTCAGCTCAATCGTCCCAATCGGGCCGTGGCGCTGCTTGCCGATGATAATCTCGGCCTTGCCATGCATATGCCCCATTTCCTCTTGCCATTTCATCATGCCTTCAATGTCGTGATCGCCGGGCTTTTCGCGTTCTTTATAATATTCCTCGCGAAACACAAACATGACCACATCGGCGTCTTGCTCAATCGAACCGGATTCGCGTAAATCCGACAACATCGGGCGCTTGTCGTCACGGTTTTCCACTTGTCGCGATAGTTGCGACAGGGCAATCACGGGAATATTCAGCTCTTTCGCAATCGCTTTCAGGCCCTGGGTGATTTCCGAAACCTCGTTAACCCGGCTGTCTTTAGCGGTGGCAGGGCGCACCAGTTGCAAATAATCGACGATCAGAATATCCAACCCATGTTGACGTTTCAGGCGCCGTGCACGTGCAGCCAAAGTGGAAATTGGCAAGGCGGGCGTGTCATCTATAAACAGCGGGCAGGTCTCAAGATCCTTGGCGGCCTCGATAAAGCGGCGAAACTCATCTTCGGACATATCGCCACGTCGGATCTGTTCAGACGGGATTTCAGCGGCTTCAGATAATATCCGCGCAGCCAGTTGTTCGCTCGACATCTCAAGCGAATAAAACCCGACAACACCGCCTTCAACCGCCCCTTCAGAACCATCGGGCTTCACCCCTTTTTTATACGCTTTAGCGATATTAAACGCGATATTCGTCGCCAGCGAGGTTTTCCCCATGGAGGGCCGTCCGGCCAGGATCAGCAAATCGGACGGGTGCAACCCGCCGAGTTTTTTGTCCATATCAATCAACCCGGTGGAAATTCCCGACATACCGCCTTCACGCAGATACGCCGCATTTGCGACATCCACGGCGGATGTGAGCGCGCGCAAAAAGCTTTGAAAACCACTGTCGACATTGCCCTGTTCGCCCAGCTGGTATAGCTTTTGTTCCGCCTCGACGATCTGGTCTTTTGGCTCGCTGTCCACGTCAACAGATGCGGCAGTGGCAGAAATTTCCTCGCCGATGCTCATCAAATTTCGCCGGATCGCCAGATCGTAAATCAGCTGCGCATAATCCTTGGCGGCAAAAACAGAAATTGAAGCCCCGGCAAGGCGCACCAGATATTTTGGCCCACCAAGCTCCTGCAAACCCTCG
Source organism: uncultured Rhodobacterales bacterium (assembly GCA_964429065.1). Lineage (GTDB taxonomy): Bacteria > Pseudomonadota > Alphaproteobacteria > Rhodobacterales > Rhodobacteraceae > NORP23. Next base: position 17,690 of record CAYSAZ010000022.1, read on the forward strand.
TCATCTTCCATAAACGCCTTAAGCGTCACCGGAGAGGCCAGTGCATTTTTTTGGATGCGGCGCGCGATCACCTCAAAGATGCGGCCATGCACGGGGTCATAAAAATGCTCTTCATTAACCAATGAGGCCACGCGATCGTAGACATCATTGTTAACCAATAACGCGCCCAGCAACGCCTGCTCGGCCTCGGTATTTTGGGGCAGGGCAACGGCCTCTGCTTCCATATTTATTCCACCATCTGCCATGTGAATCGCTCCCTCAAGCAATAGGTGTACATGATTTTAGGTTATCCCCATCATGTTAAGATCGGGGATAACTTTATATTTTCAGCTTTGGGGAAAGCCAGCGGTAAACCATTATCGCCCCAAGTGTGCCAATGGTCGCCCCCATAATCACATCCGCCAGATAATGCGCCCCCAGTGCCATGCGGCTGTATCCGGCCAGAATGGCGAGGGGCAGCAGGATGTATTTCAGACGTGAAAACAACAAGCTAAGCGCGATAGCAAAGGCAAACGCCGTGGTGGTGTGCCCTGAGGGCCAGCTGGCATAGATCGACTTAAATGACAGTGGATCAAAGCCAAATGGGCCGATTTCATCATAAAGATAAGGGCGCGCCCGTCCGATAAAACCCTTGATGATCATCGCAGCAATACCCGGCATTGCAACGGCTGCAAAGACAAAAACACTTTGACGTGCATGCTGTTTCCAACGCGGGTTTTGCGGGTAAAACTGTGCCAAAAACATTGCCAAAACCCATACGCTTATGGTGGCAATCCCCATCAAGGCAGAATCGCCAAGGTCGGTAATCCGATCCCAAAACACCCGCATCCTGTCATCTGTCACCAACGTCAGATGATAGACGGTTTCATCCAGAAACAAAAAACTGGTCATTGAAACAACCAAGCCAAGGGCGGCTGATTTCATCACGGGCAGATTTTTCATAAGGTCTCCGGTTTCAAGGTGAAAGTGCATTTTCGCACAGACCTGCCCACTCTGCACCGGATAGACGCAAGTGGGCAAATTGAAAATATCAACAGGAGTGAAAATGTCACAAAAAGTATCCACATCATCGGCGCGGCCAAAATTTGTATCAAAAAATACACGTTTGGAACGCAGTGCGCGCGTAATTGCAGTTGACCCCGTTGACCCCAAGGCTGTTGCCCGGGACCTGGTTTCGTTTGATCTGAGCATTGATAGTGTCGTGGCAACAGCGGTTTTTCAGTATGATAGCAGCCATAGATCCATTATTATATTCTGGGGGGACAGCGACGAAGGCGAGGTGATTGATCTTGCAAATGCGCGTCATCTTCAAAGCTTTGGTGGGGTGGAATTATCGCTAAATACCATCAGCATTCAACACAGATACGCCGAGCCAGAGCCGCCTTTTCTAGGGATGAACCTGCTGTTTTATACCGTTCTTGTGGATAAAGACGGGCGGCGCAGTTTTGGCCCTGCGCAACGTCTACGTATGGTTCCACGTTATAAATTCATCCTGTACCCGCTTATTTTAGAACTAAATTCGCATCTGGATACATTTTTAGAAGAAGATAGCGAATTGGGCATTGATATGAAGGCCACCCATAACGACGAGGTGTTTTTCGAAAAACACTGGAATGCTGATATTACAACCAATGGAAATATTGGCCCGCTTCCCGGTGAGAGCAGATTTCCCGTAACTTTCACGCTGACAGGCAGCGCTCTGCAGCGCGAGATTGCGTTGGACAGTGAGGATGGCGTGGTTTTGAATATAACGGCGGCAGAAAATGAGAGCTGGCTAAATGATGTTTGGGATTTTCTGGTTGATGTTGTCACAATAGAGTTCGATGGAAGCAATGATATTATGAGTGATGGGCCTCGTGGTTTTCACCCGATATATCAAAAAGGATCACAGCAATATTTACGGGAATTTTCTGTGCGGGATGGTAGTTTCAAAATTACGCTGAACACTGAAATGAACCTGATTGTACCCTTGGAGCGCCCCAAAACGCCACTTTTGACCCAAGGTTAGAGATGAAAAAAGGCCGCGTGCAATGTTGCATACGGCCTTTTGTAATTTCAGAAGGGTGCGTTTAAGCGTCCGGTTTTTGGTCTTCGGTTTCTGGCGCATCCTCGGTAGCTTCATCGTTGCTTGACGCGTCGGATGTTACCAGATCATCGTCATCAGCAGCAGCTGCACCGATGTCGTCAAACAGTTCGGCGATTTCAAACGCAGCTTCGGCTTCAGCAGTTGCAGCCAGATCGACGATGGATTCGCCGGATGCCTGCAACGTGGCCTCCTCAACAGAGCGTGCGACGTTGATCACGATGGTTGCGCTAACCTCGGGGTGCAAGACAACGGACATGTTGTGCAGACCCAGCTCTTTGATCGGACGATCCAGAACGATCTGCTTGCGATCAATGGTAAAGCCCTCGGCTTCAGCCACTTCGGCAGCGTCACGGTTGGAAACCGACCCGTAAAGCGAACCGGAATCAGATGCGGAACGAATCACAACGAACTGTTGCCCATCCAGTTTGGCTGCGATTTTTTCAGCCTCGCCTTTGTTTTCAAGGTTGGTGGCCTCAAGCTGGGCGCGTTGCGTTTCAAAACTTGCCAGATTGGCCTTTGTGGCGCGCAACGCTTTGCCTTGCGGCATCAGGTAATTGCGAGCAAACCCGTTTTTGACGGATACAACATCGCCCATTTGGCCCAGTTTGGCCACGCGTTCAAGAAGAACTACTTCCATGGTGTTTCTCCTTACTTAACGGCGTAGGGCAGCAGGGCGAGGAAGCGGGCGCGTTTGATGGCACGGGCCAGTTCACGCTGCTTTTTCGCAGATACTGCGGTGATACGGGAAGGTACGATTTTGCCGCGCTCAGAGATGTAGCGTTGCAGAAGTTTCACGTCCTTATAGTCGATTTTCGGTGCATTGTCGCCCAAGAAGGGACATGACTTACGACGGCGAAAAAATGGTTTGCTTGCCATTGCTTATGGTCCTTTCTTAATCGCGACGTGGACGGCGCGGGCGCTCGTCACGGCTGTTTTTTGCAAGTACGACGGCCGATGGGCCTTCACTGTGGGCGTTGACCTTGATGGTCATGACACGCATCACATCTTCATGCAGGCGCATCAGACGTTCCATTTCCTGGACAGCGTCAGAAGGCGCATCGGAGCGCATGAACGCGTAGTGGCCCTTGCGGTTTTTGTTGATCTTGTAGGCCATGGTTTTCAGGCCCCAGTATTCCGTATCAACGATTTTGCCGTCGTTGTCGGAAAGGATAGCGCCGAAATGCTCAACCAGGCCTTCGGCTTGCGCGTTGGAAAGATCCTGACGCGAAATAAATACGTGCTCGTAGAGCGCCATATTGTTCACCTATGTTTAGACGTGCTTCAAAATGCAGGAGATACCCCTCCGATCCTGCATACGAGAGGCCACGCGTTAATGGTTCTCGGAGGAATAGTGTCTTATAGCGGTGTGACCAAGGAATGCAAGGGGTTGGATGCTGTTGGAAAACTTGTATGATCGGGGCGAAAATAGAAAGGTAAAGCTATGCGAATTCTCTCCGTTGTGACCGTAATTGTTGCAGGTGTTCTGATATCCGGCTGCATGGACAGCTATACCCCCCCCGATGCGGCCCAGAACCACATTCGTGTGACCATGTCAAATAACTGGGGCACGGAGTATTTCCGCGAATGGCGCATTCAGGCCGATGATACAGTGTTTTTGATCAACGAAGATGTCACCGAAGGGATTGTGGTGCATAAAATGGCACAGATCAAAGGGGCCTACGGCGAAACGCTGGCCTATATGCAAGAGCTGAACTTTGCCGAGCTGCAAAAAATATGTGACGCAATTCCGGATAAAGACAAAAACACGATCACCGATCAACCCGGTGAAAGCATCGCCTGGGTTGAAAATGATGTGCATGTTTCTGCATCCGTAGGCTGCGCCGGTGCGGCGGGCGTGCCCGCACGTTTTGACCAGATATACGAAGCCATACGCGTGGCTATTCAAGATACGGTTAAAGATGGTGTGGAGTAATCAGGATTATACTGCAAAAAAACAAACATGAGGCGATGATGACAAAAGCATTCGTATTTCCGGGCCAAGGGGCGCAAGCAATTGGAATGGGGCGGGCATTTGCCGATACTTATCCCGCCGCGATGGCGGTATTTCAAGAGGTGGACGAGGCCTTGGGGCAAGATCTTTCCGGCCTGATCTGGGGCGGGGATATTGCAGAATTGACCCTTACCGAAAACGCGCAACCGGCCTTGATGGCGACCTCTATGGCGGCGATGGCCGCGCTCAATGCTGAGGGCATTAAGGTGACGGATGCCGCTTATGTGGCCGGGCATAGTCTTGGCGAATATTCCGCACTTTGTGCGGCTGGGGTGTTGTCGCTGCAAGATACCGCGCGGCTGTTAAAGCTGCGAGGCAAGGCCATGCAGGATGCGGTGCCGGTCGGTATCGGGGCCATGGCGGCAATTTTGGGGCTGGATTTTGACACAGTTGGCAAGATTGCCAAACAGGCAGCTTCGGGGGATGTGTGCCAGGCCGCCAACGATAATGACCCTGGCCAAGTCGTCGTATCGGGGCATACGGCAGCGGTTGAGCGCGCTTGTGCGCTGGCCAAAGAGGCTGGTGCCAAACGCGCCGTGATCTTGCCGGTCAGCGCCCCTTTTCACTGCGCCTTGATGGAGCCTGCTGCCAAAGCCATGGCGATTGCGCTGTGCGAGGTTGATTTTAACAAACCAGAAACACCTGTCGTGGTAAACGTCACTGCCGAAGCCTGTTCTGACCCGGTTTTGTTGCGCAACCATCTGGTGGCGCAGGTCACGGGGTCAGTTCGCTGGCGTGAATCCGTGCTCTTTATGGCCGCGCAAGGGGTTGATGAGATATGGGAAATTGGCGCTGGCAAGGCCCTAAGCGGCATGATCCGCCGGATCGATCGGGGCATTATATGTAAGGCTATAAGCACACCAGAGGATTTGAGTGCGTCTTGAAACCTTGGGGTAAAATTTTGGTGGGGTCGCTGGCGGTTATTATTATTGCCGTGTGGATGCTGGGTGCGCAAAACATCACCGGCCTTGTACTTAACCAGTTTGAGGTGACGGCATTCAGGGTTGCAGGCACAACGCTTTATATGGAGGGTGAAATTAACAGTAAAACCCTTGGGCAGTTTGAGGAAATCATTGCCGCACACCCCGATATTTCGCTGTTGGTTGAAGGCGTCGTTCCAGGCTCTATGGATGATGACACGATGATTGCGCTGGCCTACCGGGTGCGGGAATTGGGTATTTCGACGCATCTGGGCGCAAATAGTGAAATTTATTCCGGCGGGGTTGATTTGTTTCTGGCGGGCGTAAATCGCACAATGGAACAAGGCGCCAAAATTGGCGTGCATTCGTGGTCTGACCCGTTCAAAGACGCCAAAGACTACCCCCGTAGTTCCCCTGAGCACAAACAAAACCGCAAATATATTGAGGATATGCTGGGTGATGATGCCTTTTACTGGTTCACAATTTATGCAGCTCCTGGGGATGGTATGAAGCTTATGTCTGATGAAGAAATCATGGAATACGGGTTGCTTACGCAGTTTATCCAATAAGCGGCCCAATATGATCCCGAACATTTTGCGGTTTTCATAACTTGCCTACCGGACAAAGCTCTTGACCAATGCCCTCGAAGATCAGGAGGGCAATGTGTTAGATCCGTTTTGCTTTAACAAAGAGCCGTTAGCGCAGATAAAACCGTATTTTCCTTTGTCGCGCAACTCGGTCAATAGATGGAGTGGGTTGACGCAAGGGTTTTACAATTTTGATGGCTAAATTTTAGCCATTTACCTACCTGGCACAGGGCGGTATTCTATCCTAAAATACAAAAATAGGAGCATACATGTTCGATCTAACAGGAAAAACTGCGTTGGTAACGGGGGCATCCGGGGGCATTGGCGGGGCGATTGCCCGGGCGTTGCATGCGCAAGGGGCGTGCGTGGCCTTGTCTGGCACCCGAATTGATCCGCTGAATGCGCTGGCCAGTGAACTGGGCGCGCGCGCGCATGTGTTGCCTTGCAACCTGTCAGATCGCGAAGCTGTGGGCGCGTTGCCTGCGCAGGCGATTGCCGCCATGGGGGGGCTGGATATTCTGGTCAATAACGCCGGCATCACCAAGGATAATTTGTTTATGCGCCTCAAGGATGAGGAATGGGACAGCGTGCTGGATATCAACCTCACCTCGACCATGGTATTGATGCGCGCCGTTATGCGCCCAATGATGAAGGCGCGTTGGGGGCGAATTATTAATATCTCCAGCATTGTTGGCGTTACCGGAAACCCGGGGCAGGCGAATTATGCGGCCTCTAAGGCGGGGGTGATTGGCATGGGTAAATCCGTGGCACATGAGGTTGCAAGCCGCGGCATAACGGTTAATGCGATTGCACCGGGGTTTATCGCCACAGCCATGACCGACAAGCTGAGCGTTGAGCAGAAAACCGCGCTGCTGACGGGCGTGCCTATGGGGCGCATGGGAACGGTCGAAGAAATCGCCGCGGCTGTTATTTACCTCGCATCGGCGGAATCCAGCTATGTGACCGGGCAGACCTTGCATGTGAACGGCGGCATGGCCATGTTCTGATGACTTGCGCAGGAAAACATTTGCCAAACCGCCGGTATATGGTATAGCGCGGCTCGAGTAATTGCCAAAGATCATATCTGCGGTGCCCTTGTCGTTAGACGAAAATCAGCGCCGCCCGGTTCGGGCCGCAGATAACATTTAATATACGGGTGTAAGCCCGGTTCAACTGAGGAAAAAACATGAGCGATATTGCAGACCGCGTAAAGAAAATTGTTGTCGAGCATCTTAGCGTAGACGCCGACAAAGTAACCGAAACCGCATCGTTCATCGATGATCTGGGCGCTGACAGTCTGGATACGGTTGAACTGGTCATGGCTTTTGAGGAAGAGTTCAGTATTGAAATTCCGGATGATGCCGCTGAAACTATTCAGTCTTTTGGCGATGCCGTGAAGTTCATCACCGAAAATTCCTGACAACTTGAGCACCACCTAAACACATGATTTTAACGGCGTCCTTTTCGGGCGCCGTTTTTCTGTTTGTGGAAAGTTTAAGGAGAATACCAAACAGGAATTTTTGAAATATTGGCGGTAATTATATATAACATATTGAAAAACAATATATAAACTACGTGCGATTAATCGCATTGATTTAATTAAGTATTAACTTTATATTAGATCGCTGGTAACTAAGGTAGCAGAGGCTAAATTGCTTAATCCGCAATGCTGTCCCTGCGGGTCATGTGACCAGATAATTTGCATTCCCCTTATTTGGGTTTTTGGAGCTTTTAAGATATGAAATATAACACATATAATTTTAGCAAAACGGTCGGCATGATGATGGCATCTGCTTTTTCCGCTTTGCTACTTTCAACCAGCCCTCTGCTTGCACAGAATTCGGCGATGATCACTTTGAAATCACTTGATGGCACTTTGAACATGACCGGAGAGCTGAAAGAAGTGAAAGACGGGTATTACTATATACTTGTGCCCAGCATGGGACAATTGCGTATTGAGGCAGCTAATGTCGAGTGTGAAGGTGTTGTCTGCCCGGTTCTTGAAAGTTTTGAACCATATTTCGGTATTTATGGCTCACGTACCGTGGGCACCAACCTTATTCCCAACCTTATGCGCGGCTATGCCAAACATGTTGACGCCAGCTTTGAAATTGTTGCGACGGACGATCCGGCGGAACGTATCATGCGCCTGACCAACACTGATGGAACCCTTCGTCTTGAGGTCGATTTGCAGGCACGTGGTTCCGGCACCGCCTTTCCGGCGCTTGTTGATGGCTCTGCCGCGATTGGGGTGGCGGACCGGCGCATGAAAGACAGCGATCTGGCAAAACTGCAAGCCGCCGGTATTGCCGAGCTGCGCGATACCAGCAACGAAACCGTGGTTGGCGTGGACGGTATCGTGGTGATTTTGCACCCCGATAACCCTGTGCGCAACCTGACAACGCTGGAAATTGCCCAAATCTGGTCGGGCGAGATCACTAACTGGCTGGAACTGGGGGGCGGGAATTATCCGATTAATATCCAGAGTTTTGGTAAAAGTTCCGGTGATCGCGCCATTTTGCTCGATCGAATTGTCCGCCCGCATGGTCGCGACGAGACACTGAATGTCTCTGAAAATAAATCTTATCAAGGCATGGTTGATGCTGTTATCGCCGATCGCGGTGGTATCGGGTTTGTTGGCCGTTCATTTGCGCATGGTGTGCGTCGTTTAACTATTCGTGAAGAATGCGGGTTGTTGTCGCCGCCAACGGATTTCCGGATCAAGATTGAAGGATATGCGCTGTCTCGGCGGTTGTATATGTATACAAAACCGGGTTCACTGCACCCCGAAGCGCGGGCGTTTATCGACTGGTCGCTAACCGACGAAGCGCAGCCATATATTGAGGAATCCGGTTTCGTTGGCCGTGGCCTTGATCGTATGCGCCTTGAAGATATGGGCATGATGCTGATCCATACCGCAGCGGTTGAGCCGGATTTCAACCCCGGGCAATACGTCAATATGATGCGCGAGCTGCGCAACACGGATCGCCTTAGTATTTCGTTCCGCTTCAAAACCGGCTCCAGTACGTTGGACGTTGAATCGGTGCGTAACCTCGAAGAACTGGCCGAACGTATGGAGCTGGGGCAGTTTGATGGCACCGAAGTACTGCTGATCGGGTTCGCGGATTCTGTCGGAAACCAGGTGCAAAACACCCAGCTTGCCCAAAACCGGGCCTTGGCTGTGCGTAAAGAAATGGAGCGGGTATTATCACCCCAAGCGCTTAGCAAGCTAAAACTTATCCCGCTAAGTTACGGTGAATTGTTGCCGCTGTCATGCAATGGCAACGATCTGGGGCGGGCACGTAACCGCCGCGTTGAGGTTTGGTTGCGCGTTCCCAACAGCCGCACAAACTTGCGCTAAACAATCAAACAGCGGGCCAAATGGTCCGCTGTTTGCTTTTGGGGGCATATATGCTGATATTGCCGCGTGGCTTTTATCACGGGGGAAATCATATGCC
>CAYSAZ010000023.1:0-7194 GCA_964429065.1 uncultured Rhodobacterales bacterium
ATCGGGCTGGGTGCGCCCCAGCCCCGTCAGGTCATTGTGGTGGGGTCAATCGGTTTGGTTGGTGGAAACTGTAATCCCCGCTGCCCGCTTAGGCCGCGATTATCCAAAGGGCCGACACTGGGTTCCGGCAGTCCAGCAAGAGCGCCGTTTTTTATCCAGCCAAGGTCTTCGCCATATAGCTCTGCCAGCAATATCTGGGCCAGTTCTTTGCGTTTTTCTGCATGGGCCGGGTCATCTGACAGGTCTTTGGTTTCTTCGCGATCATTCACCAGATCAAACAAATGAAACCGGTTGCCCGCTGGATACCAGATCAGCTTATGGGTTGCATCCATGACCATGCGCACTGCGGTTGCCCCCTCGTTTGATTCGCAATACAGGTGCGTGCGTTTTGCCGGCTGGATCAGGGATTCGCCACAGCAGCTCTGCGGGATTTTGATCCCTGCCATATCCAAAAGCGTTGGCATCACATCCTGTAATCCCGCCAGACGGGTATCAACACCACCCGGTTTTACCCGCGCTTTATCGGGGCGGTCTATCAGAATCATCGGGACAGAAACCGACCCCTCAAGCATTGAGCGCTTGGCATAAAGCCCATGATCACCCAACATATCGCCATGGTCGGAAATGAAGCAGATAACCGTGTTTTCCAGCAAGTTTTCTTCGCGCAATGTGCCCAAAATCAGTCTTATCTGGTGGTCTACATGGGTGCATAATGCATAATAGGCCCGGCGCGCTTCTTCTAGGCGGTCGGGCCGCAAACGATCCCAGAAATTGCGCATAACCTTCAACGAGTAGGGCAGTTTTTCATCGGCTGACCAGTCGCTCTGGGTGGCGGGCAACACCGGGCGGGATTTATACCGCTCCAGATAGTCACGCAGCGGTGCCAGCGGTGGATGCGGGTGGGTATAAGACACATTCCAGAATGCGGGGCGTGTCGGGTCACGGCGTTTAATGGTCTTGCAGGCTTCCCGGGTGATCCAGTTGGTCACGTGATGGCGCTCTTCCAAATGCCATGTTCGCCAAGAATATTCATTGTTGCTCATCCCGTGCATGAATTGTTCGCCGGCATGCCCCTGCTCACCGAGATAGCTTTCGTAATCATCAAAGCCACCCAGCCCCGAGCGCCCTTCTTCGGCGAGCAACACATCATCAAAGCCAATCCGGTTGCGGGGGGGGTAGACGTGCAGCTTGCCAATGGCGTTTGTCTGATAGCCCGCAGCACCAAAACTGCTGGCCAGCGTTGCCATTTCCGGCATCGTTAATTCGGGGCGGAACTTACGATCCCCGTGCAGGCGTGCATTTGTGCCGGTCATCAACCCGCGTCTGGACGGGATACAGATCGGGGTTTCAGCATAGGCTCTGGAAAACCGGGTTCCCACGGCGCACAGCCGGTTAAGCGTTGGTGTTTCAATATCGCTGCGGCCCGCAGCCTCTAATAGATGTCCGGGCCACTGGTCAACACAAATCAGCAAAAAGTTGGTTTCAGATGTCATCAACAAGGCTCCTTCCAAGGGGCGAAATATGGGCGGAAATCAACCTAGAGTGTGGTTTCGGTCGGTGCCTGCTCACTTTTGGACAGGGTTTCAGCCAAATCACATGCCACCTTTCGCCCATTCAATATCCGGTCAGCCGGTACGGTTTCGGCACAGCTTTCTTGAGCGTAAAAACACCGGGTTCGAAACACACACCCGGATGGCGGATTCAGCGGGCTGGGAATATCGCCTTGCAGTATCTGGCGGTTTTTATGCGCCGTAGGGTCGGCGATTGGGGCGGCTGACAACAGCGCCTGCGTATAGGGATGGGCCGGAGTATCATAGATTTTTCGCGCCTCGCCCGATTCAACGACTCGCCCCAAATAGAGCACCACAAGTTCGTCACAAAGGTATTCAACAACGCTCAGATCATGGGCAATGAACAGCATTGTGAGGTTTCGTTTTTCACGAAGATCCAACAGCAGGTTCAGAATTTGTGCTTGTACCGACACATCCAGTGCCGAAACGCTTTCATCCGCAACGATAAATTCGGGTTCAACGGCGAGCGCCCGGGCAATGCCAATACGCTGACGTTGGCCGCCAGAAAATTCATGGGCAAAGCGGGTCATATGGTCCGCCTGTAGGCCCACCTCTTCTAGCAAAGAGGCAACAATATCGCGCCGACTTGCTGCATTTCCGCCTAAGCCATGGGTGATAAGCCCCTCTTCAATAATACCTCGCACCCGCATTCTGGGGTTGAGGCTGGAAAACGGATCTTGGAAAATGATCTGCATACGCCGGCGCATCAACCGCATTTCACGAGTGTTAAGGCCCAGAATATCGGTGCCATCAAAAATGACGCTACCGCTGGATGGGGCTATCAGGCGCAAAATACTGCGGCCCAACGTAGTTTTGCCCGAGCCGGATTCGCCAACCAAACCAACAATAGCCCCGCGCGGGATATCAAAGCTGACATCGCGAAGCGCATGAACATCACCGGCTTTGCCGGGGAATATCTTTCCCAGACCCGAAATGGAAAGGAGGGGTGTTTTATCCATCAAATTTGCTCCGATTTCCAGCAGCGGCACATATGATTGGCCCCCAAATTTTGCAATAGTGCTGGCGCGCGGCACTTATCTTCCGCATGGGCGCAGCGCGGTGAAAATGCACAGCCCTCGGGCAGATCATGGATCGGCGGCACCGTTCCAGGAATGGGCACCAGCCGATTGCGGTTTCCCTGCGCATCACGATCACGTGTGCTGTTGGGAATTGAGGCCAGCAACCCCTGCGTATATGGATGTGAGGGGCTTTTAAACAGGCGCGTCACCTCGGCTTGTTCCACCACCTCACCGGCATACATCACCGCAACCTGATCCGCGATTTCGGCCACAACCCCCATGTCATGGGTGATAAACAGGATCGACATGCCCAACTCGGCTTGCAAGCGTCGCATCAGGTCAAGAATTTGTGCCTGAATAGTGACATCCAGAGCCGTTGTAGGTTCATCTGCTATCAACAGCGCCGGGTTGCACACAAGCGCCAAAGCAATCATCACCCTTTGGCGCATGCCACCAGACATTTGATGCGGGTAATCATCCAACCGTTGCGCCGCACTGGGAATTTCCACCAGCTCCAGCATGTGCAAGGCCCGTTTGCGCGCCTGCGCACGGCTAACCGGCTCATGGGCCAACACCATTTCCGATATCTGGTCCCCCACCGTAAACAGTGGATTTAGAGAGGTCATCGGCTCTTGAAAAATCATCGCAATTTCAGGCCCGCGAAATTTGCGTAACGCTTTGCTATTCAGCTGCGCAAGGTCGTTAACCTCTCCGTTTGAACCACGATAAAGAACGTGCCCGTTGGTTATTTTACCTGCGGCGGCCAACAGCCCGATCATCGACAGGGCCGTTACCGATTTCCCGGATCCGCTTTCTCCGACAAGCGCCAGTGTTTTGCCCGATTGTAACGTAAAAGATACATCGCGCACCGCATTCACCCGAAATTCTTTAAACACAAAAGCCGTGTTCAGCGAGGCGACATCAAGCATCAAATCCGGTGCCATGGTGGCCGCATTGCTTGGGTTTGTTTGTTTGTTCATGATCAAAGACTCTTGGCGATGCGTGGGTCAAGAACATCGCGCAGCCCGTCACCGACGACTTGCAGTGACATGACACACAACGTGATTGCAATTCCGGGGAACATGATCAGCCAGCCGGCAGTATCAATATACTGACGCCCTGCATTGATCATCACGCCCCAAGTTGGTGTTGATGGATTAACGCCTATCCCAAGAAAGGACAGCCCGGCCTCGGACAGCATTGCATAGGCAAAAATGAAGGTCGCCTGCACAATGATCGGCGAAGCAATATTGCGAAAGACATGGCTGAACAAAATCCGCGGGGTGCTGACCCCTAGCGCATGTGCGGCTTCAACATAGGTTAGTTCACGCACCACCAGCGTAGAGGCCCGCACAATCCGGGCGATGCGGGGGGTGTAAACAATGGATAGGGCCAGGATCAAATTAGTCAGGGATCCGCCAAATGTTGCCACAAGTGAAATCGCCAGCAGGATATCGGGGAACGCCATCATCGCGTCCAGAAGCCGCGAAATCACCGCATCCAAATGCCGGAAGAAACCGGCAAACAGCCCTAAAAGAATGCCAAAAGCCGAGGCCAGAATCGCAACACCCAACCCCACTGAAACCGAAATCCGCCCTGCATACATCAGGCGAGTCAAAATATCCCGACCCAGCTCATCTGTTCCGAGCCAATGGGAAGAACTAGGGGGTTCCAAGCGCGCCCGCATAGCGATCCCGCTTGGGGTATACGGGGTTAGATACCCTGCGAAAATTGCGGTGAAGCCCACAATAGAAAGAATTACCAAGCCAAAGATAACCGTTCGGCTTTGCAGCAAGACTTTTAGCGGGCTGCTTTCATTTATTGAACCGGATGCAGATGCCATTTCATCAATCTCCTAATATTTTACACGTGGATCGATGAGCAGATAGATCATGTCGATCAGAAAGTTGATCAGCACATACATGACTGCGACAACAATCAAGGCCCCTTGAATCATCGGATAATCCCGGCGCAACACGGCGCCTACAATCAGCGAACCAACCCCGGGCAGATTAAACACCCGTTCGGTGATCACTGCTCCCGAAATCAATAACGCAAAGCTCATTCCGATGACCGTCACAATCGGGATCATCGCGTTTCGCAACGCATGTTTTAAAACCACGACTCTTTCGCTAATCCCCTTGGACCGAGCGGTGCGAATATAGTCATCCCCCAGCACATCCAGCATAGAGGCGCGTGAAAACCGCAAAATCAGCGCGGATTGCGCAAACCCTAGTACAATCGAGGGCAGTATAAGGTGGTGAATGTGATCCAGAAATGTTGCATCCGGCCCGCCATATCCCGAAACGGGGAACCAGCCAAGCTCGGTGCCGAAGTATTTTTGCATCATCAAGCCTACCCAAAAATTGGGCAAGGCCGCCGCCAGCATCGCCGTTGCAACGGCGCTTTGGTCAAAAAGACTGCCCCGCGTATAGGCTGATAGTATTCCGATAGGCAGGGCGATCATAACCGCCACAAACAATGACATCAGGCTAAGAAGAATAGTGGGTTCCGCACGGGACGCCATAATTTCCAAAACCGGCCTGTCAAAGAAAATTGAATTTCCGAGATCGCCCTGGAATACTTGGGAAACAAAACTGAAAAACTGCACGATGATTGATCGGTTCAACCCCATGCGTTCCCGCAAAATTTCCGCATCCTCAGGCAGCGCATCTGGCCCCAGTAGCAAGATCGCCGGGTCACCGGGTGCGAGGCGGGCAATAAAAAAGACCAATACCAAAACGATCAATACAACAATGATCATCCCGAATACGCGCTTCAAAAGATAACTGGACATTAGACTACTTTCAATAAGCCTGCCGCAATAAAAGGGCGCGGCAGGCTAGTTGTTACAGTAAAAGCTCAAGGCTTGGCTTATTCAGGAACTTGTGCGTTCCAGAAGACCATCCATGGGCTTTGCGGAACGCCGGTCATGCCGATTGTCTGACCACGAAGCTCGTTCAGATTGCCAATCTTGATGAACGGAACATCATGGAAATACATGGCCTGAATTTGCGCAAACAATGCCTGACGCGCGGCCAAATCGGTTTCACGGGAAAACTCGGCCAGCAAGGCTTCCTTTTCCTCATTCGCCCAACCAATACGGCTCTTGACGGAATACATGCCAACCAAAGCTGGATCAGGCAAGAACGGTGAATGAGTGATAAAGATATCCCACTCTTCAGGGTTATTGCGTTTTTGACCAAGCGTTGCCCAATCAACCACGATCAGCTCAACGTTAAAACCAGCCGCTTCAAGATAAACCTTGGCAACTTCCGCCATCTTGAAATGGAACTCATACTGGTGCGACGTCAAAATGCGTAGCGGCGTGCCATCATAGCCACCGGCAGCCAAATACTCGCCAGCCCGGGCAGAATCCGCCAGGTTATATTCTTCTATGCCAGCTTTATTGTGCCACAGATGACCCTCTGGAAACAGCGAGGCAGCGACCAGATAGTTTTCTTCACTCCCCACGGCAGCGATCAGCATATCTTCTTCTGACAAGGCGTATTGTACGGCCTTGCGCAGATCAAAATTAGCCATCAGGCCCGCTTTGTGGTTGAAGACAAAAAACGGTGAAAACGCATTTTCCCGTACCACTGGCTCAACAACATCGCTGTCAACCAAGCGCTGGTAGTTCTCGGCAGAAATACTGTCTGCATAGTCGAACTGACCCGACAAAAGGCCTTCGAGGCGGGTGCTTGAATCAGGCACGGGAACAAACCGGATTTCGTCCGGAATTTGATTGCGCGCGCCGGCAATATGGCTGGGCGCCCCGTCCGGAGACTGGTAGCCATCAAAGCGTGTTAAAATCAAATATTGATCCATCTCGTGCTCGGATAACTGGTAAGGGCCAGTGCCGATTGTGGCACTCAGACTGTCTTCACCGATGATTTCTTGCGGAAAGATTGCCGGACCAGCACTGGGAAACGCCAATAGCGCAACCAGCGGTGAATATGAACCGGAGAGGTTGATAACAACAACGTTGTCACCATCGGCCTCGACCGATTCTACTAATGGCGCAAAGCTGCGGGCACGCGAAGAAAGCGCCAGCCAGCGGTTCAACGAATCAACAACATCTGCCGAGTCCATATCTGACCCGTCGTGGAATTTAACCCCCTCACGCAGTGTAATTCTATAGGTTTTACCGTCGTTTAGAATCTCTGGCGGACTCGCGGCCAAAAGCGGTTGCGGCTGCCAGTTTTCATCAAAGGTATACAGCGTTTCATAGATATGCATGGTCACCATTGTCACGACGGTTTTCGTCGAAATAACCGGATCAAGCGTGTCTGGCTCGCCAATAAGCGCGACATTAACAATGCCACCCGCATTAGCTGCCCCGCCAAATCCGAGCAACGCAGAGACCGCAGCACTCAGTATAAAGTTAGGTAATTTCATTTTCCCCTCCTGTGGAGTTATCGTTAAGTTTCGTTTTTCATTCTATACAAGCGCCCCACCGAAAAATTGTTTCGGCAGTTTTACTACACCAAAACCACAAGAAAACGGCCCTGAGGAATTGGCAGATGACACTTGGTATTCCATATTAACGTAATCTATTCTAGAATAGCACATTGTAGCCTTAACGCAAATTAATAAGTAATTTG
>CAYSAZ010000023.1:7294-26723 GCA_964429065.1 uncultured Rhodobacterales bacterium
TGGGCGGCGATGCTTCTGGCACCGCCAAATAAAAGCGCGCAGTCGTTTGCAACGGACACAAAATCAAAGCCTGCCTCTAAAAAAATATCCGCTTGCTGCGGTGTGGCGGCCAGAACCCCGGCGAATTTTCCGGTGCTGCGCACCTGCGGCAAGGCCTTCAAAATCACCGATGTAACCATTTCGCCCCCGGCCTGGCCTGGTGCACCAAGACTGGCAGAAAGGTCGGACGGCCCAAAGAACACCGCATCAACCCCGTCAACCGACAGGATTTCATCCATGTTTTGCAACCCTTTTTCAGTTTCAATCTGGGTGATCAAAAACAGGCTTTCTTCACTGCTTGTAAAATAATCCGCGACGCTGGCATAACGGCTGGCACGGTGCATCAAGGCCATACCCCGTTCGCCTCGTGGCGGATACCGCATTTGGTTGACGGCTGATTTTGCTTCATCAGCCGTCTGGACAAAGGGCAGCATAAACGAGGTTACGCCAGCATCCAGATGCCGTTTTATGAGCAAGGGGTCATTCCATGCCAACCGCACGATCGGGGCCGTTGGCGTGGTTTCTAAAATACGCAAATGTTCAATAACCTGCGGCAGCTCAATCGCGGCATGTTCACCATCGATCAGCAGCCAGTCAAAGCCGCTCCAGCCGAGACCTTCGGTTGCGTTTGCACTGTTGAGCATCGACCAGATGCCAAGCAAAGGATGGTTAGCTGCGCTCAGCGCTTGGCGCATTTTATTGGTGATATCTGGTATGGGGGGGGTCATTTACTGGCTCCTCTGGCGTTGATTTTTAATTGGCCGGCGGGGTGGCCGTTTTGGGTCAGGCCAATGTCCGATTGCAGGTTGCTGACCGGACAGACATGGTTGGGTAAAACCCGCACTATCTCGCCGATCTGCGGCTTTTGCAGGCAGGCAGAAAGATCAACAAACCCGTGTTCTTCAGCCAGGGCATAAATCCGCGCCTCTGGATAGTCTATCAACAGGCCAAAGCCATCTAACCCACCGGTATCGCTGGTGAGAACCTTGGACCCCGCATCAATGATTGCGCGATCAGGGCTGGCATTGCTGACAAGTGTGGCATGGACCAAAAGCGCACAATCCGCTTGCGTTGCCGCGCCTGCGGCGATCATCATCAGGTCATTATATACATAGGTTCCAGCCCGATATTCGGTCTCGCCAACCTGTCCTATGGTCGCCATCCCCGGGGTGCCACCCGCAGATATCCGATTGATCTCAAGGCCGTTTTCGGCGCAAAGTTTGCGGGTTTGGGCCACAAAATTGCTGGTTGGCGCCGGATCACCAGCCGGCGCATAGGTCATCAGCCCTGCAAATTTCAGCCCCGGCAAACCAGCGATCACACTTGCCAGATCAGCCGCCTGTTTGGGGCTGGTCACACCAGAGCGCTCACGCCCGGTGTCACATTCTACCAGCACCATAATCGCGGCCCTGGATCCGGCCATGCTCTTGGATAGAAACTGCGCCACCACAGGGTTATCGCAAGCCACTGTCAGCGCGGTTTTCTCTGCCACCTGTTGCAGCCGTGCGGCCTTGGCCGAGCCTAAAACATTGTAACTAATCAAGATGTTTCCAAACCCCGCAGCGGCTAGAATTTCAGCCTCTGCGAGCTTTTGGCATGTGATCCCAACAGCTCCGGCATCAATCTGCATTTGGGCAATACGTAGTGATTTGTGGGTTTTGAAGTGCGGCATATTTTGCACGCCCGCCGTATCACAGATGGTTTGCAGGCGGGCAATATTGCGCGCTACAATATCAAGATCCACAATCGGAACCGGCGTGTCGGTATGATAGTTATCAAGCATCGCCCACCCGTTCTGGTGTATTAAAAATTTCAGTAACCACCCGTGTTCGCAAAAATGTGTCCAGCCCCTCGGGGCCACCCTCGGCGCCTTGCCCGCTCCAGCCGATCCCGCCAAACGGCGTTTCGGGCGATGCGATATGCATCGAATTAATCGCCAGCATTCCGGCATCCATCTGATCTGCAACCATTGCCGCACGCTGCGCACTGGACGTAAATGCATAGGCCGCCAACCCAACCGGCATCCCATTAGCCCGCGCCATAACGTCATCAAAGGTATCAAATGGCAGCACCGGTGCGATGGGGCCAAAGGGTTCTTCTTGCATGATTTGTGCGTCCTCGGAAACATCGCGCAGAATCACCGGCGCAAAAAAGCTGCCGTTGGTATTGGGCACCTGCCCTTGAAACGCGACACCCGCGCCATGCTTGATCGCGTCATCCAGCAAGGCCTCCATCACCGCAATTCGGCGCGGGCTGATCAAGGGGCCCATGGTGGTTTTTGGGTCAAGCCCGTCGCCAACTACAATCGCCTCGGCCTTTTCTACCACCTTTTCCAGAAAGGCATCATGGACACCGCGTTGCACATAAAACCGCGTCGGAGAAACGCATACCTGCCCGGCATTGCGGAACTTTCCAGCGACCATCATAGTGGCGGCCTGATCAATATCGGCATCGTCAAAAACGATAAACGGGGCATGCCCCCCCAGCTCCATCGTGCAGCGTAGCAAATTATCCGCCGCCAGTTTGCTAAGATGTTTGCCAACCTCGGTACTGCCGGTAAAGGTTAATTTGCGCGGGATAGACGAGGCACACATTTGCGCTGAAATCTGCGCAGGATCTCCGTAGATCACATTCAAAACCCCATTTGGCAGCCCCGCATCAGCAAAAGCCTGCGCGAAGGCAACGCCGGTCATTGGCGTTTCTTCGCTTGGTTTGATGGTGATCGAACACCCTGCCGCCAAGGCACCTGCAACTTTGCGCATAAAATTGATCGCCGGAAAATTCCATGCCACAAAGGCAATCACCGGCCCGACAGGTTCGCGAATAACCATTTGCCGCATGCCCGGAACACGCGGCG
Organism: uncultured Rhodobacterales bacterium; assembly: GCA_964429065.1. GTDB lineage: Bacteria > Pseudomonadota > Alphaproteobacteria > Rhodobacterales > Rhodobacteraceae > NORP23. Next base: position 10,191 of record CAYSAZ010000023.1, read on the forward strand.
GCACCAACCGACCATAAGCGCGCTTGCCTTCCTCGGCGTACCAACGCAGCACATCCACTGCGGCCCCGATCTCCATCCGCGCCTCCGCCAGAGGCTTGCCGGCCTCACGCGTCAGGTTTTGTGCGATATTTTCGGCGCGCTCCGTTATCAACTGTGCCGCATGTTCAAGGATCTTTTGGCGCCCACTGGCGAGGGTTGCCCGCCAAACACCAAAGCCACGCGCCGACGATTGCAGCGCATTTTCAATATCAATGCTCTGGGCGAGACTAACGCTCGCAATTTTTTCACCCGTGGCCGGATTAATGACCGGCAAACAGAGATCCGTGTGCCCGTCACACCATGCTCCATCAATCAAATTTTGTACTTTGTGCACGGCGGGCATAGGGGTCACCTCTTGTTTCATCAATAATACTTGGCTTACGCTCTAATAAACCTTAAAACAGGTGTTTAGTACATTAGGTTTTTTAGACATGCAAACATAAATGGTCTAAACACCCAAATAGGAGATCAGATTTGAGTGAATTAGCAAATTATGCCGCCGAAATATCCAGAAATGGTGGCCAACCGCTTTATATGCAGGTGACCGATCATTTGCGCCGGCAATTAATCAGTGGCGTTTGGCGCACGGATGACAACATTCCGCCAATCAACGAGCTGGCAAGCGCGTTTGGCGTGGCGCGGGTTACAATCCGCGAGGCGGTCAAAGTGCTGTGCGACGAAGGCTTGCTGACCGCAGAGCGCGGGCGCGGCACCAAGGTGACAGGCCGCGCGCGCGGCCAACGGGCGCTAAAGCTGGAAACAACGCTGTCGGCTTTGGTGGCATCCTTGCAAAATGATCGCCCCGATCTGTCAAACCTCGCCGAAGGGCGGCAGATGCCACCAGCCGGCGAAACAAAAGGCACGCCGGCACGGGCTTACCATTATATAAAACGGGTCCACTTACGTGACGACCTGCGATACTGCGTTATTGATTTGTATCTGGATACAGCCATCTTTGAGCAAGCCCCGATGCGTTTCCAGGTTGGGTTGGCTTTGCCGGTCCTTGCTGATCTGGCATCGGAACAAATTGTAAGCGCCACACAAAATATCCGGTTTGGAAAATGCAGCGCAGAAGTATCCGAGCAGCTTAGGTATCCGATGGGTGATCCTGTCGCCCATATCGCCCGGGAAATCACCGATGCGCAGGGCCGGGTTATCTATTTTGCCAATGTCACCTACCGTGCCGATATTCTGGAAATCGGCATGGCACTGCGCTGAGACCTTCGGGCAGAACCGCCAAATCGAGCGTCAGTCGCGCCGCCCCAGTCGGCGCTCGATCGAGCTGGCAGATTTGCGCAGGGCGTTGGTATAATAATCAAGGTTTTGCACGGCTTTCTGGTCACTCATGACAATCGAAATCGTGGCAATTGTATTGCCGTCAATGTCCTGAATAGGTGAGGCTATACAGGTAACATTAGGGTCATTAACGCTGCATTGCACTGCAACCCCTTTTTCAAAATCATGGCGCGACTGGTCAGACAGAACTTGCGGGTCCATTTCGACAACACCGCGCGGGGCGATTCTGGAATGTTTTTCGAATTCTGACAGCCGTTCCTCATGGGGTAAATGCCCAAGCAGCAATCGCCCCGATGCCGCCCAGTTGATCGGCACCCGTGTGCCCACATCAGAGGTTATCCGAAAATGCCCCCGACCATTGGCCATGGCCGTCACCACCATCATTCCACGATCGCGGGTGCATATCTGGATGGTTTCATCGACCTCGTCGCACAGCGTGCGCATTTCCTTTTTCGCTTCTACCAGAAAGTCCAGCTTGGCTTGGCAGGTTAGACCGTAATACATCATCCGCTGGCCAAACCAGACCAAACCCTCATCATCCCGAATCAACATCTCGCGGGCGGCCAGTTCACTGACGATGGTATAGATTGTGGACATCGGCGCGTTGATCATCTTGGAAATCTCGTAGGCGCTGGCCGGCTCACCCTTTTCCGCAAGGCAATCAAATATCTGCACGGTCCGTTCAATGCCGCTTGTGCGGGTACGCCCAGATTTCTTCGGCGTGGCTAATTCGGTGTTGCTCATTTCCTACCAATCAATAATATCAGCATATATTCCATGACTACGGAATTAAGTGGGGCATAGCAAGGAACTATGGATGTCAGATATCAAAAAAATACCTAACAATTGGGCCTTTCATACGGTGAACGGTTTCACCCCCATTATCAATGTTGCCGGACGGATGACGAGCCTTGGAACGTCTATAACCGTGCCTCAGTCGCGGGATGCTATGGCCCAAATCATGCCATGCTTTGTAGACACCCATGAGCTTCAAGCCGCCGCCAGCAAAACCATCGCTCGGTTTTGCCATAGCGAGGCCGGGTTTGTAACCGCCTGTTCCAGCGCCGGTATCAGCCTATCAATTGCAGCCACAATGACCGGGTGTGATCTAGCCCACATCGAACGCCTTCCGCGCAATCCCGGGGTAAAACGCGATGTGGTGCTGATGCAAAACCATCTAAGCAGCTATGGCACATCAGTGCGTCAAGCCATAGAGCTGTGTGGCGCAAACCCCGTGCCGATTGGCACCAGCAACAGTGTATTTGACTATCAGCTAAAGGCGGCCCTAGGTGAAAATGCCACAGCCGGATTATATGTGGTGTCTCACGCGCTGTCTGGGTTTGCCCGGATTCCGCTACCTCGGTTTGCGGAAATTTGCCATGCTGCCGGTGTGCCGGTTATTGTTGACGCCGCCGCCGAACAAGACCCTCACCGGTTTTTACAGGCCGGGGCAGATATCGTTATATTCTCGGCCCAAAAATACCTTGGCGGCCCGACAGGGGGCATTGTTGCGGGCCGCAAAGCGCTGATTCGGGCCGCCTATATGCAAAACATCGGGATCGGACGGGCGATGAAAGTTGGCAAGGAGACCGTGTTTGGGATCATGGCGGCGCTTGATGCCTTTACTGACTGTGATTTCCCCGCCCTTCGGGCCACGCGGCTTGAGGCCCTTAAGGCATGGCAGACTGCGGTGAAAAATGTTGCTGGCGTTCAAACGTCCATCATCCCGGACCCTGCCGGCAACCCGGTTGACCGGCTAAAACTGACGCTTGACCCGGATGTCACCGGCATCAGCGCCGCAAGCCTGTGTCAGGCGCTGGCCGCGGGCACCCCGTCGATCATCGCACGCGGCAAGGGAATCGGCGTGGACTTTCTGGTATTGGATAGCTGCCAGCTTGGCCCCCGGCATCAGGAAATGGTCACAACCCGCTTGAAAGAGATTTTCGCAAACGTGGCTGATCATACCTTTGCCGAGCCAGATCCAAATGACATCCGCAACCATTTTGCCACCGAGTATGCCCGCTGGCTGGCAGAGTAAACAACCCTCAGGGTGCCTCACGTTGTTGGCAATGGGTTTGATATTGCCGCAAGGCGTTCAGGTCTGGTGTGAATCCAAGCCCCGGTTCTTTGGTAAACACAAATCCCTGCGCCGGATGATCTAGCATTCCCGCCAACAAATCACTGCGCAGCGGGTTTGGGTTGCAATCCACCTCCAAGCGGCCATCCCCACCCGCCGCCGACAGTAAATGTGCGGAGGCCACCAGCCCGATTCCGCCGCCCAGATAGTGTGGAAAATAGCGAAACCCTGCGGTAATCGCCGATTTTGCGACCTTCAAACACCCGCTAAAACCACCCCATTTAGCAATGTCAGGCTGGAAAATATTGATGTTTTGGCTGTTGATCGCCGCGGTGAATGTCGCCTCGCTTTGATAGTTTTCTCCGGCCGCCAACGGGTGGGTGCTGGCGCGGGAAAGCTGCGCCCATTCTGACAAGGGCCGGTCCGCACGCAAGGGCTCTTCGATCCAGGCAAGCCGCGTATCCTTTATCTGCTCAAACATTGCCAGTGCAGTGGTGGTGTCCCAGCCTTGATTGGCATCAATCGCCAGAGATTCATCCTCCCCCAGCCCGCCAAGAACGCTGCGGATATTGCGCAAATCCAAGCTTGAACCGAACCCGACTTTTAGCTTGAAAAACCCATATCCTTCGCGGCGCAATCGCGCGACTGTCACTTCTGGCTGATCCGGGTTGATGCCGCTGGCATAAACCGGAACCGATGTTTTTTTACCGCCCAGAAAGGCCCAAAGCGGTTGCTTTGCCCGGCGTGCCAACAGGTCATGGACGGCCATATCAATGGCGGCAATACAGCTGGCAAACGGCCCCGGCTCTCCGGATTGAAGGGTTAGCACATGAACCTGCTGGTTCAGATGTTGATACACCTGCGCAGCGCTCTCAAAATTCTGACCTAAAATCATCCCGCTTAGAACATCGTCAATCAAGCACGCCCGGTATTCTGCAGCGACAACCGGGAAATTGCACCAGATTTCGCCATACCCCTCAGCGCCATCCTTGTCACGCACCCGCACCACAGCCATGGGGCGATTATACATCGTGCCAAATGCCGTGCGCACCGGCGTCTCGATCGGCGTGCGAAACACAAATGTTTCAATAGATTTAATGCGGATCATGCGCGATCTCCCGATGGGTTCACTTGCGCCCCGGTTGGGTTGGGGCGGCCGAGGGGGTGCAACCTGCTCACGGCTCGAATCACCCTATCATCCTACCTTTAGGTTTATTACCTTGCCTGCGCAAGATACATCGCTTACAGATGATTATGCCACAAATTACCATATTTGTAAGGCTATTTACTGGTTTTACGGGTCCTTGAGGTTTGAAATCCGATACCATCAGAAAACTTTATTACGTGATCTATTCCATTATTAATGGTAATCTTGTTGTTTATACAAGAATATATGCTATTATAACGAAATACCGTAACTGGCCCCAAGGCCGGATCGGTATGTGCATTTAAACAGAAAACTTGATCACAGGAGACATAACCTGTGATTTGTCAGGGAGACGATAATGAACGAGATAGAGACAAAACCCGCTACCCATGGTGGCCCGTCCCGGCGTGATTTCATGCGCGGTGCAGCCATTGTGGCTGCTGCGGCCACAATGCCGAGCCTTGCAATGGCGGCCGCAGGTGGCCGCATGGTCGCCTATGCTGGCGGGCATTCCGGAAATATCAATCGCTATGATGTAAACCCCGATACGGGCGCCTTAACACTTATTGGCCAAACCGAATGCGATACCACAGCAGTTTGGATGGCCACAGGGCCAGACGGCAATGTGCTTTACGTCTGTAATGTTATCCCCGGGCCGGATGCACCGCATCCTGAAGGCAAGATCACCGCCTATCGGATCAACCCCGAAAACGGCGATCTGACATTGATCAATTCCATGCCATCCGGTGGCTCAAACCCGGCACATCTAAGCGTGCATCCATCGGGCAAATGGGTTTTTGTGGCAAATTACGGCGCCAAAGGAAATGCGGCGGGTACAGTGCTTGCCGTCAATGATGACGGCTCTCTCGGGGCGGTGGTGGACACCGTGACCATTCAGACCGATCCGCCAAAATTAGGTGTAACACCGGCTGCCGACGCACCTCCCGGAAGCTTTGCTATTTCTGGCCACAACATGCCACATACCCACCACTTTGAGGCAGATGCAGCGGGCAACTTTGCCTATCTGACAGATCTGGCCACAGACCGTATTTACATATTCTCGTTTGATGTGGCGAGCGGCAAAGTCACGCCTACGCCTCAGGGCGCGATCGTTGAATCCGATGGTGCAGGGCCGCGCACATTGGCTTTTCATGAGAATGGCAAATGGGTTTATGTTTCCAACGAAGAAGCCTCGACTGTCAGCCTGATGATGTATGACAGCGCGACTGGTGGATTAACCCACAAACAAACGCTGCAAACATTGCCAGAGGGTTTTGAGGGCAGCAACTTTGTGTCCTATATCCAGATTTCGCCAAACGGCGAATATGTTTGGGTTCTGAACCGCCTGCACGATTCAATCGCAATCTTCAAAATCGGCAGTGACGGCACCCTGACCCTGGTCAATGACGTATGGACGCGGGCTTCTTATCCATTCCATCTCGGTGTGGATCCCACAGGCCAGTTCATCTATATTTCGCATCTGCGGTCAGACAACATAACAACCTTAAAAGTTGTGGATGGTGGTGCCGATTTTGAGATGGTTGGCTATAACGGCATCCGCAAGGGTCGTTTTGTAAAGGTCGTAGCGCTGGGTTAACTTCAGTAATTCTTCCAGCTGAACAACGTTATATCTGATACAAAACAACCCGCTCCGGCAAATCGTCGGGGCGGGTTTTTCATGCGGATTACTGCAAATCGCTTTGGTCTATCTGGGGGGAATCGTAAGATCGGCGATGACTTGTGACAGGCCGGTCACCACCAGATCAGCAATAGTATGGCCTTTGGCAATACTTGCGGCGTCGGGCTGGCCGACAGTGCCGCTGCCCCCCGAGATGTCCTTCATCGAGCGGTAGAGCGTAGCGCGCGGTGGATAAAGCATAGACCCATCGGCCCACGCAAAGCGGGGCACATAATATTGGCCCTTCGGGATATCTGCATCCGGTGCCAAGGCCCCCGCCGCCATCATCAGCGATGTTTCCAGTTCACAGGCATGGCCGCTGCCAAAGGTATCTGTATCGCTTAAAGCACATAGTTCGCTGCGCACCAATGACCACCACGTGACCATTGCTATGGTGCAATCGGTGTGGCTTGCACCAAAGGATTCAACGATCACTTGGCCGATAGCCTGATTCCCGCCATGGCTGTTCAGGATCAGCAGGTTTGTAAACCCGGCCGCAACCACAGACCTCAGAATTCCGGTGACATACTCCAGCAAAACCCCGTGCGGCACACTGAGCGTTCCGGGGAAATCCATGTGGTGGGCAGAACAGCACACCTTGACCTGTGGCAAGATCAACTGCGCCGTTGGGGCAAGCTGGTCCAGCCGGTCTAACAGGAACCGGCCAATCACTGCGTCGGTGTTTACCGGCAGATGGGGGCCGTGCTGTTCAATGGCGCTAATGTTCAAAATCACGGGTGTTCGTCGATCAATACCATCAATAGCAACGGTGGAAAGATCTTCCCAATTCATGGCTTTGCGGCCCACATTTCGACTTCTACCCGAAACTTGTGCAACAGTCCGCTTTGGATGGCTGTGCGCACCGGGCGTGGCTCTGGCATATAGCCGCGATAAATTTCATTAAATGAGGGCCAGTCGGCCAGATCTGTCAGATAGACGTTAACCTTGAACACATCAGACATATCACAATCCGCAAATTGAAGCTGTTTCAGGCAGTTATCCAGCGTGGTTCGGGCTTGGGCATCAAAGTCTTCAGATACAAGTTTCCCATCCATATCCAGCGCGGCCTGCCCACAAATCACCACAAGCTTTCCCGGGGACACCACCAGCACAGGCGAATATGGCCCGGCGGTGGTGTGCTGTTTGCTGGGAGGTGCGTGAATTACCGGCATATCAGCGGCATTGCTCTGCCCATTGTTGGTTGTATCGTCAGATTTCTGCATTTTCATTATCCCTGCCATTCATATGTTTTGCCGCCTACGCGGAACTTTTCGATTGCTTTTTGATCCGGCTCGACACCAATTCCCGGCCCATTTGGCACCTGTACAAAAGGCGGCGTTATTTCCAGTGGTGTCTTCAACAGATCATGTGACCGGATCAACCGGCCAAAAATGTCACTGGCCCAGATGCAGCTGCGTGCGGCAGCGGCCTGATGAACATATCGGGCTTCCAGTATCCCCAAATCCACTCCGGATCCGTGCCAGCACGGCAGATCTGCCATACTGGCGACAGTATCCATATCCTGAAAGTCTTTCAGGTTGCCGTTAAAGTTAAACCCGTCAACGCTATCATGCAGCACCGCATTCAGCACATTATGGCTGCGCTGGCCTTGATAGCTGTCAGCTGATGAAACATGGCGCGCAATATTTATCGATGTGAAATCACGAAAATGGCGGTATTCGGACATCCGCCAATGGGCTACCGGGTCCTCCAAAACCAAAACATTGCCTATCTTTTCAAGGGCGCGCAGGCGGCTCCGCACTTCTCCGGGGCGCTGCCAGCGCTGGTTTGGGTCAAGGGTTATTTTAAGCTTTGGGGCATGTTTAGCGACGGCGGCGCACAGGCCGACCACATCGTCTTCGAGGTCGCATTTAAATTTATAGTTGCGATAGCCCTGATCCTGAAACCGTTTTGCCACCGCCCCGATATCATCAACGGTTTGATGGCCAGACCATGCGGTAACCAGCACCTTGTCTTTATTTTTTCCGCCCAGCAACTGATAAAGCGGCAGATCAAGGCATTTTGCCCAAGCGTCCCATATGGCCAGTTCAAACCCGTCATACTCCGCGCAGTGCGGGATCGCGAGATGCCTGAGGGAAAGGCCGCAAAGCGCGGTTCCAAGCAGGCCTTGGGCAATATCCTCAATGGTCCCCCAATTGGCGGCACGGTGAAATTCCCCCCAGCCCACAACGCCGTTTTCCAGCTCCATACGCAGCAAAATCTTGGGAATATCATCGAATTGAACCGAAAAACTGGCCTTGCCGCCAAGCGGCTGGGTGTGCAGTGGTTTATCCGCGCCCTTTGCATTAATTGCCCCGGGGTTCGCTGGCACAACCACCTCTTCAAATATCAGAGATACAATTTTTGTCTGATCAAGAGGCATTTATGAGTAACCCTTATATTACATAGTAGGAACATATCATTCCTTATAGGGCGATAATTGCCGTTTGTGAACCTTGAAGTTGATTGTGTAAAAAGAAAGCACCCCGATGAATTTTGCCAATGTACATTAATACAAGCAAATGATTGGTCAGCACTGGCGTATTTGGGTAAAACCCTTTAATGGAATATACTCTGTTAAAGTGGAATTGCGCAGGTGCTCGATGTTTTGGGCGCATTAGGCCCATGCCCCACCTTTAGCGCCACTCTGAAACACGCTGTAACGGGCGAAAAAATGGAACTGTAAACATGTCCTTTGTCATCCGGAATTTTAAGGCAATCGGGTTTACCGGTTCATATGTGGCCGCAGAAATTTTCGTAGATAGCCAGGGGCTCATCTGCGAAACTGCTGATGAAAACGCACAGATTATTGACTGTGCCGGCGCTTGGCTATCCCCGGGATGGGCCGATTTACATGTGCATGTCTGGCATGGGGGCACTGATATTTCGGTACGTCCCGGAGACGCCGGGCTATGCCGTGGGGTAACGGCAATGGCCGATGCCGGATCCTCTGGCGAGGCGGCATTTCACGGGCTGCGCGAATATATCATTGAGCCAAGCCCCGAAACCATAAAAGCCTTTGTAAACATAGGGTCTATCGGGCTGGTGGCGTGTAATCGCGTGTCTGAACTGACCAGCATCAATGCCATTGATATCGACCGCACACTCGCAGTAATCGAGGCCAATCGCGATGTTATTTGCGGGATTAAAGTGCGAGCCGGTAAAATTATAGTCGGGGACCTCGGCATCGCGCCGGCGCTGATTGCAAAACGCGTGGCAGAGATCGCCGGGCTGCCTCTGATGGTCCATATCGGGCGGCCAAGTCCGATGGTGGATGAGATATTTGACCTGTTAACCCCCGGAGATATTATCACCCATTGTTTTCATGGAAAGTCTGGGGGCAGCGTGCTCGATACCCCTAATATTTTTTCCTATGCCATGAAGCTGGCTGATTCCGGTGTGCATATGGATGTAGGCCATGGAGGTGACTCCTTTGATTTCAAAACCGCCGAAACCGCCATCAAGAAAGGACTTAAGCCGTTTTCGATTTCAACCGATATTCACCTGAAAAACGTTAATGGACCGGTATTTGATATGGCAACGACAGCGGCAAAATTGCTGGCCGTTGGTTTGACCTTTGAAGAGGTGATCGACTGCATTACCCACAACCCCCGATCATTTCTGAACCTCGAAAGCCGCCAAGGCCTGCGCGTTGGACAAAAGGCCGATTTCACCGTGTTTGACCTGTGCGACGATGACCTGAAATTTACAGACAGCACCGGACATACGCGCATATTAGAAAAAATGCTGGAACCTCGGATGACGATCTTGGGGCCTAAAATGACCCCGGCCTCGCGCCGCTCCCTACAAAACCCGTAAGGCATTTAGTGTATAAATTCCGAGCCTCTCCACAATGATCATGCACGCCCTGAACAAATATCTATTGAAAGCCGGCTACGTCTTGTAATTTTCAAGTATACATGTATACTACACATGGAAATACGAGAGGTATCATGGCACGATCTGCACCTGAAAAACCCGCCCAAAACGCACCTGTTTTGGCATTTGGAAGTGAAATTGACAGGAACCGGCCCGTTGGGGGGCAAATATATGAAATTGTCCGACTCAATATCATTCTGGAAAACCTCAAACCGCTTGACGCAATCAACGAAGCAGATTTAAGCCGCTGGTTTGGCGTAAGCAGAACGCCTGTGCGAGAGGCGTATCTGCGCTTGATTGATGACGGTTTGATCGAGGCCCGCTATAAGGTCGGCACAATAATTGCGCAAACAGATGAGGCCCGCGTTAAAGAGGGGATCATCATACGGCGTGCGTTGGAGCGCGAGGTTGTTAAGCTGATTTGTGATGCAGGTGCAGACCTAAAGTCACTGGACAGCATTATTGCTTTGCAAAGTGTTGCAGTCAGCCACAATGACCATATCGAATTTTTCAGACGGGATGAGGATTTTCATGCCGCACTTGCCACACTTGCAGGTATTCCTTCGGCGTGGCGCCTTGCCCACTCGGTGAAGTCCCACACAGATCGGGCCCGAATAATGTTGACCGCGAACCTGCCCAATAGAATTCACATGGCTTTTGAACAGCACCTTGAAATCATCAAGGCTCTCAAGGCCCGAAATGCTGAATTATCACAGGCGCTGGTCAGCAAACATATTAACTCTGTTTTTGAGGCTTTGGATAATGATGTTGAATAAAGACAGGTTTTTTCCGGCGGATCCGGTAACACGAAGCATTGCGCAGCGATTATTTAAAGAAGTCACGCATCTGCCATTGCTGTGTGTCCACGGGCATACCGATCCGGCCTGGTTTTCAGGCAATCAAAACTTTACCGACCCTGCTCAATTGCTGATTGTTCCGGACCACTATATTTTGCGGATGCTGGTCTCGCAGGGGGTTGATCACGCAGCGCTTGGTGTAAAGCCGATAGACGGAACGCCTGCTGAGGGTGATGGCCGTAAAATCTGGCGCTTGTTTGTAGAGAACTATCACCTGTTTCGTTCAACCCCGGTGCGGCACTGGATGGACTATACGCTGGAGCAGCAGTTTGGTTTCGATGCCCCCCTTCCCTCACTGGATGCCGATGACAGCTTTGACCGGATTTCAGGCGCGCTTGCATCTGACGCCTTCAAGCCAAGGGCGCTTTTTGACAAATTCAACATTGGGGTTCTTGCCACGACAGACTCCTGTTTGGATGATTTGGCGCACCACCGTATTATCTCGCATAGCGATTGGGGGGGGCATGTGGTGCCCACCTATCGGCCCGACAGTGTAACAAACCCCGATCTGGCCGGGTTTCAGGATGCCATTGCGCGGTTGGGGGCCTTGACTGGCGAAGACACCACAACCTGGAAAGGGCTATTGCGGGCGCACAAAAAACGGCGGCGCGATTTTATCGCGCATGGGGCCACCGCCACCGATCATGGGCATCCCAGCGCAACGACCAGTGACCTGAGCAAGGCAGAGTGCCAAGCGCTATATGCGGATATTCTCCGGGGCAAGGCGGGGAAACGCAAAAAAGAAGCGTTTCGCGGCCAGATGCTGACGGAAATGGCGCGGATGAGTATCGACGATGGTTTGGTGATGCAAGTTCACGTTGGCTCAATGCGCAATCACAGCCGGTTTGTTTTTGAAAAATACGGCCCGGATCAAGGGTTTGATATTCCGGCGCGCACAGATTTTGTGAGTGCATTAAAGCCACTTCTGGATATTATGGGCCATGATCCACGGCTGACAATTATTTTATTTACGCTGGATGAGACCACCTATGGGCGCGAACTTGCGCCACTTGCGGGGGCATACCCCTGTTTGCGCCTAGGTCCGGCGTGGTGGTTCTTTGATAGCCCGGATGGTATGTTGCGATATCGCGGCATAACAACCGAGATAGCAGGGTATTACAATACTGTCGGGTTTAATGATGATACGCGGGCATTTCCCTCAATTCCTGCACGCCATGATCTGGCGCGCAGGATCGATTGTTCTTTTTTAGCCAACCAAGTGGCCGAACATCGCATTGGCGAAGACGAGGCCGCAGAGGTCGCCGTTGATCTCGCTTATGGTTTGGCTCTAAAATCTTATAAATACGGGCATTTATCATGAAACAAACCTGGAGATGGTTCGGCCCGTCGGACACCGTTGCGATTGAAGAAATTGAGCAAGCCGGAGCCACAGGCGTGGTTTCTGCGCTTCACCACGTGCCAAATGGTGCCGTCTGGACACCTGACTCCATCAATACACGCAAGGCTGAAATAAAACGTCGCAGGGATGGAAACCCCTCCTCATTAACGTGGGACGTTGTTGAGAGCTTGCCGGTTTCAGAGGATATCAAGAAACGCGACGGGGATTGGCGCGACCATATTGAAAATTACAAATCCAGCCTTGAGAACCTTGCATCGGCCGGGTTGGAGGTTGTGTGCTATAATTTTATGCCCGTTCTTGACTGGACCCGCACTGATCTGGACTGGCGGCTTCCCGACGGGGCAGGATGTATGCGGTTTGATCATATAGATTTTGCCGCGTTTGATGTGTTGATCTTAAAGCGTCCGGGTGCGGCGCAGGATTTTTCTAAAGATACAATCAAGGCCGCGCAACACCGTTATGAGGCAATGTCCGATGCCGACTGCAAAGCGCTGGCCGCAAACATTGTGCAAGGCCTTCCGGGCGCAAACCAAACGCTGACACTATCGGGTTTGCGGGCTTTGCTTGCAGCGTATGACGGTATCAACACTGAACATCTGAGAGCAAATCTTTTTGCGTTTCTTGAAGAGGTTGTGCCCGTTGCCCAAAAACTGGGTATCCGCCTTTGTTGTCATCCAGATGATCCACCATTCTCTCTGCTGGGGTTGCCTCGTGTGCTGTCTGTAGAAGATGATTTCGCCAGACTTATTAGCGCGGTTGATAGCCCTGCAAACGGGATTACGCTGTGCAGCGGTTCACTTGGTGTCAATCCGGCCAATGATCTCCCCGGGATGATGTCTCGCCTTGGTCATCGGGTTCATTTTTTGCATCTTCGTAATGTTCAGCGTGAAAATAACACCTACCCCTGTTCGTTTCATGAAGCGGCACATTTGCAGGGAGATACCGACATGGTCGCACTGATTGCCGCCGTTCTGGCAGAAGAAAACCGGCGCAAAGCCCAAGGCCGCGATGATTGCAATATTCCAATGCGCCCCGATCATGGCCATATGATCGGTGATGATTTCGGGCGTCGGCAACAACCCGGATATCCATTTGCCGGACGGTTACGCGGGTTGGCCGAATTGCGCGGCGTGATGGCAGCCCTGTCATCAAACCCGATGCAAAAACCGGCACAGCACCCCGGAGCCGTGCTATGAAAGCGCTCTCGAACGACGATATGGGCTGGAAAGTCAGCACCGGATATACACCGGCCAATCATGATATTGGTATTGTTCACATCGGTATGGGGGCATTTCACCGTGCCCATCAGGCGGTTTACACAGATGATGTTCTGGCCCGCTTTGGCGGGGATTGGCGCATTCTCGGCGTGAGCTTGCGCAGCACAGATATTGCCACCGCGCTCAACACCCAGAATGGCCGCTATTTTCTGGTGGTTCACGCAGACCAGCCAAATATACCGCCCGAATTTCGGGTGATTGGCAGTGTTGCAGGGGTATTGGCCGCCAAACACGGGGTTACCCCGGTGCTTTCGGCAATGGTTCGACCAGAGACCCGTATCGTAAGCTTGACGGTCACAGAAAAAGCCTATGGGATCAAGAGCCAACAAGAAGGGCTTGATCTTGATGACCCGCATATCATAGCCGACCTTGCTACCCCGCAAAACCCAAAGGGGGTGGTCGGCCTAATTACACGCGCCCTGCATCTTCGGCGCGCGGCAGGGCACGGCCCTTTTTCCGTGCTATCTTGTGATAATCTACCCGATAATGGAAAACTGGTCCGGGCGGGCGTGCTGGATTTTGCCAACCGGCTTGATCCTCAGCTTGCAGACTGGATCCGCACATATGTTAGTTTTCCCTCTACCATGGTTGATCGCATTACCCCCGCCGCCACCGATACCTTGAAAAGTAAGGTTTTTGCGGCAACGGGATGCACAGATTTGGTGCCGGTTGTAACGGAAAAATTCAGCCAGTGGGTTATTGAGGATACTTTCTGCAACGGACGCCCCGCGTGGCAAAATGTCGGGGCGTTACTGGTTGAAGATGTCGCGCCCTACGAGCAAATGAAGCTTCGCATGTTGAATGGCGCACATTCAATGCTGGCCTATACCGGCTTTCTGTCGGGCCATAAACTGGTTCGTGAAACGATGGCAGATCCGGCATTGTCCAAAATGATTGCCCGCCACATATCGGCAGCAGCGTCTACTTTGGCCCCGCTCAAAGGGGTGGATCTGGAGGACTATGCTCAAGCCTTGTTGCAAAGATTCAAGAACCCGAATATCGCCCATGAAACCTATCAGATCGCCATGGATGGCAGCCAGAAAATGCCGCAACGAATATTTGAACCGGCCCTTGTGGCCCTTGAAAACGGAAATGATGCAGGCACATATGCTTTTGCGACAGCCGCTTGGATAAGATATTTGGCGGCGCAGCATGATAACGGCGAAAAGTATGCGCTACGTGACCCGCTCGAAGTCACATTTGCAAAATATTGCAAGGCTCATGGCCCGTCTACGCTGGCGTTGATACGTGCAATTTTTGCCCTGCCCAATCTGGTGCCAGCGCGCTTGGCACAAAATGCCGGTTTTTTAACCGCAGTATACGAATATTTGCAAGAAATGCATGCAAACGGCATGCGGGCCGCAGTAGCGGGCCAACTGGATTCTGTGCCAGTTGGGGGCGAACGGTGCGGCGGCTAACTCTGCGTCTTGGATTGCGTTAGCCACCTTGATTTTGTGCGCACTTCCGGCATGGCGCGCCGGTGTTGTCACGTTAACTGACTTGCTTTGAAAGACCAAACTTTGAGTTCGGGCTTAAGTATCTGCACCGCATCTTTTCGTGGAGGCGAAAAGGGGGCGAAGGGGCAGCGGTATCCTTTTGCCTTTGTTCACCGACCTATGTTAAGATTGCTTCATGAAGAAAAATAATAACATAAAACGTTGCGCATCGACCGGCCTGTTCACCGTCAAACCTCTTGGCAAAGAGAAGGCGGAGAAGTTCGGGCGAGTTGAGGGGATGTCGTTAAGCAAACAATCATCTCGCACGATCTCGCGCTTTGAGCGAAACGGACTTAAGGGCGATGCGCTCCGCGCCGCAATAATGGGTGCCTTTGTCTCGAAGGCGGGCTAATGAGCCGCTACGACGCCACCGCAGACCCACTCTGTTACCCAGGAACGTCAATTTTAAAAAACAAAGCTGGCCTGCAAAACCAGGATGAGTTGGATCAGTTTGAACAGCTTATGTTTCTGACGCGCTCAGAGGAACCACTTCCGGATGGCGCGCTTGACTACGCTCATTACAGGCGGATTCACCATCACTTCTTTCAAGATGTATATGATTGGGCTGGCAAGTCGCGCGAAATTCGAACAAGTAAAGGTGGGAACCTGTTTTGCTTGCCAGAATATATTGATACTGGAATGAATGGACTGTTCGCCCAACTGGCTAACGAGGATCATCTATCGCAGATCGTACAACCACAGCTTTTTGCGAAGCGCGCGGCTCACTATATAGCAGAGATCAATGCCATTCACCCTTTCCGGGAGGGAAACGGGCGATGCCAGTTAACACTGTTAGATATCCTTCTTGATGTATCCGGATTTGGAATGAACGAGGCTCATATTGAGCCAGAACGTTTCATGAACGCAATGATCACCAGTTTCCTTGGGAACAATGAACCCTTGGAGAGGTCAATTTTTGCTATGAGGGGTCGAGTCTGGTAGGGGGCAGAATAGTACGCTAAGCTCTACGGTCACCGTTCTGGCCACCTGTATTCACCAGTAATGAGGATATGTGCCCACCCAAGGGGCGAGATGTGCGCAAGGAGGTCGGGTGAACAATCCAGCCCTTCGCCTTTTCGTTGTACAACAGCTTTACCAAGTTGATCTGTGTTCCAATAGATTATGATGGCGGCTAGGAGATTATGACCTGCCATGCGGTAATGCTGACCCTCAGCGGTGCGATCTCGTATTTCACCTTGGCGACCGATCCTCAGCGCATTCTTTAAGGCATGATGAGATTCTCCTTTATTAAGCCCAATTTGGGCGCGGCGTTGCATGTCGGAATCCAGCAGCCAATCGATTATAAAGAGTGTCCGTTCAACCCGTCCGATTTCACGAAGGGCGATAGCAAGGTCATGCTGACGCGGGTGAGAAGCAAACTTCTTCAGGAGTTGGCTTGGCGGCATGATACCCGCCACCATAGTGGC
>CAYSAZ010000024.1:0-26152 GCA_964429065.1 uncultured Rhodobacterales bacterium
CGCGAAGGCGGCCGCACCGTAGGCTCCGGCGTCGTATCCAAAATTATCGCGTGAACCACGCAAAATATAAAGTAAAAGGCCTCCTGTTGCGGGGGCCTTTTTTATGTCGCTTGCATCCTCTATGCTGGTTCAAAAAGGGAATGTTATGATACAGAAAGTTCTGGTTACCGGCGCGTCTGGCTATATCGCCAAACACATTGTTTTGCAGCTTTTGAACGGCGGATATAACGTGCGTGGCTCTGTGCGGTCTGACAAACGGGCAGAGGAGGTGCGCGCAGCAATGGCCGCGCATCTGGATGACAAATCCGCACTGGAACGGCTGGAATTTGTCGAACTTGATTTAACCGATGACGCCGGTTGGGATGCGGCGCTGCTGGATATTGATGTGCTGATGCATACGGCCTCACCGTTTCCGCTGGCTGATCCCAAGAATGCCGATGATCTGATCCGTCCGGCAGTGGATGGCAGTTTACGTGCCTTAAAAGCTGCAAAAAAGATGGGGGTAGCCCGTGTGGTCCTGACCTCATCAACTGTCGCAATTATGTATAAAGACAAGCCGGAAAACGGGGCTATATTCACAGAAAATGACTGGAGTGATATCGATCATCCTAGTTGCGCAGTTTATGGACAATCAAAAACACTGGCCGAACAAGCCGCGTGGGATTTTTGTGCCAAAAATCCTGAAATTCAGTTAACCACGATAAACCCGAGTTTGGTTTTGGGACCGCCGCTGGATACCAATATAGGCTCGTCCTTGTCCATAATCGGGCGGGTTTTGTCGGGCAAAGACCCTGCTGTCCCGCGCCTGTCGTTTCCGATTGTGGATGTGCGCGATACAGCCAAAATGCATGTGGCCGCGCTGGAAAATTCCAATAGCATCGGGCAACGCTTCATCGGGGCAGCTGGTTCCATGTGGTTTGTAGATATTGCGCAATTGGTGAAAGAAATCTGCCCGGATCGCAAGATTACCACGCGCGTTGCGCCGAACTGGCTGATGCGGATAATGGCGCTTTGGGACGGGGCAATCCGTGGCATTGTGCCGGTTTTAGGGCATGAAGTTCTGGTAGACGCCAACGCTGCCCGAAAGGTTCTGGGGGTAGATTTTATATCTAATACGCAGACGATTACCGATACTGTGCAACACTTACTGGATAATGATCTGGCCTAAAGCCCTGCCGTACTTTCCCGCAAAGCCATTGCAATAATTGCCACCATTTCCTTGGCTTGGCGTGGTGAGGTAACCCCGCCGATACCGATGTGCCGCCCGATTTGCCACCACATGCCCGGCACCCATGCCCGCGGGCCGGGCTGTTTCAGATGGATCAAAAACCCGTTGGATGGCTTGAAGGCAAAAAACCCTTTGTCAACGCTCTCAATATCTTCCATTCGACAGATAAGCCGCCCGGTTTCAGTTGAAATACCCTCGCGGGTTAAGATCAACGTATCAGCCGTCGCAAGGTAAAGCTGCCAAGCCGCCCAAAGAAATGCAGCGCCACCGAGTGCAAGAAGAACCCCGTTTAACCCAGCATCAAACCTTGAGACTGCGGCAACATACAACAGGCTGCCCCCAAGCCCCGCCAGCAGCAAAACCCCGAACCAACGGCGGTGCTGCGCGACATCTAATTTGACTAGTATCTTGGTCATTTTACCCATTAATCCCCGGTGCATCTTTCATAAAAGCATTGCACCAATAGGGCCAGCCTATAATTTTTGCGCGAAATAGTGTATGATTACCTTTTAAAGGAGAGCTATCATGGCGGTTTTTGGAAAAACACAGATACGGACTATTGGGATTTTATGCAGTATGGCGCTGATTATAATACCAGCCAGTGCAACAGCAGATAAGCGACGCGCGTGGCAATTATCAAAGGGATGACAGAAATCGAAGGCGTGCTTGTTGAAGGCGCGGCGGATGATTTTCGCGCGGCTCTTGCAGCCGGTGATGCCAACCTTGCCACGGCTTTGGGGCATGCGTTTTTTGCAAAACGTAATTTTGATGCGGCGGACTGGATGTTTGGCGCGTAGGCCCTAAGCGATGATAAACATGCCGCAGCTTTATCAAATTACGCTGCGATGAGTGCTGAGATATATGCCGATGATCCCGAATATTTTGGCACCGATTTTCTTATGACGGGCGTTTTGGCTGCTGGTGCGGCGGTGGCGCTGTCTGGGGATAATCCGGCCTTTCAAAATAACCTGTCGCGCCTTGCCCTTGATGGCGCAATGGCATCTGGCGCAGTTAATGAGGCTGCAAGCGTTATGGCAGCAGTGCATGGGTTGGAACCGGCTAATGTTAATTACCTTTCTACAATCAATGCGTTGCGCGGAAATTCAGCCTATGCAAATGTCACTGCTCGCCCCTATTGCGAGGTCGATTTTCGCTGCCAAGACACGTGCCCAAAAAGTATCATCGGCGGCTTGATGTCCGTAACGTGCTAAATGGAGAATTCCTCGGCGCAAATGGCATGTAACGCCGGCGAGCCTTATCCCAAGAACTATAACGGCAAAGAGAATCTGCCTGAATATGGTATTTTAATCCCGGGCCTGAATGCCGGCTTTCAATCGTAGTTCCGGCCTCGGGCATCCACCGGCGCATATCAAAATAGAGAGCCTGAATGGTGATCCGCCAGTGTTTGCTCTGGAAGGATATAACGCGCCGGTGATCACAAACTAGAGATCACCCAAGACCCACAGCCAAATTGAGGCCGTGAAAATTGAGGCCACAGTGCCAAGCAACACCGCGCTGGCGGCAGCATCTTTGGCGCGGTTATACATGTTGGCAAAAACATAGGCATTAACCCCCGGCGCCATGGAGGCCATCACAACAGCCGAGCGTGTGAATTCAATCGGCAGGGCGAAAACATGGACGCAAAAAATATAGGCAAGGGCGGGATGAAGCAGTAATTTCAGGCTGATAATCATGCTTGCCTCGGCAAGACTGGCGCGCAATGAATATTGTGCAAGGATACCGCCAAGGCCAAACAAGGCTGTTGGCAGGGCCGCGCGTGACACCATTTCTGTGGTTAACAGTACGGCGGAAGGCAAAGTTATAGCGCTGATATTAAAGATAAATCCAAGACCAAGGCCGATCATTAGGGCGTTTTTGAACATGGCCTTAAATACAATGATAGCTGTGGCCGAGGCACTGCGGCCATCCGCGCGCGCGGCCTCCATCATGGTGATGGCGATCAAGTACAGCAGCGGCGCGTGGATTGAAATGATTGCGAAATTTCCGGCCAGAGCCTCATGTCCAAATGCGCGCTCCATAATCGGCAGGCCCAGCAATACGCCGTTGGAAAACATGGCGCTAAACCCGATGGCGACAGAATCCCCGGGGCGGCGGTGAAACAGCAATCGTGCACCCAGTATACCAAGGATAAAGCTAAGAATTGCCCCGCTGTAAAATGCTGCCATCATGCGCCAGTCAAAAACCGCATTTAGATCCAGGCGCATAATATTGAGGAATAACAAGCACGGGATGGCAAAACTCTGCGTGAATACCATCAAGCCGTCTACGGCGCTGACTTGGAACACTTTTAATCTGACCGCGATATACCCCGCAGCGATAATCAGAAAGACCGGCAGGATGGTTTGTAAAATCTCAAGGCTCATGCTTGAAGTTCAATTACCATGCCGTCAAAGGCAGGGGTGATATGCTCAGGGGTTTCGTCGTTCAATGTGTCATAATCCAGATCAATATGCATATTAGTCAAGATCGCGCGTTCGGGTGCTGCGCGCGCAATCCATTGCAAGCTGCGTTCCAGATGGGCGTGGCTGGGATGGGGTTTATAGCGTAGGGCATCAACGACCCAGACCTTAAGGTCAGCCAGTATTTTCCATGCCGTATCATGGATTTCGGCTGCATCCGGTAGGTATGCCAGCGCGCCAATACGAAAACCCAGCGCGTCAATACGACCATGTTTTACTGTGAATGGCGCAAGGTTGATCACCCCGCCCGCCCCAGATATTTCAAGGGGACCATCAAGGCGGCACAGTTCTAATATCGCAGGGTAAGAGCTGCCAGGTGGCTGAATAAAGGCATAGCCAAAGCGCGCCAGTAAGCTGTCAGTCGTGCGGGTATCGGCCCAGACAGGCAGGCGGGATTGCCGGTTAAAAACCACCATGCGCAGATCGTCGATACCGTGCATGTGATCCGCGTGGTCATGGGTGTAAACCACGCCGTCCAGATGCCCAACCCCGGCATCCAGCAGTTGTGCGCGCATATCCGGCCCCGTGTCAATCAGTACCCGGGTCACGCCATCTGGCGTTATCCGTTCCACCAACATGGCGCAGCGACGGCGGGTGTTTTTAGGGTTTTCAGGGTCACAAGCCCCCCAATGCCCGCCTAATCTGGGCACGCCGCCTGATGATCCGCACCCAAGGATTGTATAGCGCAAAATGGCCATTATGCAGGTTTCCAAGCGGCAGCTTTGGGAAACAGGCGGTCAAAATTTTCCGAGGTTTGCGCTGCGAAATCCGCATATTCCATCTTGAAAACCTCAGCCCCCGTAGCCGCAGTCAAGGCTGTGTACGCAGGCTCATTTCGTTTGCCGCGATAGGCTTGCGGGGCTAGATAGGGCGCGTCGGTTTCCACCAGAATGCGGTCAACGGGTGCGGATGCAAAAATTGCACGTAGCGCCTCGGATTTCTTGAATGTCGCAATGCCAGACATCGATAGATAGAAGCCCAGATCCAGCATAGCCTGGGCCAGTTCAGCGCTGGAAGAAAAGCAATGCATAACGCAAGAAAACGTGCTTTTTGCATGCTCCTCGGTCAAAATACGCGCCATATCCGTATCCGCTGCACGTGAATGAATGATCAGCGGTAGGCCGGTTTGACGGCTGGCTTCAATGTGAATGCGCAGGCTTTCTTGTTGGATCGATTTGCTGTCGGCGGTGTAATGATAATCAAGCCCGGTTTCGCCAATCCCGATCATCTTTGGGTGTTGGGCGATATCAACAAGGTCATTGATACTTGCCATGGGCTCATTGGCCACACTCATGGGATGAGTGCCTACGGCATAAAACACCGACGGGTGATTTTCGGCAATGGCGCGGACCTGTGGCTCATTGCGCAGTTTGGTGCAAATGCTGACCATCCGCGTAACGCCGGCTACGGCTGCATTGGTGATGATTTCTGGCAATTGCCCGTCGAAATCGGGAAAATCCAGGTGGCAGTGACTGTCAACAATGGCAGGTTTGGTCATCATGGCTCCGGCGTTATGGCGACAAACGGGTGGCGCGTTGGGCGGCGGCATCAATACTAAGGAAGGTATCAAGGATCACTTGCCCGGGGTCAAGGTTTACGCTGCGCGCATGGGTAATGCGTGCGGTTAGTTCCTGCACTAACGTTGCCCATTCCTGTGCCTGCGCGGGGCTGGCAGACAGGCGTGCGGCCAGTTCGGCTTCAATAGAAATGTTGGCAGAGGCACTACCTTTTGCCCCGCTTAGCGCCAGTCGCGACAGCGCCAGCAACAACAAGCGGATGGAAAGGTCGTACCGGGCTTCGGCGTTTTTACCACTGCATTTTTCGCCGAGCGCCAGAATGCGCGGGCGGTTCATGCGTGGGGCCGTGGCGATCAGAGACAATATATCAGCATAAAGCGCCAAGCCGTCCTGTGCCAAAAGAGCGATCGCGGCACCGGCAGAGCCGCCGGATAATTCAGCCAGCGCGACAGCATTATCACCTGCATCAAACCCGGCTTGTGTCATCGCATCGTTCAACGCCGTGGGCGTCAAAGCCTGACAGCGCAGCGCGCGGCACCTTGAACGGATGGTGGGCAGCAATCTGGCCGGTTGGTGGCTGATTAACAGGATAATGGTTTTTGCAGGTGGTTCTTCAAGAATTTTCAAAAGCGCATTTTCAGCCGATGCATTCATTTCATCAGCGCAATCGACAATCGCCACCCGCCACCCGCCATCGGCTGCTGACAGGGTGAAAAAGCTTTTCAATTTGCGCACTTCTTCGACTGTAATATTGGCCTTAAGCCGTTTTTTCTTTTCATCCCAAGGCCGGCGACATAAAAATACCCCGGGTTCGGCGAGTGCTGCTACACGGCGAAAAACGGGGTCTTCGGGGGCAATATGCAGGTTGTCAGCCCCCGCTGTTCCGCCCCCATCTTGAGATAGCAAAAACCGCACGATATTCCACACTAACGTTGCTTTTCCAACCCCTTTTGGGCCTGTAATCAGCCAACTATGGTGCAAATGGTCCGTGCTGAACGCGCGCAGAAAATCGGTTTGGGCCAAGTCTTGCCCAAACAACCTAACGGTTTCGCGCGGGTGTGGGGCACCTGCAATCTGATCGGATTGCGGAATATCTTCATCGCTCATATCAAGGCCTTTAAGGCGCGCGGTAAAATATCGGCAGCAACCTCTGTTGCTGTACGATTTCCGTCTATCAAAACGCAACGCGATGGTATGGATTGGGCCAGTGCGCGGAATCCATCCCGTAGACGATGTTGGAAATCGAGACCGAAATCCTCAAAGCGATCCTCGCCGGATTTACGCGCCAGACCGCGGGTAAGGGCGACATCCGGGTCCATGTCGATGATGAATGTGAGGTCGGGTTCCAACCCGATCATGCGGTCGTGTAAAGCATCAACCATCTCGCGCAGATCAGCACGAACGGCCCCTTGGTATACGCGGGTGGAATCTGCAAAACGGTCGGAAATCACCACATCACCACGCTTTAGTGCAGGTTGAATTGTCCGTTCCAGATGATCACGGCGCGCCGCATTAAACAGCAAGATCTCGGTTTCGGGTGACCAGCGGCCCGGGTCTCCGGCGACCAAAAGTTGGCGAATTTCCTCAGCCCCAGGAGAGCCGCCGGGTTCGCGGGTCAACACCACCGAATGCCCGCCAGTCTTTAGTGCATCGCTCAAAAGATGTGCTTGCGTAGATTTCCCCGAGCCGTCGATCCCTTCAAAAGTCAGGAATATTCCTGACATCTCAAAGCCCCGAAGTTTTGGCGCGGATACGCAACAACAACAGCTCTGTCGCAGCGCTCAGGCGTTGCGCGAAACCCCCGGCATCGACCGCAGTTGCAGCGATCAGCGGATAGCGCAAGGGGGGCATGTCGGGGATGGTTATGACCAACTCCCCAAGGGTCTGCCCTGCCGTAACCGGCGCTGTAACCGGGGTTTCAAAACTGTATGCAGCTGTGACATTTTTCAGCGCTGCAAGGGGCAAAAGCAACTCAATATCACCGGCAAGCATCAGTTCCACCTTGTCTTCAGCCCCCAGCCAAACCTTGGCGGTGTTGATATTTGTGCCACCTTTAAACAGGGTTTTCATGGCAAATTCACGAAAAGCCCAGCTGGTGATGCGTTCAGCCTCAACCGAGCGGGCGGACGCAGAATCCAGCCCGCCAAACATGAAAATAATCCGCCGATCCCCTTGCACTGCCGAACCAACAAGACCATACCCCGCCTCAGCCGTATGGCCGGTTTTCAAACCGTCCGCACCAATGCCAAGACTAAGCAAAGGGTTGCGATTGTTTTGCACGATACCTTCCCAAGTAAAGGTAGTTTCCCCGAAATATCCGTAATATTGCGGAAAACTGTCGATCAGTCGGCGGGCCAGAAAAACCAGATCACGGGCACTCATCTCCTGACCCGGATCAGGCCAGCCGGTTGCATTGACAAAGCGCGAATTTTCCATGCCCAGCTCAAGTGCGCGGGCTGTCATTAGCTTGGCGAATGCGGCCTCAGAGCCGGCCAGACCTTCGGCCAAAACGATGCAGGCGTCATTGCCGGACTGCACGATCACCCCGCGGATCAGATCCTCAACCCGCACTTTTGCACCCTCGCGCACAAACATTTTAGAGCCACCCTTTTGCGAAGCTTTGGCTGAAACCCGAAACGTGTCCTCTAGCGATAGACGACCATCGGAAAGGGCCTCAAAAACCATATTCAGGGTCATCAGTTTGGACATGGATGCAGGCGGGGTCGGTTGATCGGCATTTTTTGCCATCAGCACAGTGCCTGTATTGTAATCCATCACAAAAGCCACACGCGCAGCCGTGTCGAGCGCTTGCACCGGCAGGGCCGTAAACAAGAATAGCAGAGCAAAAATCAGACGCGCCATTGCAATATCCTATTTCAACTTTATCGCATTTTTATAGTCCAACTCATGCACAGTGCGCAGCATTATTTCCAGCGCATCTGGCGAGGTAGCTGGCCCGACAACGATCCGGTACAAAGTCTTGCCGCCCGCAGTGCGGTTATGAACGGCCGCAATCAGCCCGGCGTTTTGCAGTTTTTCCACCGCCTCATCGGCGTGGGCCTGGCTTTGCACAGTTGTCACCTGAATGTAGACATTGATCGAGCTTTCAACAGCTTCTGCTTCCAGCGGCGGCAGTGTGGTTGTTTCAACCTCGGGGGTCGTTGTTGCAAGGGGCGGGGTAACGGCAGAGACGGCCTCAACTACTGCAGCTTCACCCACCGCTGCGGCAACCTCGGGGGCTGCGGCAACAAGGGGCGCTGGAGGCACAACCGATGCAGGGCGACGCAATGGGCGCGCGTTGGCATCGCCTGTAATCACGGGGGCTTCAACCTCAATCTCGACCTCTTTACGGCGCAAGGCCACGATGGTCAGCTTGGTCGGATTACCAGCAATCACCCCAAGCGCATTTGCCGCATCCGCCGACAGTTCAATCTTTGGCCCCGGAAACTGGCGTTCGCGTTTATAAAGCGCCCCGATCACGGTTTTACCGCTATCAGGATTGGTTATACGCACCCGTTCGGGGGTATCAATATCGGGATAGGCTAGCCACACGCCGCCAAAAGTCGGGCGACCATCCCAAAGGGCGGTGTCGGAAATACTAAAGGCTTCGGGGGCCAGAACATCGGTCTGGATCGTTTCGCGCGTCGTGTTGACCGGCGTGTTAGAGCTGGCCGTTTCCAAAATGCTTTCGCAACCTGCGAGCGCCCAGACACCCAGCATTGCACCAAGTGCAAATTTTGAAATACCCGGTCTGGTTCCTGTATTTTTCATATCCACCCGCACAATCTCGCATTGGGTATCAGGCCTGCTCGCCATCACCATTTGCCGCCTTTGACGATCATTGCGCATAGTCTAACCAATTCCCGTTCAAATGAAAAGTCCGGGATTGGCAAATATAGGGGTAAGTGACAGTTTATTGCCGATATGTCGGGGGTGACCACTATAAATGGTGTTCCATATTTTCTATGATCCCCTTCCCGAATTATCGCGGGCATACCGCCTGTTTTATTTTCGTGATGTAACTCACGTTAGAATTATTGTAATCTGTTGAAAATCACAAGAATGGGGTCCTAAATGTCTGGAAAATTTGAAGATCGTCTGGCGGAGCTAAATATAGCACTACCAAATTCACCCGCCCCTGCGGCCAATTACGTGCCTTATGTGCAGACCGGAAAGTTGGTTTATGTTTCAGGGCAAATCTCAATGGATTCAGGTGGGTTGATTTGCGGAAAACTTGGTGACGGGTTTCCAATTGAAGAGGCTTATAACGCCGCGCGCGCTTGCGGGATCAATCTGATTGCGCAGCTTAAATCAGCCTGTAGCGGGGATTTGGACCGCCTGGTGCGGGTGGTAAAGCTGAACGGGTTTGTCAATGCGACTGAGGATTTTAGCGACCATCCCAAGGTCGTAAACGGCGCCTCTGATCTGATGGTTGAGGTGTTTGGTGATCAAGGCCGCCATGCCCGCGCCGCCGTTGGTTCATCGTCTTTACCACTGGGTGTTGTGGTCGAGGTTGAGGGGGTTTTCGAAATTGGCTGAATTGGCTGAGGTTTTTGTGCAAACACCAATTGCGCACCGCGGCTTGCACGATATTGAAAACGGCGTGCAGGAAAATTCGCACAGAGCCTTTGTGCGCGCGATGAAGCGTGGGTACGCCATTGAGCTGGATTTGCAGCTATCGCGTGATGGCGAGGCGATGGTGTTTCATGATTATGATATGGGTCGTCTGACGGATGAAACCGGTCCGGTGCAACAACGTATGGACGCTGATTTGCGCAAAACGCCTTTGAAAATCGGCGGCGAACCGATACTTGATCTGGGCGCAGTATTACACCTGGTTGATGGAGAGGTTCCCATATTGATCGAGCTAAAGGATCAAGACGGCGCGCTTGGCCCGAATGTCGGGCGTCTGGAGGCGCGGGTCGCTGAGGTATTAGCTAATTATAGAGGCCCTATCGCGGTTATGTCGTTTAACCCGCATTCGATGATAGTAATGTCTGAACTGGCGCCTGATATTGTGCGCGGACTGACCACCAGCGATTTTTCTGTCGAAATGATTTCACAAGATCGCGCGGCTGAATTACGCGATATTTCTGATTTTGGACGGGCGAAATGCAGTTTTATATCGCATGATTGGCGCCAACTAGACAGCGCGCCGGTTGCAAGGTTAAAAGCACAAAACACCCCGGTTTTGTGTTGGACTATACGCAGCAAGACCGAGGAAGAAAAAGCGCGCAATATTGCCGATAATATCACGTTTGAAGGGTACTTACCCGCCCGTTGCACAAATCTATAAGGACCGCGTAATGCCAGACACAACAATCCCTGCTACAGATGTGCAAAAACCGAGCGATCATCCAGATCTACCCAAGCCAAAGGTTGGTATTTTAGTGGCAAATCTGGGGACACCGGATGGCACCGATTACTGGTCAATCCGGCGGTATTTAGATGAATTTCTATCCGACAGGCGGGTCGTGGATTATCCAGCGTGGAAATGGCAGCCAATCCTTAAGGGGATTATTCTGACCATGCGGCCTCGAAAATCCGGCGCGGCTTATCGGAAAATCTGGAACACGCAACGCGATGAAAGCCCGCTTTTAACCATTACACGCGCCCAGAGCGAAAAAATCGCCGCAAGGCTGGGTGAGAAATACGCAGATCAGATCGTCGTGGATTTCTGCATGCGCTATGGAAACCCGTCAACTGAAAGTGTGATCCGGCGTCTGAAAGACCAGGGCTGTGAACGCATCGTGTTTTTCCCACTTTATCCGCAATATGGCTCTCCAACGACGGCCTCGGCGAATGACCAGGCGTTTCGGGTATTGATGAAGATGAAATGGCAGCCGGCCATTCGCACCGTGCCTGCATATTTTGCGCATCCTGCCTATGTCAAAGCACTGGCGAATTCAGTCCGGGAAGCTTACAAAAACCTGCCCGAAAAACCAGAACGTTTGGTCGTTTCCTACCACGGCACTTATGCGCGGTATTTGCACGAAGGGGATCCTTATTATTGTCACTGTCTGGCCACAACACGCTTGTTGGCACAAGAGCTTGACTGCGGGCCGGATCATCTGATCACAACGTTCCAATCGAAATTCGGCCCTGAAAAATGGGTGGAACCGGCAACCAGCGATGCGGTCACCCGGCTTGGGCAAAACGGCATCAGGAATATCGCGATAATAGCCCCTGCATTTTCCGCCGATTGTCTGGAAACACTGGAAGAAATCAACGACGAAATTTGCGAAGATTTTAAAGCTGCCGGTGGGCAGGATTTCACGTATATTCCGTGTCTCAATGAGCGTGATGACCATATTACAGCCTTACTGGCTATACTTGAAAACGAAATGGAAGGGTGGGTTTCTTAAGCATGAAATATCTTATTTTTGCAGTTATACTCGCAGGTGGCGCATATATTTTTCCACAGCTTTATGAAGAAGTTGACAGCCCGTGCCAGGCGCTTGAACGAAAAGCATTGCGGGTAAATACGGATGCGCAATCCGCAAGTTCAGGCCTTGCTAATCTGCTTTTATCCGCAACAGCCGGGAGTTTGGGGCGGGAAATGGCAGCGGATGAATACCCCGACCTGCCTGCGCGCCTTGGCTGTCTGGCGACCTATTACAATTTCCCCGAAGATTGGCGCCCCTAAAACCCTGTTTCACATCAGCGGGATTTAAGATGCGCAACCAGTTTGTCCATATTGCCGCCAAAAGATTCCAGCATTGCGCCAATCTCGGCCCGCTCAGTGGCCAGCATCGAGATGCCTTTAATAATCAGGTTAATAAACTTGGGCCGCCCGCTGCGATCGCTGACATTCCATTCAACTGCAAAAGGTGCCTTTCTGGGAGTGTCGATTGTTGATTCAACCAAAATACCCAGTTTTCCGGCATCCCGGCTGCGGATAATCTTGATTTCCGCACCTTTGAAGCTGCGGAATTGTCTGCCGTATTTACGCGAAATATACCGTTGAAACGCCGGAATATAGACCCTTTGCTGAGCCGATGACGCATTTCGCCACGGCACACCAAGACAATAGCGCGCGATCGCTGTCACATCGGCGTATTTTTTGAAAATACCCTCAAAGTCTGCCAGCATATTTTCTTCGGATTTGCCAGAATTTATGATCCGCTGGACCTCGGCGATGACCTTATTGATAAGGTCAACCGATTGTTGCTCGCTCAGTGCTGATGCACGAAACGGCAGGGCCGCTAGAATTACGGCACCGGCACCGGCTTTTAAAAACCCCCGGCGGTTGTTTGTTTTAGTCAAATGCATATGGATCCTCCAGATCCTCGACAATTGTTTCACCCTGTAAGTTCCGCCGCTTATTTTGTAAATAGGTTAACCGTTGTGAGGCGTAACTGTCTGTAGACTCATATAGTAACACATCAACCAAATCGGAATAGGCATGCCTGTCACCGACAACATCCATACCTTTTAGCAAAAACAGATATTCCCGTTCAGGCGATGGAATCACATAGCGCAAAGGGTCAATTGCGAAATCTACGACAATCCCGACTGTGCCGCGTACCGTGCTTGCCCCAAGCAGTGGCAGCTCAATATACGGTCCTTCGGCAAAACCCCAGGTGCCGAGCGTCTCGCCAAAATCGGTATTGTTCTCAAAAAGACCGACATTCGTGGCAGGATCAAACAGGCCGGCCAATCCTACTGTGGAATTTAGCAAAAATCGCGCCGTTATTTCCAGTGCGTCAGAGATACCCCCTTGTAACAAGTGGTTAAGTGCATGTCCGGGCAGCGCCAGATTATTGGCACTATTGTCAATAATATCCCGCAATTCTTCGGGAATGGTGGTTCCGTAAATAGCGGCAACAGGGCGCAAAGCCACGACATCCACCAGTTTGTTGAACTCATGAACCTGGCGATTAGCTTGCTCAAACGGATCATTAATATGGTCTGCTGGCACAGGGCCGCTGGCGCAGGCCGAAACGCAAACCGCCAATACTATGAGCAAATTGATACGAAATATATTCAACGCTCTGATCACCCCTTCACACAAAGATATAATTACCGTAAAAACAAATTCAACATATATTTATGATTTTATAGTAAACGCACCAAGTTACTTTGCCAACTTCCATCTTTTCGTTAACCATTTTGCTCTGGCGGACAAGACGCATATAATCTGAGTTAGGGAAATCGTGGCTAGAAAACAAAAAATTGATGCACAAAGCGGGTATCGGGAACTTCGCAAGGCGATGTTTGGTAAATCCGGGTCGTTTTTGTCGATTGGTCTGTTCAGCTTTTTCACAAACCTTCTGATGCTTACCGGGCCTTTGTTCATGCTGCAAGTTTACGACCGTGTGCTGGGCAGCCAGTCTGAAGAAACGCTGGTAGCACTTTTGATCTTGGTCGCTGGTTTATATACATTAATGGGGGTGCTGGATTATGCACGAGGGCGCGTTGCAGCCCGTATTGGCGCGCATTTTCAGGCTCATCTTGATGGGCGTGTTTTTAGCGGAACATTGCAGCAAACATCTGCCTCAAACAAGTCCGCTTTGCGGGATTTGGAGGCGGTGCAAAAACTGCTCTCCTCGCCAGCGCCCTTTTCGTTGATTGATATCCCCTGGGCGCCGATCTTTATATTGGCAATATTTATTTTCCATCCGATGCTTGGCTGGCTTGCCTTTGTCGGCGGCATTTTGCTGATTGCTATCGCGATTGTGAACCAACTTTTGACGTTTCGTCCTGTCGGCAACGCGAATCTTAAGAGTCAGGCCAGTGATGCCCTGGCCGATTCGCTGCGTGCGCAGGGGGATGTTATCCGTGGCATGGGCATGCAATCTGAGGCACTCGGGCGCTGGCAAGCTTTGCGCAATACGGCACTTGTGGCCCAAATCAGATCCTCCGATATGACCGGCACATTCAGCACGCTGTCAAAAACTTTCCGGTTTTTCCTGCAATCGGCGATTTTGGCGCTGGGCGCATATCTTGTCTTGCAAGGCGAGGTTACGGCTGGCGCAATGATCGCAGCCTCGATCCTGATGGGGCGCGCGTTGGCCCCGATTGAACAGACGATCGGGCAATGGCCGCTGATCCTGCGCGCGCGCTATGGCTGGCATAATCTGGCGCGGTTTTTGGCACAAGTTCCCGCGCCCATAGCCCCGACCAAGCTACCAAAACCACGGGCGATATTAGCGCTTGAGAAAATTGCCGCCGTGCCGCCTGAAAGCGATAGCGCCACCCTGCGGATGATCAGTTTTGAGCTGGCTCCGGGGCAGGCGCTTGGCATCATTGGCCCGAGTGCTTCGGGAAAATCGACCCTGGCACGAATTCTCACCGGTATTTGGGCACCTGTGTCGGGCAGTATCCGGCTTGATGGTGCAACGCTTGATCAATATGGCCAAGACCTGGGGCAGCACGTGGGGTATCTGCCCCAGGACGTTGTGCTGTTTGAGGCAAGTGTCGCCGAAAATATCGCGCGCCTTGCCCAATCCCCTGACCCCGAGGCTGTTGTCATCGCCGCGAAAAAGGCTGGCGCCCATGAGATGATCCTGAAATTACCCGATGGGTATGACACGATGCTAATTGGCGCGCTCGGGCAACTCTCCGGCGGGCAAAAGCAACGCATCGGGCTGGCGCGTGCTATATATGGCGACCCGGTTTTGCTGGTTTTAGACGAACCAAACGCCAGCCTTGACGCCCCGGGTTCCGACGCTTTAAATCAAGCGATCCGTGGGTTTACAGCCGCTGGAAACGCCGTAATTATCATGGCGCATCGCCCCTCTGGCATTGCGGAATGCGATCTGTTGATGGTTCTGCAGGATGGCATGGCGCGCGCATTTGGTCCCCGTGACGAGGTTCTGAAAAAACAGGTGCAAAATCATAACGATATCACCAAGACAATCGCGCCGGAGGCCGCACAATGAGCACCCAAAATTGGAGCACCCGTCGCCCGCTTACCCTTGGTTTCATTGCCCTTGCCCTGTTGGTGCTCGGCCTTGGTACGTGGTCAGTAAAGGTTAACATTGCCGGCGCGATCATCGCATCAGGGTTGGTCGAGGTTGAGGTTAATCGACAGGTTGTCCAACATCCAAACGGCGGTGTGATTGGCGAAATTCTGGTGGATGATGGCGATGTGGTCGCCCTTGGTGATGTGTTAATGCGCTTTGATGACACGCTTTTGCGCTCGGATCTTTCGGTTACTACGGGGCAGTTATATGAAATTGCCGCGCGCAAAGCTCGCCTTAAAGCCGAGCGTGACGGGGTTGAAACACTGGTATTTCCCGCCGATCTGCTTGAGGCCGCAAATGCGTCGTTTGTTAAAGAATTAATCGATGGGCAGGCTGATTTATTTGCCGCACGCCGCGATTCCCTTGCCCGCGAGGCGGCATTACTGCGGGAAAAGACCGCGCAGATCAAAGAGCAAATCACTGGAAAATTCGCGCAAATAACCGCCGCACAAACGCAGAAAACCATATTGAACGAAGAGCTGGTCGATGAATTGGCCTTGTTGGAAAAGGGCCTGTCACAGGCCGCAAAAGTACGGGGCTTGCAACGCGAAGCGGCCCGTGTTGGCGGTCTTTTGGGGGATTTGACGGCAAATATTGCCCAAAGTCGTGGTCGTATCGCTGAAATTGAAATTGAAATACTGCGCCTGCAAACACGCCTGCGCGAGGATGCGATCACTACCCTGCGTGATCTGCAATTTCGCGAGATTGAGCTGAATGAAAAACGCATAACCCTGCTGGAAACTCTGCAACGCATGGATATCCGCGCCCCTGCCTCGGGGGTGATTTATGGTAAGAAATTCCATGCCCTGCGCGCCGTTGTCCGCCCCGCCGAGCCAATTTTATACATTGTCCCGCAAGATACAGCGCTGATTATCACTACGCGCATCCCGGCAGTGCATATTGATCAGGTCCATCAAGGCCAAGCGGCCAATTTGCGGTTTTCAGCGTTTGACATGCGCACGACCCCGGAAATTCCGGGCTATGTTGTCAGGGTATCAGCGGATATTTTCACAGATGAAATCACCGGCGAAATATATTATTCTGCCGATATTAGTCCCAGCGCCGAAGGGTTCGAAATGCTGCAAGACCTTGAAGTTATTCCAGGAATGCCGGTGCAGGCGTTTATCAAAACGACGGATCGCACACCGCTGAGCTATCTTATTAAGCCCCTGATGGATTATTTCACCAAAGCATTTCGTGAAGGCTGATTATTTGGTTAACGATGGTGGCATCGGATTAGTGGCATCTCTATAGGCGCTCCAATCCGTGATTTCGGGGTAATACATCCCGCGCCATTTACGCACACGCGGGTTCATCACACGGCGCCAGAGCGGCGGAATAAGCGCCATCGCGGCCATGATCGGATAGCCAAACGGCCCTTCGGGGGCTTGGGAAGTATCATGGGCTTGTAGCAGGGCAAAGCGGCGTTCGGGTTTATAATGATGGTCTGAATGGCGTTGCAGGTTAATCAACAGATAATTGGTAAACCGGCGCGATGAGTTCCACGAGTGATGCAGCTTTACGGTCTCATATTTGCCATCACCAAGATGTTTGCGCACCAGCCCGTAATGTTCCACATAATTGGTTAATTCTAGAAAAAGCACAGCAATAAATGCCTGAATGCCATAAAGTCCGACACCTTTCCAGCCCCCGATAATCCACGCGAGCACCAAAAATCCCAAGGCCCACAGTGTATAGCGCCAAAACGGGTTGCTGCTATCCCAAAGCGTCAGCTCGCGTTTGCGCAACCGCCCGGCCTCCATATCCCACGCGGCTTTCAGCCCTTGCCACATTAAACGCGCAAAAAACCGATGAAACCCCTCATTATAGCGCGCGGTAACCGGATCACCCGGGGTCGCGACATAGCGATGGTGGATCAGGATATGTTTGGTGCGAAAATGCCCGTAAAGGACCATCGCCAGCAATGCATCGCCCAAATTCCGTTCCAATTTATTCTTTTGATGGATCAGCTCATGGGCATAAACAATCCCGATACCGCCAGTTGCTACGCCAAGGGCCATCATCAGATAAATGCCTTCGCTGGTCGAAAGGTGATCAAATCGCGTTGCAGCGGTCAGGGCAAAAAATACAAATATTATCTGAAGCGGAAGCCAGATTAATGTGATCAGATTGTGCCAAAACAGGTGCAAAGATTCGGTATTTGGATCATTATTTTCGACATTATCCCCCAGTATTCCATCAAGCATTGAGCTGAAAACCATACCATAAAACGGTACCAGCGCGATCATCCAACCACCAAAAATCGCGGCCAGGAATACGGTCAGTGCCAGTATGATCGAGACCCAAAAAGGCGCTGCTGATCCAAGTTTTTGTATGTTTTCAGACATAATACGTACCTATATAGATCAATTTCGTCCCTTACTATCATGTATTGCCGAAATTCCGAGCTGATATATTTTGCGCATCACGCTTGGTAGAGCATCTGGATCAACGCGCGTCACGAACTCTCCGCGCAATGGTTTAGCGTTTTGCGCAACGTTTGTTACATGAACCGTTAAGGCCAGATGAAAATGTGTGAAAACATGGTTTACAGGCGTGTTTAAAGCCTGCCACGTAGCTTTAAGCGGCGGATTTTCAATAGGCGCTTCCGCCTGCCAGGCTGAACATGGCAGGCAAAGCATTCCACCCAACAACCCCTTTTGGGGACGTGTTTCCAACAAAATCGCGCCATCTGCGCGGCACGCGAAATAGGCGATCCCCTGTCGATGAGGTTTTGCAGGCTTTGCCCGTTTTTTAGGTAATTCTGCCGCGGTTCCATTAGAGAATGCGACGCAGCCATGCTGCCAGGGACAAGCATCACAGGCGGGTTTTTTACCACATAGTGTCGCGCCCAAATCCATGACGGCCTGCGCATAATCGCCCGCACGATGCCTTGGGGTCAAGGCTTCGGCCAAATCGCGCAAGGTCTGTTTGCAATCGGGCAAGGGGTCGCAAATTGCATGGATGCGGGCCATGACCCGCTCAACATTTGCGTCTACTACAGTTGCCTGTCGCTGAAACGCAATCGCGGCAATCGCAGCGGCCGTATAGGGGCCGATGCCGGGCAGGGTGCGCAACGCATCCTCGGTATCGGGAAAACGGCCATCCATATTTTTTGAGACAATCCGCGCGCATTTCAACAAATTGCGTGCCCGCGCGTAATAACCAAGCCCGGCCCATTCGCCCATAACGGCGCTATCTTTCGCGCGGGCCAATGCATGGACATCGGGCCAACGAGTGGTGAAGGCTAGAAAATACTTATGCACAGCCGCCACAGTCGTTTGTTGCAACATTACCTCGGACAACCAGATATGGTATGGATCGGGGCGTTTTCCGGCTTTTGCCTGCGCCGGGGGTACGCGCCAGGGCATTTCGCGGGCCTGCGCGTCATACCATTTCAACAGATTATCAGCATTAACCATTTGTTCACGTAAGGTTTACAGCCCGCCATCCCATAAGGGTATGGACGCAGGCTTTGGGTGCGTTACTATGAAACATATGGAAAAACGAGAATCTCATGTTGCGTAAATCTGACGTAAATTCTGCGAAAGGCAAGCCCAAACGCTACGCACGGGGGTTTGTGCAGACCGGCGGTTTGCTGCACAAGCGTATTCGCGGTGCAGGCGAAAAACGTGGATTTGCCGAGATGCGACTGCTTACCCATTGGGTAGAGGTCGTCGGAAATTCCATCGCGGCCATCGCGCAACCGGTCAAGGTTTCTTATGCTCGCGAGGGGTTCGGTGCAACTTTAACCGTGTTAACCGACGGTGCCCGGGCGCCAGAGCTGCAAATGCTGCTGCCAAGTTTGCGCGAAAAAGTGAACGCCTGTTATGGCTATAATGCCATATCGCGTATCCGCATCACCCAAACGACTGGCGAGGGGTTTGCGCAACCAAATTCGACGTTTATCCATGAAAATGTTACGCCAAAAACGATGTCTGCCCCGCAAGCGAATGCGCTGAAATCCGCCCTTAAACCCGTCAAAGACGACAGCTTGCGCAGAGCACTGGAAATGTTAGGCCATAACGTATTAAAAGAACACTAAGTTCTACTGCAAAAGGAAAGCCAATGACACACAATCCAATTTTTACCCGTCGCTCAGCCATCGCATTACTGGGTGGCAGCGTTGCTGCAACGGCCCTTCCTGCGTTTGCACAAGATGCTGTACCTACAGTCGAGGTGATGGCTTTTGGCGCTGAGGATGCACCGGTTACGATGGTGGAATACGCCTCGTTTACCTGCCCGCATTGTAAAAATTTCCACAAAGATGTTTTGCCCGATATTCGCAAAAATTACATAGATACCGGCAAAGTTCGCATGATTTATCGCGCGGTTTACTTTGACCGTTCCGGCCTTTGGGCCGACATGCTGGCGCGCTGTGGCGGGGTTGATCGTTATTTTGGAATTGCCGGAATGATTTATGAAAAACAGCAGGAATGGGCCGTTGGGGAAACCGCCAGCCAGATAGTCGATAACCTCTATGGTATTGGCAAATTGGCGGGGTTAAACCAGGAAGACATGACGGCATGTATGCAAAATAACGAAATGGCGCAGGCGCTGGTTGAGGATTCGCGGGAAAAAATGCTGGCTGATGAAATTAACGCCACACCGACATTTGTGATCAATGATCAAACCATGTCTAACATGTCGTATTTGCAATTTGCTGCGGAATTTGACCGTATTTTGGCCGAATAATCTCAGGCGTCGGGTGGAACATTGTTTTGCTCGGCGCGACGGCGATTAAGGATCAACTGTTCGGCCAGAGCTTTTTTCAGTAACATTTCAAGCGCCTGAACGCGGGCCGATGATTTCACGGCCAATTTGCGCGCCAGTTCTTTGTCATGAGCTGCTTCATGGGCCTTTCCTTCGAGTTTTTGCTGCTCACTTTCTGCCCAAGCATGCCAGCGCGCGCTTACCGCCAGATCATGGCCGCTTGATAGTGCATTGCGCCGTACATCTGCGTTCAAATCATGAATTTTCCGACTTATAGCTTCGGTTTTCTGCACATGGTTTGCATAAATCGCGAGGTCTTTTGTCTTACCGTATTCAGCCAGTTCAACCAGTTTGCGGATTTCTGACGGGGTCACGCCCCCCCTCTTTCACGCGCTTTTTTGCGCATAATGTCAGCAAACCGTAACGCGGCAGCGATGGCTTTATACTGTTGGGATGCGATCTCATGGCCGACTTTTACGGTTGCGTGGATGGCGCGGGCTGTGGGTGGGTCGCTGTGCACGGGTACGCCGGATTCATGGGCGATTTCACGGATACGCGCGGCGATTTCATCCTCGCCTTTGGCAACACAAATGGGGGCAGTGCCGGGTTTACGGCTCCATTTCAGGGCGACCGCATAGTGGGTTGGATTGACGACAACAACATCGGCTTTGGGCACTTCCAGCAGCATCCGGTTGGTCGCAATTTCACGCCCGCGCTGGCGGCGTTGGGCCTTGCTGTGCGGATCGCCTTCGGCTTCCTTATTTTCATCTTTCATTTCTTGCAATGACATACGTTGTTTGCGGGCGTGGTCAAATTTTTGCCACAGTAAATCCGCAATCCCGACCAGAATTGCAAAAATGCAAATCAGGATCAGCAGATCCATAAGCACCTCAAACATCATCCCGATCAAGGAGATGGGGCTGGCACGCGCCAGACCGGCGATCTCATCCAATTTGCCACGAATGTAAAATCCGACTGTCAGGGCTACAGCCAGCATTTTAATGAAAGTTTTTCCAAATTCCACCAACCCGCTGATGCCGAACTTGTTTTTTGCTCCGGAAATCGGGGAAATACGGTTTAGTTTCGGGGCAAGCTTGCTGGGAGCAAATATGAATGCCTGCTGCGCGAAAACGGATAAGATAACGGCCAGAAACGGCAGGGCGAAAATCGGCAACATTGCCCCGACAACGCGCCCAAGGATGGATGCCGACAGTAAAATTCCACCGGGTGCGAGGATCTTGTCACTTAGCAGGTCAGGTGAGGCCAGAAATATGGTCAACCCATCCGCAGCTTTGGTAATTGACAGGGTGCCCGCGACCAGAAATGCGACCAGCAAGCCCAGATAGGCAGCGGCGACAGAAATGTCGTTTGATTTGGCAATATCCCCTTTTTTGCGCGCTTTTTCAAGTTTCTGCGGGGTGGCGTCCAGTTCCTTTTCGCCAGTGCTGTCATCACTTTCGCCCGCCATCAGGGCATGCCCAGGGGGTTTTGTAATACTTCGTCAATGCGCGCATTCCAGAATGTCAGGATGATCGGGGCTGTAAGCGCCAGCAAAAAGATAGCGCCCGCCGTAATTGCCGGTGCGCCGATAAAGGCAACCATCAATGAAGGCATGGCCCGGTTGATCGCGCCAAGGCCGATATTATAGGCAAAAGACATGACCACAAACGGGGCAGCCATGCCCAGCGCCAGCGAGAATGCCGATGCGACATGCGCGGTGCCCCAGGTTGCGACATCACTGCCCGCGGGCAGCATGCCTTGGGGCAAAATGCTGTAGGATTCAATCATCGCCATGGCCGCTTTGACATGCAGACCAGACACTAGAACCAACGCCAGCCCGGCCATAACCAACAAGTTACCAACGGCTGGCATCGGGTCCGGCGTGGCCCCGGCGCCCGCGATTTGGGCAATCGAGGTGCTTTGGGCTGCAATAGAGCCAGCCAATTGCAGCGCCATCACCAAAAGACGGATGGAAATGCCGATCATCAGACCGATCATAGCCTCGATTATCATCAACATGGGCATTTCGGCCAGCGTGGTTGGTGCTTGTGTGAACAAGGGAGATACGGCGGGCCAGACGATTGCGGTAAAGGATAGTGTCACCAGAATGCGTATACGCATCGGGATGCTTTGTTCTCCAAAACCGGGCAGCAAGGCCGCAACCGCCCCGATGCGCATAAGTACCAGAACAATGCCAGTAAATGCGGGGGTGCTGAAATCCAGCAAGGCGGTCAATTGCTCCATGGTTTAGGCCACGCCGACAAGGGCGGGTTTGGTGTTTGCGCCGATTTCCTCAAAGGAAAACACCGGGTTGCGGATGCCTTTGGCTGTTAAAACTGTTTGCAGAAACCGCCGTCTGCGTGTCGAGGTAACGATCGCCGGATAGCGGCCTTTTTCCCCGGCTTTGGATATCTTGTCCGCCACAGAATCGGCAAGACGGTTGAACTCATCAGGGGGCAGGGCCACATCGATCGTGCCGGCCTCACCTTCAATCTGATGCTTTTCAAACAGCTCTTCCCAGTCGCTGGAGAGCTGAATTAATGGCAAAGTTCCGCCTTCTTCTTGCAGCTCTGCGACGATCTGAAACCCAAGCCTATGGCGCACATGTTCGCCGATGGCCTCGACCCCTTTAAGATAGCCGTTAACCTCGGCGATAGATTCCATGATCAAGGGCAGATTGCGGATGGAGACCCGTTCTTCAAGCAAAATACGCAATACAGAATGCAGGATATCGATCGGCACCTTATCGGGCACCAGCTCATCAAGCACACGACGGTTTGCCTCGGCGCGCGCAGGGTCGGAGACGGAGACAAATTCATCCAGCAATTTGCGTAGCGCGCGGCGCGAGAAAAGCCGGGCAAAGTTCTGCTTTATGACCTCCAGCAAATGCGTGGCCACAACCTCAGTCGGGGTAACGACGGACAGGCCGCGCAGCGACGCATCTTCTTGCATCGCAGGGTCAATCCAGCGCGCAGGAGCGCCATAAACTGGCTCTTTCACATCGCGCCCTTCAGGGGGTGGAGCAGTGGGATCGTTCAATAGAACCAATACTTTATCAGTTTCAATCAAGGACCGCGCAATCTCAACCCCTTGGATGCGGATCACGTATTCACCATCATCCAACATCGGGGAATCGGTTAGGCGAATTTCGGGAATAATCAGCCCGTAGGTTGAGGCAATATGGTTACGCATGTTGACAATTCTTGTATCAAGGCCGGTCACCTGATCCATGACGGTCGGCACTAGATCCGAGGAAAATTCGATGTGAATTTCATCAAGGTCCAGCATGTCCCCAAGGGACTTTTGCGTAGTCGCTGTGTCAGGTTCGACGGCGTTCACAGCCTCGGCTTTTGCCAGCTTTGCTTTGCTTTGGAGCGACAGATACGCACTGCCTCCCAGTATGAGAGATCCGATCATAAATGGGATGAAGGGCAGCCCCGGGATCAGGGCAAACAGCGCCAGCAGCCCGGCAACGGTGGCCAATGCCGCCGGATGTCCGCCAAGCTGTCCCATCAGGGCCTTGTCGGTTGAACCATGCGCGCCGCCCTTGGACAGCAAAAGGGCGGATGCGATAGAGATAATAACCGACGGGATTTGGCTGACCAGCCCGTCACCGATGGTTAAAATACTATAGGATTCAAAGGCTTCGGCCAGAGGCATCTGGTGCATGAATATACCCATCGCCAACCCCATGACGATGTTAAGCATCGTGATCAGAAGTCCGGCAATGGCGTCACCTTTCACGAATTTTGAGGCCCCGTCGAGCGAGCCGAAAAATGTGGTTTCTTCTTGTTCGATGCGGCGGCGTTCTTTGGCCTCTTCGTGGCTGATGGCACCAGCTGCCATGTCACTGTCGATTGCCAGTTGTTTGCCGGGCATACCATCAAGGGCAAAGCGCGCGCCAACCTCGGCCATGCGGCCCGCACCTTTGGTGATAACGATAAAATTGACGATCAAAAGCACGCTGAAAACCACCAGCCCCATGAAAACCGAACCGCCCATGATGAACATCGCGAACCCGTGGATGACCTCGCCAGCCGCACCCGGGCCAGTGTGGCCTTGCCCGATGATCAACTTGGTTGATGAGACATTAAGTGAGAGGCGTAGCATCAGGCTGGCCAGCAGGATTGTCGGGAAAGACGAGAAATCCAGCGGGCGGTCGATGAATAATGTGATGGTGAAAATCAAAATCGCAAGGGCAAAGCTGATGGCCAGGCCAATGTCCAGCACCCATGCGGGTATTGGCAAGATCATCATGACAATCACGGCCATCAGCGCCAGCGCCAGTAATATTGTAGGCTGAAACAGCATTGATATGGTGAATTTTGGGTTCATATTTAGAACAACGCTCCGTTGGCTGAAATCAGTAACGGGCTGGAGGACGTGGTTAATAACCCCCCGGCAAGGCTGCCGTTTTTCACAGGAATATCCTCCATATCAAGGGGTTGAAACGGTCCCCATGTGGATAGGCTTGTGGTGCGCTGATTTCTTTTTGTTGCCGCAATTATCACGGGCAATTCAATTTCTGTCGAGGCGTTGGGCAGGTTGGCGACGATGCGTTCATAGCGCGCGCGATATTTTGAGGCCAAAGATTCAGTGCGCGAATGATAGGCCCCGGCGGCCCAAGACCATGAACCACCCTCATTAAAGAGCGAGGTCATGAATTTGGCAGCGTAGCGGGCGTTATCAAGGGGTTCGAACATCTGATCGAAGGAACTAAAGGCCTGTCCGTGCCAGCGATGGTTGATCTGGAAACACCCGATGTCAAAACTGCGCGCGCCACTGGTATAGCTTTTCTCGACAAAGGCTAAAGCCTCGGCGCGGGTATCAAACCAATAGCCTTTGCCCTCCATATTAACGGTCCAGGGCCAGGGCTGAAATTGCCCGCCGCGTTTGCGCCCGGTTTCAACCAGGGTCAGGGCCAGCAATACCTCTTGGGGCATTAGGGCGTCCTGGGATATCCGCATCGCTGCGGCATTACACAATGCAGCATCATTCGCAGCTTTTACAAGCGACGGGAACAAACAGAATATCAAAATTCCCACAATTCTTGCAGGGCGCATTTCCGGGGTCTCCCAAATAGTCGTGATTTCCTGCCTAAAGGCAAAGTGTTACCAAGACGTAACCGTCATGAAATTTAGCTGGTCCCCGCCACATTCCCCCGATAGACCTCTGGTATGAACAACACGCATGCGCTCCTTAGTTCCGTTTTCGGCTTTGACAGTTTTCGCCCCGGCCAAGAGGCGATTGTCGATGCTGTGAATGCCGGTGAGGACGTGCTGGCGATCATGCCCACAGGGGGCGGAAAATCCTTGTGCTTTCAACTGCCTGCACTTTGTCGTGATGGTGTAACGGTGGTGATTTCCCCCCTTATTGCCTTGATGCGCGATCAGGTGCGTGCCCTGCGCGAAGCCGGGGTTGCGGCGGGTTCGTTGACCTCTGGCAACACCGAGGAGGAAACCGAAGAGGTCTTTCAAGCCCTTGATGCGGGGCGCTTAAAACTGCTTTATATGGCGCCGGAACGGCTGGCCAATGGCGGGGCTGTGCAAATGCTTAGCCGGATAAATGTTACCTTGCTGGCAGTGGATGAGGCCCATTGTGTATCTCAGTGGGGGCATGATTTCAGACCGGATTATCTGAAAATCGGGGCACTGCGAAAACAACTTGGTGGCGTGCAGGTTGCGGCATTTACAGCAACCGCAGATGCCGAAACCCGCTTTGAAATTGGTAAACGGCTGTTTGAGGGCCAAAGCCCGCGCACGTTTCTGGAAGGTTTCGATCGCCCCAATATTACGTTGGCTTTTCAGCCCAAAGATCAACCGCGCCGCCAGTTGATAGACTTTGTTGGTGCGCGCAAGGGGCAATCCGGTATCGTCTACTGTTCAACCCGCAACAAGACCGAAGTTCTGGCCCAGGCCCTGCGCACCGAGGGGCACGTAGCACTGCATTATCATGCCGGGATGGACAGTGAGGATCGCCGCCACGCCGAAGTACGTTTTCAGCGCGAGGATGGGTTGATCGTCTGTGCCACAGTAGCCTTTGGCATGGGGATAGACAAACCTGATATCCGTTATGTTGTGCATGCGGATTTACCGAAATCTGTTGAGTCTTATTATCAGGAAATCGGGCGCGCCGGGCGCGATGGTGCCCCGGCGGATACGCTGACGCTTTACGGGGCGGATGATATCCGCCTGCGCCGTTCGCAAATCGATGAAGGTCTGGCCCCCAATGACCGCAAGGCGGCCG
>CAYSAZ010000025.1:0-25201 GCA_964429065.1 uncultured Rhodobacterales bacterium
ATGCATTGCATCAACGTTATGACCAAGGCGCTTAGCCCGGGCGATGACCGCGGGGCCTCGATCATGATCGGGGGTAAACGGTCGTTGAAAGTCGGTGATTTGATGGGCACAATGATCATTCCGTTCATGAAGCTGGAAAGCGACGAGGATTTCGAAAAGCTTGAAGAATTTGCCGAGGAAACCATGGAATTCTTTGCCGATAACGCGCTGGAACATGAGCGGATCGGGGAATGTATTGACCGTATTGGTGTCCCGGCCTTTTTGGAGGCGATGGATATTCCAGCTGATCCAAACATGGTTAATCACCCCCGCACATCTTCTTATGTACGCACCGATGATTTCGAT
The DNA here is from genome assembly GCA_964429065.1 of uncultured Rhodobacterales bacterium. Lineage (GTDB taxonomy): Bacteria > Pseudomonadota > Alphaproteobacteria > Rhodobacterales > Rhodobacteraceae > NORP23. Next base: position 346 of record CAYSAZ010000025.1, read on the forward strand.
GTTGAAGCGGCGAAATATTTTGAACGCAAGGCGCTTGACGCCGGCATGTCTGTGGCTGCGGACGACTAGTCCCCACGCCCGGATTTCTTAACTTAATACGCCCGAAATCCACTCGGATACGGGTAGGGAGGAAAAACAATGAACGAGATGAGCGCCAAACCACGCACCCCGGATGAAGTCGGTGTTCCGGACCCGTTTCCCTATATGCACCCCGTAAGTGTTAAGAATTACGGTACATGGGATTGGCATGAACGCCCCCGCGCGGGTGTTTTGCGCCATGTCGCCAAAAGCGGTGACGTGCTTTACACGGTGCGTGCAGGCACCCAGCGGCAGATGGATGTGCATACGATCCGCAAGCTCTGCGATATTGGCGACGAATTTGCCGATGGCCACGTGCGTTTCACCACCCGTTCCAACATCGAATATATGGTCGCCGACGAAGCCAAGGTGCAGCCTCTGATTGATGCCTTGACCGAGGCTGGTTTTCCGGTCGGCGGCACCGGGGCCTCAATTTCCATGATCAGCCACACGCAAGGCTGGCTGCATTGCGACATTCCGGGCACGGATGCTTCGGGGGTTGTGAAATCCCTGATGGACCAGATGCACAAGGAATTTATCCGCGAAGACATGCCAAACCGCCTGCGCATCACAACCTCGTGCTGTCAGATCAATTGCGGCGGACAGGGCGATATTGCGATCAATGTGCAATACACAAAACCCCCGAAAATCAACCATGATCTGGTGGCAAATGTTTGCGAACGTCCCGCCGTCGTCGCCCGCTGCCCTGTGGCTGCGATCCGCCCGGCGATGGTCAATGGCAAGCCGAGCCTTGAGGTTGACGAAAAGAAATGCATCTGTTGTGGGGCCTGCTATCCGCCGTGCCCGCCGATGCAAATCAATAGCGCAGAATCGACAAAAATTGCGATCTGGGTTGGGGGCAAACACTCCAACGCGCGCTCCAAACCGACGTTCCATAAACTGGCAGTGGCAAACTTGCCCAACAATCCGCCCCATTGGCCCGAAGTTACCGAAGTTGTGATGAAAATCATCGCCGCCTATAAAAAAGACGCGAAACACTGGGAACGTATGGGCGAATGGATTGAACGCATCGGCTGGAGCCGTTTCTTTGAAATGACGGACATGGCGTTCACCAAACACCACATTGATACGTGGACCGGCGCGCGCAAAACCATGAACCATTCTGCCCACGTGCATTTCTAGGAGCTTGCAAGGAATGAAATTCGGTATCGTCGTAAATGAAGGGCCTTACACGCATCAAGCGTCTGATACGGCCTATAATTTCGCAAAATCTGCGCTCGCGAAGGGCCATGAAATCGCCCGGGTGTTTTTCTATCATGACGGGGTAAATGTCGGCACACGCCTGTCGATCCCGCCCCAGGATGATCGCCAAATTCAGGAACAATGGTCAGCATTGGCCAAGGACCACGGGGTTGATCTGGTCATCTGCATCGCCGCCGCCCAGCGCCGCGGAATGTTGGACGAAAACGAGGCTACACGCCAAGGCAAAGACGCCAATAACATCGCCGAGGGGTTCCGGATTTCCGGCCTCGGCCAACTCATCGAGATGGGCATTCAGTGTGAACGCACCATCACATTTGGCGATTGAAGGAGGGTATTATGAGCGAAGCTGTTAAAAAATTCCTCTATGTGAACCGCCGCGCACCTTACGGCACAATCTACGCGCAAGAGGCGCTGGAGGTTGTGTTGATCGGGGCCGCGTTTGATCAGGATGTTTCGATGGCATTTCTGGATGACGGTGTGTTCCAGTTGACAAAAGGGCAGGATACCAAGGGTATCGGGCTGAAAAACTTTTCGCCGACCTTCCGCGCACTTGGCGATTATGAGGTCACAAAATTATACGTGGAACGCGAATCCTTGGCGGAACGGGGGCTAAGCCTCGATGATCTGCAAGATATCCAGTATGAGGATGAGGACGATGATTGGGCTGAAAAACCCTCTATCCGTTTGATTAGCCGCGCAGAAATGGCCGATGTTATGGCCGATCAAGACGTCGTTTTGAGCTTTTAGGAGGGGACCGATGGCAACTTTACACACAGTTAATAAATCTCCGTTTCAGGCAGGCGCGCTGACAAGTTGTCTCGCGCACATCAAAGAGGGTGACACCGTTTTGATGTTAGAGGACGGCATTTATGGTGCGCTCACCGGCACAGGTTTTAGCGATAAAGTGCAGGCAAGTGGTGCAAAAATCTGCGTACTGGGGCCGGATGTATCCGCACGTGGCATCGACGCCACCCATATCCTTGCCAGCGTTGAGACCGTTGATTATGACGGATTTGTTGACCTGGCAGCGGCAAGCGCGCGCGTGCAAGCTTGGCTATAGATAAACTGAATACTTAATAATCGAAAGGAAATACAATGGCTTACGAAGTAGACGGAAAGACAATTGAAACAGATGAAGAAGGCTATATCACGGATCTCAGCCAATGGTCCTCCGATCTGGCATCTGTGATCGCCAAATCTGAAGAAATCGACATGGGCGACGAGCATTGGGCCGTAGTGAATTTCTTGCGGGATTATTACGAGGAATATCAAATCGCACCAGCCGTGCGGGTTTTGATCAAATCCATCAAAAAATCCATGGGTCCAGAGGTTGGCAACAACAAATACATGTATGAATTGTTCCCCTATGGTCCGGCGAAACAGGCGTGCAAAATTGCCGGCCTGCCAAAGCCAACGGGCTGCGTTTAACGCCCTGTAATAAAAATAAAATTAGGGGTAATTCTGGGAGGGTTTACCGTGATTGCAACGGTATATGCAGTATTATTTTATGTCGCGACGATCCTTTTGGTCGTCGGGACAGGCATGAAAGTGCTGAAATACGCGCGCACCCCCCAACCCCTGAAAATACCGGTTTCCCCCGCCCCGCGCACCCGAACCGGCGTCGTGTTTCGCATGCTGCGCGAGGTCTTGTTGTTTGAAAGCCTGTTCAAATCCAACAAATGGATTTGGGTTTTAGGGTATCTGTTTCACTGGGGTATGCTGTTGGTGTTGCTGCGCCATTTGCGTTATTTTACCCAACCTGTTTGGTGGTGGGTAGATATCATCCAACCCATTGGAATTTATGCCGGATTTGCAATGCCTGCCGGGCTGCTTGGCCTGTTTGCGCGCCGCATATTTCAAGAACGTATCCGCTATATTTCCAGCCCTTCGGATTACTTGATGCTGGCGCTGCTAATGTTGATCGCCTTTTCCGGCCTGATGATGAAATTTGTCAGCCACACCGATGTGATCATGGTCAAGGCCTACATGCTGGGCCTGATGCGGTTTCAGATCGGCGTGCTGCCCCTGACCCCGACCTTGCTGGTGCATTTGGGGGCGGTGGCCTTGCTGATGATTATTTTCCCGATCTCTAAACTGATGCACGCACCGGGTCTGTTCTTTTCGCCCAGCCGCACGCAGGTCGATAACGCCCGCAAATTTCGCCATCTGTCAGCATGGGCCAGCCAGTTGCCCCCCCTGCCTGAGGGCATTCCTGAAAAAGAGGAGGGCTAAGCCATGGCGACACTTGATATGAACGCAAAAGACGGCCCGAAATTTGTGCCGGATCCACTGAAAATTCCCAAAATCGAATGCGGCGCGATGATGGATACCAACACCTTCAAAGCGGCCCCGCAACACAATGAGCCTTTGGGGTTTCCCGGTGAGCTTCTGGACAACTGGCAAGAGGTTGCCATTGCCAAACTGGGCGAGTTGGCCGACAAAAACCGCGCCTTCAAAGTATATCTGGACACTTGCATAAAATGCGGGGCCTGCACCGATAAATGCCACTATTTTCTGGGTACGGGCGATCCCAAGAACATGCCCGTGGCGCGTCAGGATTTACTGCGTTCGGTTTACCGGCGGTATTTCACATTTGCCGGAAAATATTTCCCGTGGCTGGTCGGCGCGCGTGATCTAACCCGCGAAGTTCTGGACGAATGGTATACCTATTATCACCAATGTTCGCAGTGCCGCCGTTGTGCCGTTGCCTGCCCGATCGGCATTGATACGGCTGAAATATCCATGGCCGCACGTGAGATACTCGACAGCGTTGGCGTGGGGCAAAAATATTGCAACGAGATTATCGCGAAGTTGAAAGAAACTGGCAATAATCTAGGCATGAACCCCAAAGCCTTGCGTGCCACCCTTGAGGATCTGGAGGAAGATCTGGAGGAAGAAACCGGCATTCCCGTCAAGTTACCACTTGATGTTAAGGGTGCCGACATTCTGCTGATCACCCCCTCGGCAGACTTTTTCGCCGAACCCCATATCGACGGGCTGCTGGGCTATGCCAAGGTATTTCATGCGGCAGGGGTTAGCTGGACAATCAGTTCCTATGCTTCCGAGGCCGCGAATTTCGGGATGTTCATCGGCTCTTACGAAAATATGCGTGAGGTATCCTGGCGCATTCGCCAAGCGGCCAAGGATTTGGGCGTCAAACGCATCGTGTTTGGTGAATGCGGCCATGCGTGGCGGGTTGGTTACAGTTTCCTGAACACCCTTGCGGGGCCGTTTGATTTTCTCGATCAAAACTATCCCGTCCCCCAGCATATTATGGAATTCACCTCTGATGCGATTGACGCAGGCGTGCTGAAAATAGACAAATCCAAAAACGATGAATACGTGATGACCTATCATGACAGTTGTAACGTAGCACGGGGGTCATCCATGGGGGACAAGCCGGGCGGACAGTTCGATTTGCCGCGCAAGGTAATCAAGGCCGTGTGCAACCATTACCATGAGATGGAGCGCGACACCATCCGTGAAAATACCTTTTGTTGCGGTGGCGGTGGTGGGCTTTTAACCGATGATCTGCTGGATTTGCGCATCAAAGGTGCCAGCCCACGGATGAGCGCAATGCAACAGGTAACCCAAGATCACGGCGTCACCCATATGGCCGCGATCTGCGCGATTTGTAAAACGCAATTTTCCAAGGTTATGCCGAAATACGGCTATGAAATGGACAACATCATGTCCGTGCACCAACTAGTCGCCAATGCCGTCGTGCTCGACGGACAAGAAGATGAGGCCGATCCGGCCACAGCGGAGGAAACACCATGAACGAACAACCTACATTCCGGCGCTTTGAAGACGGTGCAGATCATTCTGATTGGGAACTTGAGGAAAAAATCTTTCAGCAAGATACATCCTATAAATGCCCCACATACATCCATAAAACGCCACCCTGCCAAGGGTCTTGCCCCTCGGGTCATGAAATCCGCGACTGGCTGGCGATTGCACGCGGCATGGATAAGCCGGTGGTTGAGGGCATGGCGTGGCAGGAATATGCGTTTCAGCGTATGGCGCGCGCCAACCCGTTTCCCGCCACTATGGGCCGCGTTTGCCCCGCCCCTTGCGAGGCAGGCTGCAACCGCAACGAGGTCGACGATTATGTCGGGATCAACGCGGTTGAGCAATATGTCGGTGACTGGGCCAATGAAAATAACGTGAAACTGGGTGAAACCGGGGCTGACACGGGCCGCGTTATTGCGGTGATCGGTGGTGGGCCTGCGGGCCTGTCGGCGGCGTATTTCCTGCGCCTTGCCGGGCATCGTGTGGTGCTGTTTGAGGCCAATGAACAGCTGGGGGGCATGATGCGCTATGGCATCCCGGGATACCGCACCCCGCGCGATATGCTGGACACGGAAATTGGCCGGATCGTTGATCTGGGCGTCGAAATCCATCTTAATACCCGCGTTGGCAAAGATATCCCGATGGCGGATCTTGAGGAAAACTACGACGCGATTTTCTGGGCTTTGGGCGCACAAAATGGCCGTCCGTTGCCCGTTGAAGGCTGGGAAGGCACTGAAAACTGCATCAACGGCATTGAGTTTCTGGACGCCTTTAACAAAGGCTGGGTGCTGGGGACGGCGCAAAAAGTTGTTGTGGTTGGCGGCGGGGATACATCGATCGACGTGGCCTCGGTGGCGCGGCGTTTGGGGCATATTACCCATGTGGCTGAAACCGAACACGCGGACGGATCACTGATCGATTTCACCGCACAAGATTCAGCCCATGTGCTGACCCGCGAGGGCATGAAGGCGACGCTCACCTCACTTTTCCCGATTGAGGAAATGACCGCCGCCGAACATGAGCGCGAGGATGCCAAACGCGAAGGTGTCGACTTGCGTGGCAGCGTGATGCCCCTTGAAGTATTGAAAGATGCGCAAGGTAAAGCGCGTGCGTTAAAGATGTGTGAATGCACGATGGATGGCGGACGCCCGGTGCCCGTTGAAGGCACCGAATTTGAGCTGGAGGCCGATATTATTATCTCTGCCATCGGCCAAATGGGGGATTTCGACGGGGTCGAGGATATGAACGCGGGCAAGGGTTTCATCGACATTACTGCCGGTTTCAAGGTCAAAGACAAGGGCAAGCATTTTGCCGGGGGCGACATCATCAAACCCCATCTTTTGACCACAGCCATTGGCCACGGCCGTATTGCCGCCGACACCATCACCGATTTTCTGGATGATGGCGAAATTGAAAAACGGGCACGCATCGACACGCCGCATTTCAATCTTCTGAACGAATTGCACCAGCGTGGCCATGATCCATCGCCTTATGATCACACACAGATCCGTGGTACGGATTCCGGTACTTTTGCGGTGCATAACTATGAGGATCGCGCGGATTTCCAGATCATCCCGCACACCGAACTTTATAAGGGGCATTTCCCCTATGTGGCGCGTGAACTGCGTGACGAGGTTCAGATTGAAGGTGACAAGGTTCTGGGCAATTTTGAGGAACGCATCATCGCCTATTCCGAAGAACAAGCCCAAAAAGAAGGTGAGCGCTGCATGTCTTGCGGCATGTGTTTTGAATGCGATAACTGCGTGATTTACTGCCCGCAGGATGCGGTTTCTCGGGTCAAAAAATCCGACCGCACCGTCGGGCGATATGTCCAAACCGATTACACCAAATGTATCGGCTGCCATATTTGTGCCGATGTTTGTCCGACAGGATATATCAAAATGGGTCTTGGAGAATAAGTATGAAACGGCTGTTGATCACTTTAATAATGATCGGGTTGGCAGTCCCTGCATTAAGTCAGGGGTTACTCCCAGATGTGCCCAAAGCCAGTGGCGCGCCACACCCTGAGGGCAATGCGTATTGGCGTATCAACCATCCTGATTTGCTTAAACATGATCGCAAGCTAACGGTGCGTTTAGGTGAACGCGATGTCACGGCCTCTTTGGCTGAATGCGTTACCTGCCATGCGCGCAATGGGGCTGATGCCAAACCTGTGACCATCGCCAGCGACCAACATTTTTGCCGCACCTGCCATGACTATGCCGCCGTCAAGATCGACTGTTTCCAGTGTCACAGTTCTGTTCCACCGGATTTGGGGCAGGCACATCTGATGTTCAAAGACCCCGAAACTGACGGGCTGGATGTCCTGTTAAGCTACCTTCAGAGGGTTTCGCCATGAAAAAATCACCATATGCAGCGGGTGAAAAAGGCGCAGAAATGCACCGTCGGGATTTTCTGAAACGCGGCGCAGCGCTGGCGACGGTTACCCTTGCACCCGGGGTCACACTTATGGCAATGGGCCAAGGCGTGGCCGCAGCCGCCGATTCAAACGCGCGCTGGGGGTTATTAATCGACGCAGGCAAATGCCCTGCGGATTGCACGGCCTGTGTCAGCGCCTGTTCGCAAGAACACGGTTGGGAAAATACCGGCCTTGATACCGACCCGCAATGGATCCGCAAAATTACACTTAAAGATCCTGACACCGGGTATATAAATTCGCTGCCCGTGATGTGCCAACACTGCGAAAACCCGCCTTGCGTCGATGTCTGTCCAACCGGGGCGTCGTTCAAACGTGATGATGGCATCGTGCTGGTTGATCGTCACACATGCATCGGGTGCCGATACTGCATAATGGCCTGCCCATATAAAGCGCGCTCATTTGTGCATGAACCGGTAAGCGGGCAGAAAGCCACGACACCGCGCGGCGTTGGCACGGTCGAGGGTTGTAATCTTTGTGTCCATAAAATCGACCGCGGCGACGGCACCACCGCCTGCGTAGAGGCCTGCACGGCCACCGGAAATAACGCCATGATTTTTGGCGATCTCAACGATCTTGACAGCGATATTTCCAAGGCACTCGCCACCTATCCCAGCATCGAGCTGCGCGGGGATCTGGGGCTGAACCTTGGTGTGCGCTATCAGAATATTTAGGGGGGCGGTATGAAAAACGTGGTTTACAGTGAGATCAATGGCACTCCGCAGGTTTGGGGGTTGCTGGTGTTGCTCGCAGCATTTGTCGCCGCTGCCGGGGCTGTTGTGCTCTATATTGAATACCACGGGCATATCGTTACCGGCATGAATAACCAGATCGTCTGGGGGTTGCCGCATGTGTTCGCGATTTTCCTGATTGTGGCGGCGTCTGGCGCGTTGAATATTGCCTCTATCGGCTCGGTGTTTGGCAAATTTGCCTATAAACCTTTGGCCCGGCTGTCCGGCCTGTTGGCGATTGCGCTGCTGGTGGGCGGGCTGGCGGTTTTGGTGCTGGATCTGGGGCGGCCTGACCGGCTGCTGGTGGCAATGACCACCTTTAACTTCACCTCGATTTTCACCTGGAATATCCTGTTATACACCGGCTTTATCGCGATTGTCGGGGTGTATCTTTATACGCAAATGGCCCGCCGAATGCCGGCGCATATCCTGAAAGCTGTTGGGTTGGCAGCCTTTGTCTGGCGCTTAATTTTGACCACCGGCACCGGCTCCATTTTCGGCTGGCTTGTTGCGCGTCAAGCTTATGACGCTGCGATTATGGCGCCGTTGTTTATCATCCTGTCCTTTGCGATCGGCATGGCGATTTTTCTGCTGGTTGTGATGGGAATGACCCGGTTAAGCCACCGCACATTCGGGGCCATATTGCGCACACGTCTTGCCCGTCTGCTGGCCATATTCATCGCAGCGCTTTTGTATTTCACCGCCGTGCAGCATCTTACCAACCTCTACGCCAGTGAACACAGCGCGGTTGAGGCCTTTATCCTGCGCGATGGCGGTATCTACACCACGCTGTTTTGGGGCGTTCAAGTGCTGCTCGGCGGGATTATCCCCATGGCAATTCTGTTTCACCCCAAGCTTGTGCAGCGTGCTGGTATGGTGGTGCTTTCGGCCAGTTTGACCATCATCGGCGGCTTTGCGCAGTTATATGTCATCGTGATTGGCGGGCAGGCTTTTCCGCTGGTGATTTTCCCGGGGTACGAGGTTTCCAGCAGTTTCGCTGACGGTGTCATCAACGCATATTCCCCCAGCATGTTAGAGCTGACCCTTGGCTTTGGCGGCGTCGCGCTCGCCCTTGCAATCACGGTTTTTGGCCTAAAAATCCTGCGCATCTTGCCCAATTCGCTTTCAGATGACACTGTGGCTGCAAAGAGCTAACAATAGGCACGTAATGGAACAAAAGCTTCACCCGTTTGCGAAATTCATCGCCATTTTGGCGCGTGGCAAAACCAAAACCCGGGCTTTCACGCTGGAAGAATCCCGCGAAGCGATGGAGCTGATTTTGAACGGCACCGCCCTACCTGAACAAATCGGGGCATTTTTGATGCTTTTGCGTCTCAAAGAGGAAACGCCAGAAGAAATCGCCGGGTTCACACTGGGTGCGCGCGCAACGTTTGATCTGCCCGAAGCTTTGCCCCAGATCGACATTGACTGGTCCTCTTACGCCGGAAAACGCCGCCAATTGCCGTGGTTTATCCTGTCGGTTCTGTTGTTGTCTCAAAACGGCGTGCGTGTGTTGATGCATGGCACGGGCGGGCATACGCCGGGGCGGATGTATACCCGCGAAACCTTGCAAAAACTGGGGTTTCCGATTGCACGCTCTTATGATGCGGCGGCGCGCGATATTGCTGTGCGTAATTTCGCCTATCTGCCGCTTGAGGTGATGTCGCCAAAACTGCGCGAGCTGATTGAAATGCGCCCACTTTTTGGTCTGCGCTCACCAGTGCATAGTTTTTCGCGCATGCTCAACCCGTTTAACGCACCTGTGATGATGCAAGGCATTTTTCACCGTGGTTTCATGGATATTCATGCAGGCGCTGGGCTGCTGCTGGAACAACCCTGCACCACGGTTTTTCGCGGTGAAGGCGGCGAGATCGAGCGGCGTCCAAACAAGCCCACTCTGGTCTGGAACGGCAAGGACGGCGATATTTCCGAAGAACAATGGCCCGCCCTTTTGAGCGATGGGCATGCGGCAGCCGATGAAAATATGGACATTAACCATCTTGTCGCCGTGTGGCGCGGAACGCTTGATGATGCATATGCCAGCGCCTCTGTTACCGGAACTTTGGCGATTGCTTTGAAATCTTTGGGCCACAGTGACACCACGGCAGGTGCGCAAAAACTGGCACAATCCATGTGGGATACGCGCGACAAGGACAGCCTGCCGGTGGCCCCGTGACCGCATGTTTCATGATCGCGGCGGCCCATAAATCGTCGGGCAAAACTGTGGTTTCAACCGGCTTGGCCCGGGCCATGCACAATCGCGGATTGCATGTGCAAACTTTTAAAAAAGGTCCGGATTATATCGACCCGATGTGGTTACACCACGCTAGCAATCAGCCCTGTTATAATCTTGATTTTAATACTATGCCCGCCCTTGAAATTCGGGATTTCTTTGCAAACCGGGCACAAGGCGCGGATATTGCGCTGATAGAAAGCAATAAGGGACTGTTTGACGGGGTTGACCTGCACGGTAAAGATTCCAACGCTGCACTTGCGCAATTATTGCACGCGCCAACAGTGCTGGTGGTGGATACGACCGGCACCACGCGCGGCATTGCGCCGCTGCTATTGGGGTATCAGAGCTTTGCCAAAAACCTGCATATTGCCGGGATTATTTTAAACAAAGTTGGCGGTGCCCGTCACGAGGCAAAACTGCGTGCAGCGATTGCAGAATACACCGATATGGTGGTGCTTGGGGCCGTTGCGCGCACTGCTGATCTTGAAATAGGCGAGCGGCATCTTGGCCTGACAACCCCTCGTGAAACCGGCAAGCTAGATGAAGCAATCGATCATTTTGCGGCTCGTATGGAAAGTTCGATCAACATTGATACGCTCTTGGAAATCGGGAAAACTGCCCCAGCGCTTGTGCAGAGTTCCAGCCCGCCAGTGGTGCCGTTTGCCCAAAACCTGCGGATCGGGATTGCCCGGGACACGGCTTTTGGATTTTACTACCCCGATGATCTGGAAGCTATGGGCGCAATGGGGGCAGAGCTGGTGTTTTTTGACGCGCGCAAAGACCCGCAGTTGCCACAGGTTGACGGGCTGTTTATTGGCGGCGGCTTTCCTGAAACCTCCGCCGCCGCGTTGTCGCAAAACACCACATTACGCCAAGACATCCACATGAAAATCAGCGCAGGCTTGCCCGTATATGCCGAATGTGGTGGCCTGATGTATCTGTGTGAAACCTTGAAATGGCAGGGGGAAACCTACCCGATGGTCGGGGCCATACCCGGGGATGCGGTGATGTGCGCTCGTCCGCAAGGGCGCGGATATACCCGCCTTATGGCCACCGAAAATTGTCCCTGGCCGTTAAAAGACGCGGTTTTGAACGCCCATGAATTTCACTATGCCCGCATTGAAAACCTGCCCAAAGACACAAAATTTGCCTTTAACGTCGAACGTGGTGCCGGGGTGGATGGCATGCATGACGGGATTATGGTTAACAATCTCCTCGCCGGATTTTGCCACATGCGCAATACGTCAACCAACCCATGGGTCGAACGGTTTTTGCGCCATGTAAAACGATGCAGCCAATAAAAAACCCCGCGCATTACACACACGAGGCCATTTTTCAATATATTGTCCGCTCAGGACTTTTTGATCTCGAATTTGTAAACATCGCCCTCTGAAGACGAGCTAAGCAATTCATTTCCGGTTTGGCGTGCAAAAGCCGCGAAATCGGCAACGGATCCGGGATCCGTGGATTCAATTTTCAATGTATCCCCCGAGGCCATCCCTTTGAGGGATTTTTTGGCTTTGAGGATGGGCAGCGGGCAGTTCAACCCTTTTGCATCAAGTACATGTTCGGCCATTTTGGTCTTAAACCTCTCTGTTATTTGCATTTATATATAATAATTGACATCAGACTGACAAGCAACTTCAATCGCGGTAACAGCACCACCAAGTTCAACGCCGTCGATTAGGTCTTCTTTTTTGATCTCAAACAGATCGAGCGTCATTTGACAGGCAATCATGCGCACGTCGCTTTCTACAGCAGCTTCGCGCAAATCCTCAATGGAGGCTACACCCTTTTTCTTGATCAGGTTTTTCATCATTGTGGTCGTGCCACGGTCAACACCCGGAATGGCAGATACGATATTCGGCATGGCCATATGCATCCCCATCATCGGCATCTTCATGCCCGGATTGCCTAGTGATGAAATCTTCAGGTTCAAATCTTTGCGCAAAAGGTTAAGGCCGTAGAACGTGAAAAACATCGTTACTTCCATGTCCAATGCCGCCGCTGATGTTGCAAGAATGAAGGGTGGATATGCCCAATCAAGCGTGCCTTTGGTTGCAATGATCGACATACCTTTGGAGTTGCTATTTGATTCATCCAACATGCTAAAACTTCCTTAATAGATAGTAGTTTACTTAATTAGAATATTTTAATACAATGAAGCTCAAGAGTCAAGAAAACAGCGGTTTTCTGCTATCATCAGCCAATATATCTGGCGTTTTGTAAAGATAAATTGTACTAAACTTTGCTAATATTGACTAAAAATCTGATGTATACAGGGGAAGCCGTGGATATTACCGATCTTGAAGACAAGGCCATTGAGGCAAGCAGCCTGTTAAAAATCATGTCTAACCAATGGCGGTTGTTGATTTTGTGCAACTTGATGCAGGGTGAATCCTCTGTGCGGGAATTGCAAAACCGCTTTGGGTTAGGGCAATCGGCGCTATCCCAGCATCTGGCAATTTTGCGCCATGAACGGCTGGTGAACACGCGTCGTGAAGCTCAATCCATATATTATTCTATTGCCAGCCCCGAGGCAGAGCAGATTCTTGGTATGTTGCATAAGATATACTGCACGGAAAAAATGGCGAAAATGCTGGCGTAATCAAGCTGTTACATAAAACCGGATTCTCCGAAAATTTCAATACATTGACAAAACTAAATGTGCTAATGTGATTTTGGGAACCGTCGACGGGCTTTGGTCGCAAAGCATAAATGATTGATGGTGGAGAACAGACAGGGGATAAAATGCTGGAAACATGGAAAGAAATCGTCGTTGAGTCTTCGGGGACGTACATCGGATATGGCGGGCTGCTAATCGGCATTGTCTTTGGTTTCATCGTTTACCGCACGAATTTTTGCACGATGGGTTCAATCTCAGACATGCTGACATTCGGGGATTTCCGGCGTTTTAGGGCGTGGTTGCTGGCAGCCGCGACTGCTATTGCCGGGGCGGCGATCATCTCCTGGCAGGAAATTGCATATTTTGCAGATTCGATTTATCTGACACCGCAATTCAATTGGGCCGGAAACATTGTCGGCGGAACCATTTTCGGCTTTGGGATGGTATTTGCCGGGGGCTGTACAAGCCGTAATCTTGTGCGCGCCGGGGCTGGTGATCTGCGTTCACTCATGGTGATCCTGTTCATTGCCATTTTTGGCTATATGACCAACGGCGGGTTGCTTGCCCCTTTGCGGGTCAGCATATTTACCCCCCTTACCGTTGATCTGACCGAGTACGGCATGGAAACGCAAAGCATGGGCGAAATGCTGGCAAGCATAACGGGTATGAACATCGCAACCGCGACATATATTGTGCTTGCCATCCTTTTGGCCGCGCTGCTTGGGTATATTTTCAAGGACAAGGATTTCAGGGCAGCACCTGTGCATATTATCTCAGGTATCGGGATCGGACTTTGTGTTATTGCAGGCTGGCTGCTAACCGGGCTGGCATTTGATGAAATGGCCGATAATCCGGTGGCGTTGACGTCGCTCACCTACGTGCGGCCATCGGGTGAGACACTGGATTATCTGATGCGATTCACGGCATATGGCGCACCAAGCTTTGCGGTCGTTACCACACTCGGGGCATTTTTAGGCGGGTTTATTGGCGCGCTCACAAAGGGGCGGTTTGCGCTGATAACTTTCGCTGATACCAAAGACACACTGCGCAATATGTTTGGTGGGGCGATGATGGGCATCGGCGGTATTATTGCTTTGGGCTGCACGCTTGGTCAGGCTGTCACCGGCATGTCCACATTGGCTGCCGGATCACTGATAAGCTTCATCTTTATCGTGCTTGGCGCGGTTGCGGGCATGAAATATATGGAACATTTATTGATGAAAGACGCCTGAGCTAGGCCATATCCTCAGTGCCGCGCAGTTGCGTTGCGATATTGAGGGCAATAGATGTGTAAATCTTGGTATGTGGGCCATCTGGGTCTGCAACCACGCTTGGGGTGCCCTCATCGGAATGTTTGCGGATATCCATGTGCAATGGCACCGCCCCCAGAAAAGGTACGCCAAGTTTGATCGCCTCGTCTCGTGCGCCACCATGGCCAAAGATATCCGAGACCTCACCGCAATGGGGGCAGATAAAGTTGCTCATATTTTCGATAATGCCAAGGATCGGCACCTTGACGTTTTCAAACATTTTCAGGCCTTTTCGTGCATCAATCAGCGCCAGATCCTGCGGGGTTGAGACAATCACGGCCCCGGCCAGAGGCACCTGTTGCGCCATGGTTAGCTGCGCATCCCCCGTCCCCGGCGGCATGTCCAGAACCAGCACATCCAGCGTGCCCCAGTTGACCTCACGCACCATCTGCATCAGCGCGGATACAATCATCGGACCACGCCATATGACCGGATTGTCCTCCTCCATCATAAAGCCCATCGACATCACCTTGATGCCGTGCCCATCCATTGGCATGATCTTTTCACCAACAATATCCGGGCGTCCAGAAATGCCCATAAGGCGGGGCATGGAAGGGCCATAAATATCGGCATCCAGCAGCCCGACCCTCTGGCCAAGCTTGGCAAGGGCCAGTGCAATATTGGCCGCCGTAGTGGATTTACCAACCCCGCCTTTGCCCGAAGCAACCGCAATAATTGCCGTAACACCGGGCACTGCCGCAGCCGCTGGACGCATATCGCGCCCCACAGGTTTAGAAGTCTTAAGCTCTGGGGGCTGTTGACTGGGCGCGGGCGCATCATGCGCCGCCGTTAGAACAATCAGTGCCGTATCAACCCCATCCATACTTTCAATGCGTTCTTGCGCAGCATCCCGTAAGGGATCAAAATCACCCCGGAAGTCATCCGGCACGGTGATCGAAAAGACGACTTTTCCATCCGTTTGCGTGATTTCGCTGACTAGCGCCAAAGACACAAGGTCTCCATCAAGTCCGGGCACAGCGATTTGTGCCAATTCGCCCAATATACGATCATTCAAACTGTCAGCCATGTGGTTTCCTTGGGGTTCTATAATTTATGCGTATATTAGAATACTGTTATTTATCTTGGAAAGATATACAAAAACTGCATAAATGGGCATGATAATGCTGATAAAATCAGGGCGACTTGAATGGCCCTTCGCGTGCCCTATACTGGATTTGAAAGCAAGCCGGGGTGTATTATGATTTCACGCAGGGAATTTCACAAAGGCGTTGTTGCGCTGGCGCTGGCAAGGCTTGCCGCCGGGCCGGTACAGGCGGGAACGCAGGATGACAGCCTGTTTTATCTCAACCGTTTGACGTTTGGGGCAACGGTGCAATCACGCGCGACATTCAACACCCTTGGTCTGGAAAAATGGCTGGCGCGCGAGCTTGAAAAACCAGTGGAAAACCCTGATCTTAGCGCCCGCCTAACGGCCGCCACTTTGCGCATGGAATATGAGGCCGGAGAGACCGAAACCGGTGAAAAATGGCCCGCTGTCAACGAAATGCGCGCCTATAGTTATCTTGATGGTAATCCCGAAAAACTTGTCGATCTGCTGAATTACGAATTGCCCGTATCCTACACCGAACGCAGCCGCCCTGCCTATGAGGTCATCGCCGCCTCGTTCATTCGCGCAACGCACAGTGATGCGCAATTGCGCGAGGTTATGACGGGGTTTTGGCACGAACATTTCAGCGTTAATTCCGACAAAGACGAAGGCACAGCCGCATTTTTTGCCCAATATGACCTGATCATGCGCGAGAACGCCTTTGGCAACTTTCGCAGGCTTCTGGGCGCGGTGGCCCATGCACCCTCCATGCTGTTTTACCTCAATAATGAGGCCTCGCGCGCTAGCCCGGCCAATGAAAATTACGCCCGTGAGCTGCTTGAATTACACACGCTGGGGGCCAAAAATTATTTTAATGATCAATATGACGACTGGAAGGACGTGCCCAAGGACGCTGCCGGAATCGCGCTCGGGTATATTGATCAGGATGTTTACGAGGTTGCGCGCGCTTTTACCGGTTGGAGCGTCGGCGACGGGCGTTGGATCGATGAGGGCCGGTATGCCCCTGCATCGGGGAAATTCTACTATGTGGATTTCTGGCATGACCCTTATCAAAAGCGCATTCTGGGCCGTGAGTTTGCCCCAAACCGTGGCCCTGAGGCGGATGGCGAAGACGTGCTCGATATGCTGGCCGCGCATCCGGCAACCGCGCGCTTTATCAGTGAAAAAATCCTGCGCCGCCTTGGTATAGAAACCCCAAGTCAGAAATATCTCGACCATGTCGCGCAGGTTTTTCTGGCCCATACGCAATCTGTGGATCAAATCGCCCATGTCTTGCGCGCCGTCATTTTGCATACGGAATTTGCGCAAACCCCGGCACAGAAATTACGCCGCCCTTATGAATTTCTGATCGCAATGTTCCGGGCAACCGGGGCAGAAATTGTCGCACCCCAGGATGATTTGGTCTGGTCATTGCAGGTTGCCGGATGGCGGCAACATCAGGTCAGGCCACCCACCGGACATTCGGATGCCTCCTCTGATTGGGCCAACACCCGGGCGCTGAACGCGATGGTGGATTTTGCCCTTTATAGCCATAACGATTATTTTGATGGCGTTGCGTTTGATCCCGTTCCCAAGGGCGCAAAAACCTGGGCTGATCTGGCCGAACACTGGCGCGAACGTTTTGCCGCGCCCTCTGACACGCTCGATGCATTCCTAAGCGGGTCTGATCTGGATATCGATGAAAAACTACCCACACAAGACCCGGAATATATTTCCTGGGGCAGTTCAACCGCGATTGGGCTGGCGGCATTGTCCACGCAGTTCATGTTCCGATAGGAGGCGCAGAATGTCAAAAAAACCTATCCTTGTTGTTGTATTTCTGCGCGGCGGGGCGGATGGTCTTAACCTGATCAGCCCGACCGCAGACCCTGATTATATCAATGCGCGCCCGGATAATCTGCGGGTCTTGCGTGATGGTGATACCCCGGGCTTTGCCATGGCCGAAATGGCGGCGGATGTCGATTTTCGCTTTAGCCCACATGCCCGCGGTCTGTCGGAACTATATGATGCAAATGAACTGGCGGTGATCCATGCCTCGGGCCTGACCGACGGCACCCGCAGCCATTTTGACGCCGAGGCCCGTATGGAACGCGCCACCAAAAGCAGCACGGCCGGAGGCTGGCTGGGACGCTGGTTTGCTGCCCAGAAATCTGACGCAATCTTGCCGTTGCTGGCGGTTGGCTCAAACGCGCCGGAAAGCTTACGCGGGACCAGCGATGTTGCCGTGGCTGAAACACTTGAAGGATTGATGATGGCGCAAGGGCATGAAATTGCCCCGCTTTTGCGCCAGCGAATGGAACAGGGTTTTGGTGAGCATCCGCTGATCGGCGCGCCTATACGGCGGCTTATTCAACTGTCTGATACGTTGCAATCGCGCATCATTGATACTGTAACCGGAGATGTGCGGGCATATGTGCCCTTGGGGGATTACCCCGATGATTACCTGTCAAATTCGTTCAAAACCATCGCGCGCTCGATCAAACTGGATCTGGGCTTGCGGGTCGCCACCCTCGATTTTGGCGGCTGGGATACCCATATTGCGCAAGAGAATGATTTTGCGGCGCAACTGCGAATGCTATCCTCTAATCTTATGGCCTTCTGGCGCGATCTAGGTGAGGCCCAAAGCCGAGTGAATGTGGTCATCATGAGCGAATTTGGGCGCCGCTTGCGGTCCAACACCTCAGGGGGGACTGATCACGGGTTTGGCAATGCAATGATGGTCATGGGGGCGGGTGTTAAGGGCGGTAAAATGTACGGCGAATGGCCGGGATTGGAAAATGATGCGCTCGATGACGGAGCTGATCTCGATATCACCACGGATTACCGCCATGTTTTATCCGAAGTCATGACACATCACATGGGGTTTGGGGATATAGAAAGGCTATTTCCTGAATTCACCCCTGAAATGTTAGGAATTTTTGCGTAACTTGCGGGCGTGATCACGAATTGGGAACATAATCACGCCCGCGTAGCGTTCAGAATTCCATCTGCACGCTAACTTCAGCCCTTGCGGTAAAACGCCCACCGCTGCCCAGACCGATTTCGGTGTTGGCAGATAGATACGTGGACTCGCTAAAGGCATAATTCAAGGATGCGCCAATAAATCCGCCAAATGTGGTGGTGGGCGTATCAAGGCTAGTGCTTTGGGTGATCCCGGATATTGTCGTATCAATATTCATATCACCGATCAAAAAATGCCCGTCTAACCCGGCGCGTAGCAGCAGATCCAAAGAGGGCATGCTTGCGATGTCCACAGGCAGGGCAACTTGTGCGCGGGCATCCAACACATGTGCGCTACGCGCGCCAACAGTCAAAGCGTCGTTGGGGTCGCTCAGGCCGGTTTCGGTATAGCCTTCGGAATGCAAAAACCCATAGCGCAGCGTCAGTGACGGGTTTACATTAAATCCACCGATCTCCAGCCCATCAATGCCAATGGTGGCTTCTGGCGCGATAAAGTAGCTTGCAAAACGACTATGGGCCATCTCGACGCCGCCATCTACCATATTATTGAGCACACGGCGCGTGGCGCTGGTTTCTGTCATACCGCCGCTTAGGCCATAATTGACATAAAAACTATCGGCCTCATAGCGGCTGTAAACCCCGGCGAAATAGCTTGAGGTTGCATTTTCGTCACCATTGGTGTGCTGACGACCAAAAGAGCCACCGGCGAAACCACCAAGTTGCATACCGTTGTCCAAAGTTCCGGCAGCACCGCCCATAATCCCGCCAAACGCACTGCGGATTTGCGCCATTCCGGCGGTTTGCTCGATGCTGGTATATCCGCCAAACCCCTTGGCCCACCATCCACGCCCCTCACCTGTTGCGCCGCGATTTATCTGATCACCAATCACACCGGAAATCGCCCCTGTCATGTCAGAAAACGCGGTGCTGGCATTCGCCAATAAAGAGATATCCGTCACATAAACATGGTCAGCATCAACCACAACCAACGCATGCCCGGCTTCGACAATATCGGGCGTACCACCAGTGAACGTATAGGCCAGGTTTAGGCCGTTTTCCACAAACAGACTGTCGGTATCCGCCGCGGCACCAACAATAGCGATTTGGCCCTGAATGATGGATCCGTCCTTGATATACAGGTTTGTATCGCCCGCGACGGTTTCTCTCAGGGCGTAATTATCCCCATTTAAGCTCACTAAAATAGTGCCTGCATTGATTATGGTACCAAGAGAGCTGGCAACGATACCATGTCCGGCCTCAAATCCGTTGATCGCGATCATCTTGATGGTGCCGGTATTGGTAAAATCATCAATCATGCCGTTTGCTTGAATAACCGCACCTAGGCCAACGCTAGCATTAACACTGATTTCCCCGGAATTGGTGGAATTTATGATATCCATACTGGAAAAAATGGCAACACGTTCCCCGGCGCCAATTCGTCCGGAATTATTGAGGTTGCGGATATTGCTTGCTGTTGTAATCCCCCCAGCGTCACCGTAAATTGTGCCCCTATTGGTTATATCTGTTATATCGCCTTGCGCACTTGCAATACCGTACTCGTTACCAAAAATTACCCCAGTATTGGTTAGATCGTTTATCGTGGCATCATCAACAAGAAGCAGGCCATAGTTCCCGGATATTTCTCCGTGGTTTTGCATGTTCGTGATTTCCCCGGTACCGCTTAATTGAATACCGGCCAAATTAATTCCCTGGATTGTTCCACCTTTATGATTGACCAAATCCCGAATTTCCCCGACCTCGACACGGATTCCATACCCGTCCCCGCGGATGGTGCTTGTTGCGCCACTTAATGTCCCATTTGTCAGCCCGATAATGCTGGCGCCATTGAGCGCAACTATCGCAGAATGCAGTTCCCCGATGTTGGTGATTAAGCCGCCGGCATTTGTAAGGTTGAGTATTTTGGCACCGGGGTCTTGAACACCAATTGCCATTCCGCGAGCGCTGGTAATGATCCCATCCAATTCATTGCGCAGCCCCACGATATCGCCACCATCAACAAAAATGGTCGCCCCCGCGCTTGAAATAATGCCACTATTTGTCAGATTAACAAAATCACTATCCACGACGAATATAGCTACACCATTCGTGGCTTGTATTCTGCCGGTATTTTTCAACCCGGATATCTGACCGCCTGCCCGAAAATATATGCCTCTGCCGCTGCCAATAATAAAGCCAGTATTAACCCCGTCAATAAAATCGCCATATGCCAGATCCAAGCCATAAGAGGTGACGCCTGTAATGGAACCAGAATTGGTGAAATTACTAAGGTTGCCCGTGACCCGCAAGCCCGTCTCATCACCTTTAATTACGCTTTGGTTATCAAATTGCTCAATATTATGAGCATTAATGGCGTATTTCGCATGGCCTAAAATCTTTCCAGCATTTGAAAACCGGTCAATACCGCCACGGGCATATACACCGATACCACCTTCAATATGCCCCGTGCTCAGGTTATTAAACTCTGTGATGCCTACGGAAGAAACAGAAATAGCCCGTGTCGACGAAGTACTGTTATCCGCCAATATTTCACCGGCATTAACGATAGAGATAATATTACCTGCCGTGCTTAATTGCGTATTCACAATAGCAGAACCAGTAGCGGTCGCATCGATTTTGCCACCCGCCTCGACGCTCAGACGCTCGCCAGCCAAGAGTGTCGTCTCGCCTATAGTTTGACCGTTTCCAACCACAATGTGGTTTTGGGCAAATGCGGCGTTGGCCCCAGTGAATGTCAAAACCGTGGTGGTTAAAAGAACGCAGCGCAGCGCATGTTTGCGGGCTGGCGTATAAACGGGCGCAATAGGGCTTGCCATAAGGTGATCCTTAAATTGGGTTTTTGACGGATGCATAAAATTGTTACACAGAATTTCCGGCACCTTACCCAAGGTAATATAAGCTGTCCCCATCCGTTCGAATGGGTTTTGAAAATAAATCCCCATGTCCTCACAGACCGAAATTTTGAGATTCAGGTAGATGGGGTATGCGGTATTTGAACTTGGGCAGCCCCAAATTCATTCTAGCAACTTAAAGTTTTTAAGAGCGACCAGCATGCCTTGGTAATGAACCTCAAAGGTCCAGATACCGGGGATTATTTCGTCGGGTGCGGAAATTTGGTAGAATGCCATCTCTATTTGTCCATTGGAAAGTGTTGAGATGCTCACTTCAGTTTCGGTGTCCCCTTGTGCGCTATCTGCTGTTTTGGGATGGATGATATGAACCTCGATCATGGCCTCTGATTCTGCTGGAACATTGGAGAAATGCACCCGAAGGCCAAAAATCAGACCTTCGGCCAGCGGTATTTCCCGTTCCCATGAATCGTGGTGAAAGCCGGTCATTTGCGTTGGTTGCTTGGGGTTGTCAAATTCTGGTGCATAGGTGCCAAAATCAATAATTTCGGTGCGCAGCAACGTATCGGCGCGACGTCTGTCCAGAACGCCGGCACAGATCGACAATGCATCGATCAGGTGGAAGATACCGATATTTCCGTTGGTCTCCATCGGTATCGGGCAGTCGAACCACTGGCTTGGCGTGGCGGGGGATTGGGCTTGCAGGTTGGTGCTGCCCAAAACCAGCAGTATCGTAAAAAGGCGCGTTATGCGCCCTTTAAGCCGTATGTTTACCACTGCCAGCTAGCCCCGGCCTTGGCCGCCACCTGAGAAAAGTCACCATCCGTACTAACCCCTAAATAGATGGCCGTGTCATCTACCAGACGCCCGGTCCCGGTAACACCATATGCCATAGCCCCCCCGAAATAGCCTATGCCAACATTAAGCCGAAACCGTGCGCCCGGGTCCGGCAAGAAAACTTCCATCGCGTTGCTCATCGCTATCCCGGCAGAAAGATCGCGGCGCATGGCAGAAATTGCGGCAGAATTGCTTGCCGAAAAGGCGGCAATGGCGGCAGTGTTGGTGTCAATCTGGCCTCTGTATTATTGATGCGAATTTCGTTGTTATGGATGGCTAGGGAATTTACAACACGCGAGTTCGATACATCGTTTATGCGAGTACCGAGCACTTGTGCGAAGGCGTGGTTATCGTTAATACGGCCTGCATTTTGGCCAATACGTGTTGTGTTTTGACCAATACGTGTATCGTTATCGTTTACCGCAGCTTCGGTAGCCGTCATGTCACCATTGTCACAAAGATTGTTAACGTAGGTAATAGGTGATGAAATTATACTTCGTGTTGCGAACCCATCGCATGACCTGCTTAGTTGCCCGGCAAAAGCGGATTCAGCAATCAGCATCATGGCGTCCGCGCCAAGCAAAAGCTCAAGCATTACTGCCCCGGCCAGCTTTTTGTGAAAAATGTGCATTCTATATACTCCTTTAAAGCTAATGTGGCGGCACATAGGCAAGCCCCCCATCCCTCCCACATCCGTTTGTACGAGGTTTGGAAAAATACTTTTTGGGGATTTAAAACGCATGGCCACATCTATGATGTGTTTAAAAACTGTGGATGACGCCGTGCGTGCGTGCCTTTATACTTGCCGCTCAAACAGCCTGATTGGAAAGCCGAATGCCCGATTTTATGCACTATCCCGACCGCACGACATTAATGGAGAACCTGGCCGAGGATGTGGCCGCGCAACTGGCTGATGTGCTGGAAACACAGGGCAAAGCTACGTTGGTGGTCCCGGGCGGTACGACCCCTAGCCCGTTTTTAAAACGGCTGTCAAAGGCGCCGCTAGCATGGGAAAATGTCTCTGTATTGCTAAGCGATGAACGTTTTGTGCCGCAAAGCTCGCCGCGTTCAAACACACGTCTGATACATGAAACCCTGTTGCAAAACAGGGCCGCAGCCGCGCATTTTATACCGCTCTATAAGCCCGCACCCCTGCCCGAGGATGTGCTGGATGAGCTTGCCAGTGCCATCACAAAAGCTTTGCCGATTGATGTTTGCGTATTGGGCATGGGAACGGATATGCATACCGCCAGCCTGTTTCCCGGGGCCGACAGGTTAACAGCGGCGCTTGATCCTGAAACCCCGCATATCGTGCTGCCGATGCGCGCACCGGGTGCAGATGAACCTCGCCTTAGCTTAACCGCCAAGGTTTTGCGCGGTGCCAAACACATCCATATATTGTTGACAGGGACAGATAAGAAAACCGCGCTGGAACATGCCCTTATTGATGGCCCCGCCACACAAGCCCCCATTCGCTGCATTCTCAACGCGCCAACAGAGGTCGAAATCCATTATGCCGACTAGCGTTACCTGCACGAATAGATATAAGTAAGCCCTATGACACAGGTGATTTTCTTACTGAACGGCCCGAACCTCAATCTTTTGGGCAGCCGCGAGCCGGAAATTTATGGCCATGAAACCCTGAAAGATATCGAAGGCCGCTGCAAGGATCGCGCCGGTACTTTGGGGTTTTCGCTGATCTGCCACCAGTCCAACCACGAGGGCGATCTTGTGGACTGGATACAAGAAGCGCGCCAAACCGCCTGTGCAATTATCCTCAATGCCGGGGCCTATACCCATACTTCGATCGCGATACTGGATGCGCTGCGCAGTTTTGATGGGGTGATAATAGAGATGCATATTTCAAACCCCAAAACCCGCGAGGCTTTTCGTCATATGTCATATGTTGAACCAGCCGCCGACAAGGTTATCGCAGGCCATGGGGTGGCGGGATATATTATGGCGCTTGATGCCCTGGCAGAAATGATTGAACCCGCCTAGCACAACAGATCAGCCCTAACCTGCCGGACGTAAATTAACGACCAGCGCATTTATATGCACTGGTCGCAGGTATTATTGCGCAGCAGCAAAAACCAGACGCACCGTCACAGGCACGGCGCGGGTGATACTTGGCAGTTTTGCCAGCTCCATCAGCTTTGTCACACCTGCATCAATGCCCAGATCCTCGGTAGAGAAAAAGGCCATGCCATCTGACACGACCATTACCTTGTTTTCGCTCAACCGCACCGCAACCAAAGCCGCATCAAAACTGATATCCTTGCCCAAAAACGTTAGCGTTGTTGCAACCTCTAACGGTAACAGGGCGCCAATATCCAATGTTTCCAACGCCTGCAGATCGACAGATGCTGTAATGCGCGCCGTTGCAGCATCTTGAAAAACATGTTCGACAATACGACCGTTGCGTTTATCGATCCAGGTCTCGACACTGGCAAGATCAATAGAGATCGCGATCTTTCCAGCGCTGTCCATCTGCCCGGATAGTTTTGTAAAACTATGGGATTCACCGACGGCATCTTTCTTGATTGACCCAAACGAAATCGTTGAGCTGGCATCATCAAGCGCCCATGTACCCGCGCTTGCAGTGCCGCCCCAAAACCCAAAAAACAGGCACATTAGCCCGATAAGTATCTTATACATTCCACACCCCTTTAATAATATGTGACGCCA
>CAYSAZ010000026.1:0-21100 GCA_964429065.1 uncultured Rhodobacterales bacterium
CCCCCCCAAATACCGTCGCTTAGCCGCTTCCATCCGTTGCATCTCGCGCACTGCCGTATCGATTGCGATCTCGTCGGATTTGTCAGCATAGCGGAACTCACTGTCGGCGTAGCGGTTGATTTCCTGCAACAGCATATCAATGGTGACGGGTTGGGCCAGCTCAGAAATCATATTTTTCTTGGTCTCGTAGTCTTTGCTCAGGAACGCTTCGGGGTTTTCCATCCACGCGTCGGGCAGCTCAAAATCCATGGCGCGGATTTTGACCGCGTCGGTGATATTCTTGATGGCGCGCCCGGTGAAACGCGGATCGGCCTCTTGGATAGCTTTCAGATAGGTGCCCATTTTGGCGATTGTATCAAGATCACCGATGTCTGAATGCACACGATCAAAGACCTCTAACAACCCTGTTTCCTTGGGCTTAGCGTATCCGGCATAGGATTCAGCCACGGCTTTCTGGATTTTCTGGGCGGCGAATAATTTGTGGTTGCCAACCGGGATATCATGGTTTTCACCCATCAAAAGATGCAGAATATCAATGTAGTCATCGCGGGTTTGCGGGCCATCGACCAAAAACCGCGCGCCTGCCCGTTGGCGCAGTGCATCATCGACATTTTCAGGATAGTTTGAGAACATCCCGAACGTGCAATTGCCGCGCACAACCGTATTTGCGCCGGCAAAACTCTCCATCAAAACCGCTGTGATTTCCAACTGTCCGGCGCTTGATTGGCGATCCCCGCGTTTACCGGCAAGTTGGTCAATATCATCAATCGTACCGAACCCGATCACGTTCGGGTCAATAATATTGTCAATAAACGCCTTGGCATTTTGCGCCGATTTCCCCTGATAGCTGTCGATACTGTCGGTTGAGAGGTTTTGAAACCGAAAAGGGTACCCGGCATTTTGACAATATTCACTGACCAACCCGGCCATCATCTGGATCAAGGTGGTCTTGCCAGTGCCCGGCGCACCATCGCCCATGAAGGTAAAAATAAAGCCACCAAGCTCGGCAAACGGGTTGAGTTTGCGGTCAAAATCATAAGCCATAAGCATTTTGGAAAGCTTCATCGCCTGATATTTTGCAATGTGATTGCCCACGACCTCATCAGGTTTTTTGAACTGCATGGTGAGGGTCGTGGATTTCGCGTGATGGGCCGGGGTAAAGCCGTTGATCTCAAAATCATCGGCCTCAACGCGGTAGCTAACGGTGGTAAACGGTGCCAAGCGCGGGCTGGCGTTGGCGCGTAACGAAACTTTCTCCATCAGCTTTTCGCAAAACCGCAGGACAACGGCCAGCAGTTGTTCATCGGTTTTGGCGAAGAATGACAGGTCCTGATCGAGTTCCCATAACGCGCCGTGGAGCGCCATGGCGGGGTTGTCGGTTAAAACTTCCTCAATCTCGCCAATTTCGATATTTTGCCCTGAAACATCACTGCCTGACAGCAGATAGGCGGTCATATTGGCAAAAACATGCAGCGAAATCAACGAAGCGGCGGCCAGAAGTTCGCTAAACTCGACCGATTTGGCATCATCAAGCGCGCCCGCAAAATTATCGCGCATCAATTCTTGCAAGCCGGTTTGCTGGGCGAATTGCTCGGATACCAGTTCGGCAGTGGCCAGTGCACGGCGCAAAACATGCAGCACGCTGGCTTGTGTCGGGCTGGTTAACGGATCATTATCATCGGCGCCCTTGATCCGTTTTATCAAATGCACTCCGTCCGGGCGCGCGGTTGATTGTGTAACCAGCGCGGGGTTCGTGGGGCGAAAACGACGGCGCACGCCTATACCGCGGGACCGTTCTTTGGCCGCTTTGGGCGCAACTTTAGAAGCCACGCGCGGCGTGTGGTCAAACCCGTCCAGCATCGCCTCGGCAACGTTGTATTTATCGCGGATCAGATCTTCTTTTAGTTCCATCAGGTTTTGTGAATTGCTCAAATTTCCATCCTTTAACGATAACTTAACAGACGCCCTTTTGGGCCGACGACATATTTTCGAACGCCGCGCAAACCCTTTGGCGCACGTTCTTCCAGCACCTGATGGGGACGTTGTGGGATAACCAGGGCGCGTTCTATCGTGGTTGCGCCGGTTTCAGCCTCGGTGTTGGCAAAATGATCAAGCGTGTAAATCTCACGTTCCACGTTGCCAAAAAAACCGGCGCGTTCCTTTTCCACCCGTTTGGATTCCAGGGTTTCGGCGGTCCAGGCCAAGGCCCAGTCATCCCCGGCATCCCCCGCGGCTTCGGCCAGAATCTCGCGCAGGGGGCCAGTTTGATGGGTAAAGGTGTGCGAATACATCGGGCCAATGCGGAAACGGCGCAAAATTTTGGGGTGCAGATCGTCAAAATCGCGGTCAAACCCCTGGGCAATTGTCAGCAGTTTTAACGAACCCATCGACTGTGCCATCAGATGCGCCTGCGCGCGTGGCCAACGTTTTTCATCGCGTAACAGCGCGGTGCGACCCGTGTCCTCGACCAACATCATATAGATAATCGGGATATTCAACTGGCTGTCATAGCTGGCCCAATGCAGCAGATAAAGGCCGCGCCCGTTGACGTTTTCCAGCCAAACGGCTTGCGGGTCAGCTTGCGCCCAAAAGGCATTTCCCTTGTTTAGGTGCTCGTAATAAAACCGTTGTGACAATGCATATTGCAAATTCGTGGGAACGGTGTGTTCGTTCAAAATCTCGCGCACCATGTCCTTTTTGATCTGTTGGGCATCCGGCAAATGTTGCAGATGTTTTTCAGCCTGCAAAGCGTCATTGGCCATCTGCAAAATTTCCTGATAAATCGGAAAACCACTGTCGCGCCGATCAATCGTCAGGGCGTTTGGCAGCATTGCAGATACGCGCCCCGTCATCAGATATTTGTTCGAAAGCCCGGTAAAAGTCGCCAAAAGCGCTTGCAAATATCCGCGCATAATCTCGGATTCCAGCTTTGAGATCAGCCCCTCAGTCTGTGAGGTTTCTGCAACCTGTGTCAGATGCCCGATGATGCGTTCAAATTTGGCAAAATACCGGCGCGTGGTCTCGGCGTCGTTCAGGGCATGGTGATCTGCGGTCAGCTGCACCTAGGCCCCGTAAAGATTTTTGTCGTGTTTTTCAACGATGCTTTCAAAACGCCGCGCAAACCGTTCATCGGATTTTGCCTTTTGTTCCAACACTTTACGCGCGAAAACCATATGGTCTTCGTGTTTTTCCATCATCTCGGCCATACGTTGGTTGGTCGCCGAGCCAATCGCCGCCA
Organism: uncultured Rhodobacterales bacterium; assembly: GCA_964429065.1. Classification (GTDB taxonomy): domain Bacteria; phylum Pseudomonadota; class Alphaproteobacteria; order Rhodobacterales; family Rhodobacteraceae; genus NORP23. The sequence continues at coordinate 3,239 of CAYSAZ010000026.1, forward strand.
TCGCCTGCTGGGCTTCTTGATCTGTGGCAACGCCAATTTCGTTAATTCGATGTGCCACGTCCTGTTGCTGCGCGGTTTTCAGTGATTTTGTCAACGCATCATAGAGCACAACCCGCTGTTTAGTGTCCGTTTGCAGCTTGTTAATCAACACCATCTGCGTGGCTGCCTGATTTTGCAAACTGTCCACCCAGGATTTACCCTTTTCGATGTACCGCTCCAACGTTTGCGATTGTGCGAGCTGCACCTGTTCATCTTGCGCCAATGCATTGTATTTTGCATTGAAATCCGCCAATGCGCTTTCCAGCTTGGTGCGCGCAGCCGCGTCCTGTTCAACCGATATCTTGTTTTCCAGTTCAATAATCGAGGGGTCCATCGCCTTTAGCTGTTCGGTTATTTGTTCCAGTTTTCCAACGGTAACTTCGCGTTCTGACAGTGTTTCCGTCAAATTATCGCCAACGCGGGTTTTGTGATCATTCAAAACCGCAAGCTGGCCTTGCAGTAAATTTACAATAATATCTGATTTTCCGATTAAATCTTGCAATTTATCATCAATAGATGCGGATCTTACGCGCTCTTGGCGCAAGCTGTCGGAACGCCCTTTGGAAAACACGCCGACAAAGCTTTCCCAGCCGGTTTTGTTGCGCATGGCGTCAAAATCTTTGGAAAATGCCGCCGTGACATCATCAAGCCCCATAATCAACTCGGCGATATTGGCATTCATGGCCTCGGAGTGCGCATGCACATCATCAAGCGAGGCGTTGTCGATATCGATGCTGATATCCCCGCCCACCTTCAGTTTTTCCTGCGCGCTCTCAATTCTGCCGGTTAATGCCGAGATTTTTGACTGCGCGGCCTCCACCTCTTGTTGGGTTTGTCGTATCTGCGCGTCAAAATCTGCCATCACATCCCTCGTTTATGTTAATTTGATTTACATATAGGTGTTTTTCTGGAAAATATAAGATTGTGTACGAAAAAGCCATTGGTTTTTACGCATATGTCGTTTTGAGGCTATGCCTTTCAAATTGCAGATGTATTGTGTCATTTAGATATTTTTACAAAGGGTATACGCATGTCGGCAGATGGCAAAGGTATTTGGAAATCCGGCAAGGGAAAAGGGCGGCGCACCCCTAAAGGTCGCCAGCTGGAAGATGCCGCTTTGCACGAAGTTCAGACCCTGTTGGGGGACCGTCCGCGTCGCCGGGATTTGCTGATTGAGCACTTGCATTTGTTTCAGGATAAATACGGTCATCTTTCGGCGCGCCATCTGCGGGCATTGGCCGAAGAAATGCGCCTTTCCATGGCCGAAGTTTATGAGGTCGCCAGTTTTTACGCCCATTTTGATATCGTCAAAGAGGGCGGTGATGTGCCCCCGACATTAACCATTCGCGTCTGCGATTCCCTTTCGTGTGAAATGGCAGGCGGGCAGGATTTGCTGACAAAACTGGCGGCGAAATATGCAAACGGCACAGTGCGGGTTTTACCGGCCCCCTGCATGGGGCGCTGTGATACGGCCCCGGTGCTGGAACTAGGGCACAAGCATATTGATCATGCGACCTTGGCCAAGGTTAAGGTCGCGATTGCAGCCAATGACATCCATCCACTTATCCCGAATTATGAGGTTTTGGATAAATATAGGGCGGCTGGCGGTTATGAAGTTCTCAAATCCTTGCGTGCTTGCGCACAAAACATCGATGAGGTGCAGGATAAAATCCTTCAATCCGGGCTGCGCGGGCTGGGCGGGGCCGGGTTTCCTTCGGGCAAAAAATGGGGCTTTGTGCGGGCAGAAACCGGGCCGCGATATATGGCGGTAAATGGCGATGAAGGGGAACCTGGGACCTTCAAGGACCGCCATTATCTGGAAACCACGCCGCATCTGTGCTTTGAGGGTATGCTGATCGCCGCCTGGGCGGTTGAGGCTGAAAAATGCTTTATTTATATGCGTGATGAATACCCGGCCGTTCTAGAGATTCTGCGCCGCGAGATTACGGCGCTAGAGATCGCGGGGATCATAACGCCGGGATATATTGATCTGCGGCGCGGGGCCGGAGCCTATATTTGCGGCGAGGAAAGCGCAATGATCGAAAGCATTGAGGGCAAGCGCGGCATTCCGCGCCATCGCCCGCCCTTCGTCGCACAAAACGGTATTTTCGGTCGCCCGACATTGGTGCATAACGTTGAAACCCTGCATTGGGTGGCGCGGGTCATGCGTGATGGGCCAGAGGTTTTGAACAGTGTTACGCTCAATGGGCGCAAAGGCTTGCGGTCTTATTCCGTATCAGGGCGGGTGCGTGAACCGGGGGTGAAACTGCTACCGGCTGGCGCAACTATCCTGGATATTATTGCGGCAGCGGGCGGCATGAAAGCGGGTCATGTTTTCAAGGCTTATCAGCCGGGCGGGCCATCCTCCGGGATATTGCCCGCGCATATTAATGCGGTACCGCTCGATTTTGATACTTTGCAAAAATACGATACATTCATCGGATCAGCCGCAGTTGTCGTGCTGTCTGATCAAGATAATATGCGCGATACAGCCTTGAATATGCTACGGTTTTTCGCTTCTGAAAGCTGCGGGCAATGTACGCCCTGCCGTGTTGGTTGTGACAAAGCGGTGGTGTTGATGGAGGCGGATATCTGGGATAAAAACCTGCTGAAAGAACTATCAACAGCCATGCTTGATGCATCGATCTGCGGACTGGGGCAGGCGGCGCCAAACCCGATTCTATCCGTAATTAAATATTTTCCCGAAGAAATTTGAGCGGATAGGGCTTTCATCCGGCATGCGCGCGTATTAGGTGAATGGAAATAGAACTGCGGAGCATACATGTCCTTTTTTGCAAAGATGAAACAACGCCTAAGTCGCTCCTCGAGCAGGATTGATGAAGGGATACAGGCGATTGTCGATGACGGCGCAGTTGGTGAACCTGCGGCGCCGGATATTGCGGCAAAACCCGGACTGATGGGGCGGATGCTCGGGCGCAAGGATAGCGAACCCAAACGTGTGCTTGATGACGCGATGCTTGAAAGCCTTGAGGAGCTGTTGATCACCACAGACATGGGGGTTGAAACCGCGCTGAAGGTTGCAGCCAGCATGGTCGAGGGGCGGTTTGGCAAACGGCTGAGTGTGGCTGAGATCAAGGATTTGCTGGCATCGGAAATCTGCGAAATTCTGGAACCAGTCGCGCGCCCGATGCCACTTTACGCCAAAAAACCGCAGGTGGTTTTGGTGGTTGGGGTGAACGGCTCGGGCAAGACAACGACGATTGGCAAATTGGCAAGCCAGTTCAAAGCTGCGGGAAAATCCGTGGTGATTGCCGCAGGCGACACGTTTCGCGCAGCAGCCGTGGAACAATTGCAGGTCTGGGGGCAACGTGCCGGCGTGCCGGTTCTAACCGCCCCTGAGGGATCTGATCCTGCCAGTTTGGCCTATGAGGCGATGGAAAAATGCGAGGCTGAGGGTACTGATCTGTTAATGATCGATACCGCCGGGCGCCTGCAAAATCGCAGTGATTTGATGGAGGAGCTGGCCAAAATCGTGCGGGTAATTCGCAAGAAAGACCCGGATGCACCCCATAATACTCTGCTGGTTCTCGATGCGACCACCGGCCAGAATGCGCTATCACAGGTCAAGATTTTCAGCGAGATTGCCGATGTCAGCGGCTTGGTGATGACCAAGCTTGACGGCACGGCCAAAGGCGGCGTGCTGGTGGCGCTGGCTGATAAAACCGGCCTGCCGATCCACGCAATCGGGGTGGGCGAAAGCCTTGAGGACTTGCAGGCGTTTGACCCCGAAGAATTTGCCCGCGCCTTAACCGGCGCTAATCTATGAGCGATTTCATCCTCTCGATTGAGGGGAGCGAATACGGCAAGTGGCTGGCCATGGTTTTGGCCCTGATTTCTGCCGTCGCGCATGCTATTTTTGGGGCTTTGCAAAAAGGGCGATATGACCCTTGGCTTATGCGCGGTGCGATAGATATATTCTATTTCCTGATCGCTCTGCCGATTGCACTATTTGTATTTCCGCTGCCCGAACCCCATGTCTGGCTGTTGCTTTTAGGGGCGTGGATGATCCATGTGGGATACAAATATTTCATGGCGATGGCCTATAGTCGTGCGGCTTATACGGTCGTTTACCCCGTGGTGCGCGGCACCGGGCCGCTGATTACGGTTATCGCCGCGGGGGTGGTTTTTGGTGAGGTTTTCGCGCCTATGCAGTGGGGCGGGGTCGCGTTGCTTTCTGGGGGGATTTTTGCGCTGGCGGCTTGGAATTTGCATAAAACGACAGTTGAGCGGCATGTGCTTTGGGCTGCACTTGGCATTGCGTTTTTAACCGGTATTTTTGTAGCGATTTACACAGTTTATGATGCTTACGGCATGCGCGCCCCGCCCGACCCGTTTACGTTTTTGTTCTGGTTCTTCGTTATTGATGGCTGGACGTTTCCGATTATTGCCTATCGGCGCTGGTTAAAAATGCCAAACCGTCCAGATCCCAAGCCACTGTTGAAAAAAGGCTTTATCGGGGCCTTGCTTGCGTTTCTCAGCTTTGGCGCGGTGATGCTGGCTACGCGCTTGGATAAGGTCGCAGAAGCGGCGGTGTTGCGTGAAACCTCGACTGTGTTTGCGGCGCTGATTGGCTGGTTGTTTTTAAAAGAAAGCGTTGGTCCGGTGCGTGCGGCTCTGATGGCAATTATTGCCGCCGGAGCCATAGTAGTAGAATTCGGTGGATAGAGAGGCTATGAGGTATTATGGAAAATAAAAAACTACATCCTTTGTTGAAAATGGCGCTGGAACTGGGGCCGATTATGGTCTTTTTTCTGGCCTATCGCTGGGCAGATGTCCCCGAAGATGCAACCGACGAGGCCCGCCAGCTTGCGCAGCTGTTATTTGCTACGGCGGTGTTTATCCCGACCATTCTGCTGGCGCTCGCCGCTAGCTGGGTTCTGACCCGCAGTCTGCCACGCATGGCTGTAATCACAGCGGTGGTCGTGGTGGTGATGGGGGGGCTGACCCTGTGGCTGAAAGACGACACATTCGTTAAGATGAAACCTACGATTATCTACGCACTTTTCGCGGTAATTCTGGGGCTGGGGCTGTTGCGGGGTAAAAACTATCTGCAATATGTGATGGAGGATTCGATGCCTTTGCGCCCCGAAGGCTGGGCCATATTCACCAAACGCTTCGCGCTATTTTTCTTTGTGCTTGCCATTGCAAACGAGTTGATTTGGCGAAATTTTGACACAGATATGTGGGTCAATTTCAAAACCTTCGGGCTGCCGGTGGCGATGTTTGTCTTTATTATCAGCCAGATGGGCGTGTTAACAAAATACGCGATTGAGAAAGACGCGCAGGATTAATCCTCGACAAACAGGTTCTCCCAGGCGCGATCAACCAGTTCTATGGTCATTTGCCGCTCCAGGCCTTCATAGTCGCAAATCGATAGACTTTGATCGATCAAAAATGGTGCGTGATAGGATGCATAGGCATTATCCACAGCCGGATATTTGTTTTTCAACAGGTGCTTCAGAACGTTCTCATCCGGGCGAATTTTGTAATGACGGCAAGTTTTGACGAACACTTTGATGAAATCATCGCGAATTGGGTTATCGACTTTGATTTTATAATAAATCCGCCGTAACGCCGCGCCATCGAACATTTCAGAGGGGGCAAAGTTGGTCGAGAAAATTACCAATGTGTCAAACGGCACCATGAATTTCTGACCCGATTGCAGGGTCAGGATATCGAAATGCTGCTCCATAGGAACAATCCAGCGGTTGATCAGGGCCTGGGGTGGTTCTTGTTGGCGACCAAGGTCATCCACGATAAACACACCACCCGTTGCCTTCAATTGCAGCGGCGCCTGATAGGTCCGCGAGACAGGGTTGTAATTAAGATCAAGCATCGAGAGCGTCAGCTCACCACCGGTCATAACGGATGGGCGACGGCACAGCACATAGCGTTGATCAAAGGTCGGGCCAAGGCGCCGCAAGGATTTGGGATCAAATTCCTCGGGTTTGGCCAATGTGTGTACGATCGGGTCATAAAGTGAGATCACCTGACCGGAATACTCCAAAAACCGTGGTAGGAAAATATTGTCGCCCAATGCATCCCTGATCCCGTTGGAAATCGAGGATTTACCATTGCCGGGCGGGCCATAAAGCAGAACGGATTTACCCGAATTCACGGCCGGTCCAAGATTATCGAGCATACCATCGGGCAGCACCAGATGCGACAGAGACGCCTCAAGTTTATCGCGGGTGATGTTCACATCAGAAATACCCTGGCGGGCCGTCTGTTTCCAGAAATCGGCCAAAGGCACGGGCAGGGCGCCGTAATATTCCGACTGAGTCAGGGCATCCTGGGCGTGCTCCTTACCAAATCCGGTCAGCTGATACCGCAAGGCCGCAGTTGTTGAGGCGCCGCGTGCCCCCAGCGTTTCGATCAGGTTATTGTCGCGCGCGCTGTCCACAAGTTCCTGGGCAATGGGCACAGATACGCACAAAGCCTCGGCAATATCCAGAATATCGCTGAGATTGCGGCGAAACATCGTCTTTAGCATGATGTCGCGCACTAACGTGACCTCAAGCCCGATATCCGCAAGTTCAAGGGGAACCGGGGGTTTGATGGTATCGTGCTCTTGTCCGTCCATTATTTTCGTGCCTTTTATGTATTTTCCACCCAATAGCTTAATATTCGGTGTGATTTACGTTTTATATCACGCAAACGCCTGTTGTGCCAGAAAAGTGATTAACGCGCCGCCCATGCCAAAGCCAAGTGGAAATTTCTTGCGGTTTGTCCAGGATTCCCAGTTTTTGGTGATCGGATAGGCAAAAGGCAGAAACTTGATCAATTTATGCAGGATTACCGCCAATAAAGTGAAAAGCGCAAAGGTAAGAAGGAAAGGAATGAACTGGGTTTGATCAACAAACATAATCATCGTGGCGGCAAATTTTGCATCCCCCCCGCCTAATCCACCGATTGAGAACAGGATAAATCCGACAGTTAAAACGATTACACCGGCTAAAATGCGCCATAAATATACATCAAAAGGCAGAAATATTGGGGCGATTATCATAAAAGCCGCAGCCATGATCAGTACCAGAACATTCGGTATCAGCATATATTTAAGATCCGTCCATGTTGCCCAAAGGCAAAACGGCGTGGCAACAGCCAGTAACATGTAATTTGCATAGGATTCCATCAGAGCGATCCCAGCAGAGAAACGGCGGCCTCAAAATGTTGGGGGTGTCTGTCAATGGCGGTTTCCAGCAAACCCTTGGCGATATCGACATCCTTGTTTTTTATGGCCTGACGGGCAACATTATATAATAAAACGGCCCGTTCAATATCAGTCATCGGCATAACCGGCAGTTCATATATTTTGTGCTTGCCGCGCGACATAACAAGGTTATTTTTGGCGGCAAACAGGCTGGGATCAGCGGCGATTGCCTGTTTAAACAGTTTTTCAGCATCGGACCGGCGCCCGCGGTTCATCTTGGAGATGCCCCAATTGTTCAAAACCTGCGCCGGACGTGTTGTCAGCCCGCGGGCGACATCGTAATAATTATCGGCTTTTTCCCATTGTTTATCGTGGTCAGCGACCAGCGCTTCCAGGAAATACCGTTTGAAATTTTCAACCGTTGGCGGGATAAGGTCGAGCTGGATTTTGGCGTCGCTCCAAGCACCATTGCGCACTAGAGAGTCCGCATAAAACAGGCGATCCATTGGCGTCGCTTCACCGGTTTCAATGAGCTGTTCAAAGATCAGCGCGGCCTCGGCATATTTTTTGGCGCGCACCAGCGCCAAGGCATAGTTGCGTTTCAAATCAACGCGCTCTGGCTCTTTGGCCAGAGATTCCCTGAAGAAAATTACCGCCTCATTGGGATCAGCGAGGTTTAGCATTATATCGCTAAGACCCGTCGCATCGATCGCGTTTAGCGGCCCGAGTTCAGCGTTTTTTTCCTCATCTGTCATTTCAGAACAGCCTGTCAGAAAAATAGCCAATGTCAGCCCGGTTAAAATTGCCCGTGTATTCATAAGGCCCATATGCTCGCCCCTTGTTTTTTTTAATTACCTAACAGAAAGTAACTGCCATTACCATGTCTTACCAACATGAAATCTGCAAGGTTTAACGTTTCAAGTGTTTGTGCTTTGATGTTTTTATTGGCCAGTATCAGGTTTTGGCGAATAAGTTCAGAATTTCCGTTATCGATGCCAAAAGCTACCTTAAAAGCCTCGCGCGCCTGGTGCGGTTCATTGAGGTTTATCAATACGACGCCAAAATTATTCCACGCAGAAACGGATTTGTCATCTTTTTCAAGCGCTTTTTTAATCAGAACTTTGGCCTGTTGCAATCGTCCAAGGCGCAAATTCGCGGCCCCCATCGCGCTAAGCACTTCAGGGATAACACCTTGTACGGCGGCGGCACGTTGATAGGCGGATAGCGCCAGCTCAAACTCATTGGCGGCCATTAAACGATCTCCAACGATCATGCCGTCAATGGCGACAGTTGTGCTTTTGGTGCCCAAAGGCGGTGGTGGCCCGCGGCGGTCATTTTGACTGAGTTCGAAATTTTCAGAATTGCAACCCGCGATCGCGAGGGTGGCGGGCAGTAAAACAGCCCCCCACCATAGGCTTTTTTGCCTCATTGCAGCAGGTTTTCGTAAATGTTGTAAATCGAGGGACCGACCAGAATGATCAACAGCGGCGGCACTGTGAACATCATCGTACCAATGGTCAGTTTTGTGGGCAAAACATTGGCCTTTTCTTCGGCGCGCATAACCCGTTTATCGCGCATCTCCGAGGCATATACCCGCAAGGCATCGGCAATAGATGTACCATATTTGGCCGATTGCACCAACACGGTCACAAAAGCGCTGATATCGGCCACGCCGCAACGTTCAGACATATCGCGCAAAACCGTAACACGGTCTTTACCGGCGCGCATTTCATTGGCGACGATTTCATATTCTTCAGACAGTGTCGGGTAAGCTTTCTTGATTTCACCAGCAACGCGCAAAATCGCCTGATCGAGCGATTGCCCGGCCTCAACACACACCAGCATCAGATCCAGCGCGTCGGGAAACCCGTTGGTTGTGTCTTCTTGTCTTTGTTGCAAACGACGCTCTACCCAATAGGATGGCAAAAAATATCCGATGGCACCGGGGATGATAATAATCATAATAACAGTGGTAAGTTTAAGTTCATTTGGCTGTATCAGGACAAAGAGCACGCCAATAAGCAAAAAACTTATGCCCAATACCATTTTGGCAAAGTTCATGGTGCGCACGGCTGTTTTTGAACGGTATCCAGCCTGGATAAGTTTGAGGCGTGAGGCGGAAAACGCGTCTTCGTCCTGGGGTTCCAAATGTTTGGCAAACCTTCCTAAACGAGCGCCGGCACCACCATCAAAGCGCAATTTCACAGCCGTAGAATCGCTTTTATCATTGCCGCTAATCGGGCGTGCGCCGGGGGCGCCCTGTAGCTTGGCAAAAGGGTCTTCTTCCTTTTTCAAGACAATCGGTAGCGCCAGTAATATCAGGTAAACACCCATCACCCCAAGGACCGCAAAGGGTGCCATGGGGCCAAGGGCGGCGCTGATGAAATTCCAAATTTGAAGAATAGTGCTCATTATTATGTCCTTGAATTAGGGCCTAAACCTTGATGTCGACCATGATCCGCATGAAAATAACATTCACGGTAAGAAAAATACCAACGACAATGGCTGCGGGTACAAATACAGGTGTTGTCATCACGTCGTCATAGTATCCTGGCTGCATGACGTTGATCATAATCAAAGCCCCAAGCGGGAAGACCGACAGGAACCAACCTGACCATTTGGCCTCGGCAGTGATTGCGCGAACGCGGCGGAAAAGTTTGAAACGTGAGCGGATAACCTTGGCCAGCCCCTCCAGAATTTCAGCGAGATTACCACCCGATTGACTTTGAATTTTAACGGCAACGGCCAGAAAACGAAGATCTTGCACGTCAATGCGTTCGGCCATGTTATCCAGCGATTCCGTGATCTCCATACCATAGGTGCTTTCATCGGCGAGCATGCCAAATTCGGTACCCAGAGGGTCGGGCATTTCAGTTGCAACCGAAGCTACGGCACTGGAAAACGGATGTCCAACCCGTAAAGAGCGCACGATAAGTTCAACCGCATCGGGCAGTTGTTCCTCAAATAACGATATGCGTTTCTTTGCCTTGTTGCGCAGCCATGTGTAGACCGCGCCATATCCCATGATCACCGAAATACCGATACGAAGCTGCATGCCGGCGCCCGTGAAAAACGTGAGACCCAAAAAGGCGGCAATGGCAACAACTATCATGACAAGGATCAAGGCCACAGGCGAAAATTCGATGTTTGCCTGTGCTGCCTTAGCCGATAGGGGGGCGAGCAGCGGTATACCGGATGCGCCAAGATGTTGCTCACGTTCTTTGCGCAGCGTATCCATAACGTCTTCGGGATTTTCACCGTTTTGCAGCAGTTGCAGACGCCGGTTTACCTTGGCATCCTGACGCACGGATTTACCGAAAAACGCCAGATAAATCCCTTCGACCATAAAGAACACACCAACAAAGATCAGCGCATAGATAAGTGGTTGAATACTCATGATATTTTCCTCATCTTACATCGTATCCGCATAAATGTCGCTTGGCAGGGCAAATCCCCATTGCTCAAAGCGTTCTGTAAAGGCTGAGCGAAGCCCGCAAGACACGAAATTCCCTTCGATTTTACCGCCTTCACCCAGGCCCGTGCGCTGGAATTTGAAAATCTCCTGCATGGAAATAATATCACCCTCCATGCCTGTAACTTCGGTGATTGAAAGCATCCGGCGTGAGCCATCCTGAAGGCGGCTGATCTGTACGATCAGGTTCACGGCTGATGCGATCTGGGCGCGGCTGGCTTTTAGCGGCAGCTCAACCCCGGTCATGGCGATCATATTCTCAAGACGTGCAACTGCATCGCGCGCTGAGTTGGCGTGGATTGTCGTCATAGATCCGTCGTGGCCGGTGTTCATGGCCTGCAACATGTCGATCACCTCATCGCCACGCGTTTCCCCAACAATAATGCGGTCAGGGCGCATCCGTAGGGCATTTCGCAGCAAATCGCGTTGGCTGACCTCGCCCTTACCCTCAACGTTGGCCGGGCGGCTTTCCATGCGGCCCACGTGGACCTGTTGCAGTTGCAACTCGGCAGTGTCTTCGATCGTTACGATGCGTTCATCGTCGTCAATAAAGCCGGAAAGCGCGTTTAGGGTCGTGGTTTTACCAGAGCCGGTACCGCCAGATACGATAATATTAAGCCGCGTCGAAACGGCCGCTTGTAGATAGGTGGCCATCGCCTCATTAAAGGCACCAAAATCAATCAATTGGTCAACGGACAGTTTTTCTTTGGTGAATTTACGAATGGAAACGAGTGATCCGTCAACTGCGCAGGGCGGGACCATGGCGTTGAAACGTGAGCCATCTGCAAGGCGTGCATCCACGTAAGGCGAGCTTTCATCAACCCGACGTCCAACCGCGGATACGATTTTGTCGATAACACGTAAAAGATGGCGTTCGTCCTTGAATTTGACGTTTGTAAGTTCCAGTTTACCGGCGCGCTCGATGAATATCTGCTGGCTGCCGTTTACCAAAATATCGTTGATGGTCTCGTCTTTCAACAAAGGTTCCAGCGGGCCAAGACCAGTTACCTCATCCATCAAATCCTGGTTTAGCTGTTCTTGATCGGCTGAATTCAGCACAATCCCCATCTCGCGTAGCCCTTCGCGCGAGATAGAGGTGATTTCACGGCGCAAATCGTCATTAGAGGCTTTATCAAGTGCCGCAAGATTCAAGGTTTCCAACAGGCGTTTGTGTAAGGCCATGCGGATATCAAGCAGGCGGGCGACACGTTTGGTTTCTTTGCCATCCTCAACCGCGTTCACTTTTGCCGAAGCTACCTTTTCCGCCTTTTTAGGGGCTTTAATAGCAGCTTCAACAACAGCCTTTTTCCCCTGTTTTTCAGGGGTGTGCGGTGTAGCCGCGGGGGTCGCCATCAATGATGGTGCCTTTGGCTTCTCGCTCTTTTCGTATTTGCGGAACATGACAATCCTTCCTAAACGATTGCGGCCTTCATCTCTTCAATAGTTGTGGTTATTGAGGTTGAAATCTTGCCGATTTCTTTACGCAACGGATTTTTTGGTGCGGTTTCTGCCAAAGGCTGCCCTTGATCACAGGCCGTTAATACGCTTTTGCCGCCATCGGGTAAAAGAATATTGATATCAATACCAAGGCTTTCAGAAAACCGTTTTGCCCGTGCTTTACCGCTGACATTGGTGAATGAAGGGGCGAAATTCAGGATGTACTGGATCTTTTCCTCGGGCAATTCTTCGGCTTTAACTGTGCGAATAAAGCGCATCAGGTTTTGGGCTGAGCGCATATCGAGATTGATAAGCGCGAAATATGTTTCGGCCATTTGCAACACGTCAGACGACCAGTTTACCAGCATTGGCGGCAAATCGACGATAACGTAATCATAAGACGCCTGCGCCAAGGTCAAAATCTGATGCACAGCGTCGCTGTCGATTATATCAAGGGGCAATGTTTCTGGCGGCGCTGTCAAAACAGCCATGCGCGATTTATACGATGTCAGGCTTTGTGCAAAAATCTCGGCATCAAGATTATCAATATCCGTCAGCATTTCAGCAACTGCGTCGCGTCGACCTATATCAAGGTATGTTGCAACAGAACCAGATTGGAAGTTGAAATCCAGTATAGCAACCCGGGTCTTGGACTTTTTATCATGGGTTGCCAGCTCCCAGGCCAGATTTACAGCAAATGTTGTGGCACCCACGCCACCGGCAATTCCAAACACCGGCAGAATAATGCCTTTGCGGCGACGCTTTGCAGCAGGCGCGGCAGTTTCAGGCTCAGAGGCTTGTTCACGCAGGCGCAGCAAAGCATTGCTAAAAGCCTCATCGGGGAAAGGGTAGGGGACAAAGTTATCCGCACCCTTTTGCAGCAATTTATGCAAACACGTCGGGCTGACATCATTAGCCACAAGAATAGTTTTTGCCCCGCGCGCCTTGACGCCATCAATGAAATCGAGCACCGGCTCAAGATTGCTTTCATCGCTGCGATCAACGCAAATGACGATGAATTCAATTGAATCCAAAGAACCACGTTTCAAGGATTCCATTGCTTCGCGAAACGAACCAACAGCCCAGTTTTTCGAGAATTGATTAGTAAGCTCTGTGCTTAACTGCGGGAATTGGCTTATATCGCGCGTTGCTGCAAAAGCTTCAATTACCCGTTCTTTTAATTTTATTAGTGCCATATTTTCCTCAGGGTCTGCGGTATTTAGTGCGCATAATACTTGTTGTCGCCTGCAAATCAGGTGGTTTTTACATATTCACCGGATGTACACGCAGTTACACTATATTTATTAATAGCAAATCAAAAGGTTAAACAAATAAAAAGTCAAAAAATGATCGGTATTTTATAAGATAGTAACGAATAATGGAAAAAGGCCCCGGGCAGGGGCCTTTTAGATTGAACTATATGCTCGATTACTCTTCGACAGCGCCTGCGCCGGTATATTTACCATATATTTCATTGGCGACTTTACCGTCAAAGTCATGCCCTCTGTAGCCTTTTGCATAACCCGCAACAACTGTAACAGTGCGGCGGTTCAGGCGTTCACGATCCTCTGTGTTCACCAAAGGCTCGCGTTCACCGCGTGATACGGCGGCAATCAAGCTGCGGCGGGGAACACCCTGTGCAACCAGATACCGAACGGCGGCACGTGCGCGACGCATTCCCAGGCTGTGGTTATAGCCGTTGGAACCAACTTTATCCGTATGCCCAAAGACCTTGAAGCGCACCATCGGATAACGTTTGATCCATTCAGCCTGCCGACGCAGGATCGCCTGAGACTCTGCATCCAAAGTGGCGGCATTAAAGTCAAAGTTGATCATGGTTGGCACAGCTTTGCGGAAACGTTGATCCAGCGTTTTCAGGGCTGTAGCAGGATCCAGATATGCGGTTTGTGCAAACTGGTTCGCGGCTGCGGCCTCGGCAAAGCTGCCTTCGTTGCGCATAGTCCCCGCAGGATAAAGACACCCTGCGGTAAATAGGACAGAAGCGGCGGCGGTAAGTTTAAGTATGTTTTTCATGTGCCTTACTCCATCACGTAGCCATAGGAGCCCTGGATGTCCGAAGACCCCCCGAGCGATGACGACCCTTCAGTTGTTCCAAGCAAGAACAGCTCTTCCTCGGTCGGAATGCGCATATGGTTTGTGGCCATAGACAATGCATCCGATGTTGTAGGGGCCACCAAATGCGGTGTGATGATAATCACCAGCTCACTTTGCTTGCGCTGAAAGTCACTGCTGCGGAACAAAGCACCAAGGATCGGTACATCGCCCAGCCACGGAACCTGGCCAACCGTATCATCAAAATCATCCTGCAAAAGACCGGCAATTGCAAAGCTTTGCCCATCCCGCATCTCAACAGAAGTGCTGGTGCTGCGGGTTTTAAAGCCAAACACACCCTGGGCTACAACATTTCGGTCAATCGCGCTGACGCTTGTGTCAAGTTTTAAGCGGATCAGGTTGCCGTCAATCACAGTTGGCGTAAATTCAAGCAAAACCCCAAAACGTTTGAAGTCGACTGAAACGCCGTCTTCACCAGGCGTTCTAACAAGCACGGGATATTCACCGCCTGCAAAGAACTCACCTTTTTGACCGGAAATCGCCACAATGTTTGGTTCAGCCAGTGTACGTGACATACCCTTGGATTCAAGAGCTTCCAGTAATATACCTACAGCCAAACCGCCGCCACCAAACGAGAAACCAATGGCACCGTTACGTGGATTTGAAGATGTAACCGGATTACCGTCTGCAAAGTTAGTCATGTTATTACCCTGCGCAAAAACGCCCGTACCAATGGAAACGTCTCCACCAGCCAGTCCAACACTGGAATGCAGGCTTTTAGCTATAGAACGTTGCATTTCTGCAAAACGCACCTGCAACATCACCTGTTGCGTGCCGCCAACCATCATCAGGTTGGTAACCTTGCCAGGAGCGTACCGTTCTGCCAGCTCCATCGCGCGGGCAACCTTACGTGCACCCGATATTGTACCACTTAAAACAATGCCATCACTCGCCGTGCGAACCTGAATAGGCTCTCCAGGGAGAATTTCTGCAAGACGCTCCTTAAATTCTGCGATGTCAGGAACAACCCGAACATCAACATTTGCCACCAGACTTCCGTCAGCGCCAAAAATTGTGAGTGTTGTACGCCCTGGAACCTTACCCAGAACATAGATTGTATTCTCGGAAAGCGTGGCAATATCGGCAATTGCCGGGTTTGCCACGGATACTTCGGAGAATATTGTATCGCTTTGCACTACGATAGCGCGATTGACTGCAACCGATATATTACTCGACGTAGTCCCCCGCACCACTGACAATCCCTGTGCGGGTGCCTGTGATACCATAGATAGCGATAACCCGAGCCCTAATAGGCCCGTAGATAGTATATTTTTCATGCTCATGTGATCCTGCCTCTCAAAATCACCTTATTTCGATTTATGTCGCGCATTTGTGCGCTTGTTGTTATTGCGCACTCATTGCGCCTGCCGCGGTAGATTGCGCGATATTGCGCTGATATTCAACTAGATTTTTGCAAATTAGCTGTGTGCGTGG
Organism: uncultured Rhodobacterales bacterium; assembly: GCA_964429065.1. GTDB lineage: Bacteria > Pseudomonadota > Alphaproteobacteria > Rhodobacterales > Rhodobacteraceae > NORP23. Next base: position 18,928 of record CAYSAZ010000026.1, read on the forward strand.
TAATTTTGTCTCAGTTTTATACTGAAAGGCTTATTCGCCCTCTGTGCAAGCAACTTGGATTTTGATGAAATCAATGCCTTTTCGTTCAGTCCTGTAGCAAACCTCAACCACTGCCTCCGGTTCCACGAAAACCTCGACAACACCTGTAACATCTTGGGTGTTAACTTCCTCAACATTGGTTGTTGTTGCATCACCAAGTCCACGAAAGGATAAGGACAGACGGCCAGATTGCTGGGCTTGTGTCAATAGCGCCACAAGTTGAGGATCAATTTCAACGGTGATAGTTTTAGCTGTACGGGAGCCGATCGCGTCCTCATCCGTAATTTGGTCAACGGCCACGAGGCGAATATTTTCCAACAACAGTTTTGTTATTGTTGCGCGACCATTGTTGCCGGTCCAGTAAATATCAACCCGGTCATTTGGGCGTAAATTGCTGGAAACACCTGTGGTCATGCCCACACTAAGCGTAAAGGCACGGGATCCGGAGGGCAGGCGAGACAGAATGCCCGCATCACGACCAAAATCAGAAACCTTGTCTGCCAGCACGACCTCATCTTTGACCATGCGGCGCAATACAACCCGCGGGCGCGCATCGGCATCCCCGAGCAGGGCTTCGATAGTGGTATAGGCCGTTTCAGGAACCGCATCGGCAGGCCATTTTTGCATACGCACATCATCGGCTGTTATCTGGGTGCTGAAAAGCAGGTTCTTTGCCGCCACAGCAACTTCGGTTAATTCTATCGCGGGTTTATTTAAGCGACGTTGTTCGGTTAATTCAGCTTCATATTGGGTAAAGCGTTGCATAACCATATAGGCCGCAGAGCCAGCAAGGCCTAAGCCCAGAAGAAGAATTAAACTGAAAATAATGCGCATATTTTTGTCCTTGGTTCACTAAAATGCCTGGGGTTTCAGACAAATATTGAATTGTTTCCAAGGTGGGATAGGCTACTTAGCCGTCATATTCAAATGAAATGTGGTGCGCGGATACATAAGTGAGCCGATTAAGGCGAGGGAACACCATCTTCGATGTTCAACTTTGCTTCGCCATATCTAACCACGGTATCGTCTATTGTATTTGCGCCGTGATTTATTCCGCTTGTAATAATCAGGATAACGGCCGTGCTAATTACGACGATCGAAGCGGTTAGTACGACCCAGTCAACAGTTACAGCACCGGAGTTTGAGATGAGGAAGTTTCTGAAATGTTTAGCGAATTCCATAGTTACTCCATAAGATTACAAAAACGGGTGTATTTAGAGAATGTCAAGCCGGATAAAGTGTAACCCGGCTTGAGTATTTTTTAAACAGTTCCAGCATGTGCCGGCTGTTTATATTACTCAGAGATACCTGAAGCAGTACCGGCTGTTTCCAGCTCATCATCGATGCCGTTTGCAGCAGTGTTGATGCCGCCGGAGATGATTGCCAGAACGGCGATTGCGATACCAACGATGGCAGCGGTTAGAACAACCCAGTCTACAGTTACAGCACCGGATTCATTTTTTGCGAAGTTTGCGAACAGTTTCATTGTATTTCCCTTTCCAAGGATTCAGTTTGATCAGTTGTGCCCTGAAAGGGCTGCGCTATTAATCCCGAAATTAGGATATAAGCACATTCAGGTTCTAGGCTTATCGGCGAATAAAGTGCCCGACGCGGCTTTTGAACCAGATGAAGATTATTAACCAGCGAAATGGGGCGTAAATGGGGCAGGGCTGTCTTATTGTGCCTTTTTCGGCTAAAAACCATGTGAATCCCGAAGGTGAAAATAGTATAAGTATATGTAATATATGAATATTACTATAATCTGATAAAATTTTAAAGATATCTAATTAGCCGAGATAAAATATTAGGATTTTGGGGGGATATATTAATTTTCACAGAAAAATAGCCGGAAATTTAGAGAATCGGTGGCGATATCCAGCCTTGGCAACACCGATTCTTTGGTTTTATCAATGCAGTGTTTCAGGCAAAGGGAATCGTAAGCCTCTAATATCAGAAAAAATCTCCTGGGCATTTATGCAATAGGGCGCTTAGATGAACATCCAAAATAGCATAGCGCCAAGGCATAGGGTTTTCTCATGGGGTACGACATGATGTTGCGGCCATATCAACCAAATGATTTGCCTGCGGTTACGCATTTTATTGGCAGGTGCTGGCAGCGTGATGCATCCAGAAA
>CAYSAZ010000026.1:21200-24884 GCA_964429065.1 uncultured Rhodobacterales bacterium
GCTATCGTGGGGTGTGAGGTTACGAATATAGCCGCGTTCAAGCTTTATCGCTCAACGGGATTTGAACTCTATTTCGAAACGGTTGATTTCGTGCTTGAACTCGAAGATACGTCCTAGGCAACCTCAAACAACACGCCACCCGGCTTTTGCCCCCCTAAATCAGGTCTTAGTCAACGAAATAGCGGGTTTTGCAAACGCCAGGATTTGCGGCGTAGGTTTGCCGGACGGGGCAAATTCCAACCTTTCCAAGGGGGTATTACCTTGCTAGGCTGCGCATATAAATATTTCTGGGAGGAAACACATGAAACGCACGATTTTGATATCGGCAATGCTTGCAACCTTTACGCTCGGACTTGGGGTCGAGGCAATGGCGACCGAATGGAATGTCTCGGTTTGGGGCAAACGGCGCGCTTTTACCGAGCATGTCGAACGTCTGGCCGAGCTGGTTAGCGAGAAAACAGACGGCGCATTCACCTTAAACATTTCTTATGGCGGCCTGTCCAAGAACAAAGAAAACCTTGACGGGATTTCCATCGGCGCGTTTGAGATGGCGCAATTTTGTGCGGGCTATCATGCCGATAAAAATCCGTCAATCACGGTGCTGGAACTGCCGTTCCTCGGGGTTGGCTCGCTAGAAGACGAGATTAAAGTCTCGCAAGCGGTTTACGCCCATCCTGCGGTGCAGGCGGATCTGGCGCGTTGGAATGCAACCTTGTTGATGCCCTCGCCGCTGCCGCAATATAATATTGTTGGCAAAGGCGATGCCCCGCGCACGCTGGCGGATTTCAAAGGCTTGACCGTGCGCGCCACCGGCGGTGTTGGCCGTGCTATGGCTGCTGTGGGAGCTGTGCCCACGTCGATGTCTGCCACCGAAGTGCGCCAAGCCATGGATAGCGGTGTTGTTAAAACCGTGGCTTTTGCGCCGCACGCACATATGTCCTATGGCACTATTGAAAATGCGACATGGTGGACAACCAACCTTAACCCCGGCACCGTGAATTGCCCGGTTGTGGTAAACTCGGATGCATTGGCCGCTTTGACTGATAGCGAACGCGCAGCACTTTTGGGATCGGTTGACGAGGCGTTGGAATACTATGTCAGCTATTATAATGACAAAACCATGTCCGCATGGGGCCCGGCACTGGATGAACGCGGGATCGAGCGCATTACATATAGTGACGCCGAACTGAGCGCGTTTCGCGGTGCCGTTGCCGGACCTGCCGCTGCTGCGTGGATTGCGGATATGAGTGGGCGTGGTTTGCCCGCCCAGGAGCTCTATGATCTGGTGATCGGCACTCTGGCTGAGTAAATCTGCCTAAAACCTATCTTCCCCGCTCTTTGAAACATGGGGGCGGGGGTGTTTTATAGGAACAGATATGTCCGAACATTCCTCTATATTAACAGACGACAGCTGGTTAAGCCGTCTGGAGCGCATGCTGTTCAGACTGGAATCGCTGCTGGCCCTGCTCGGCGGGATTGCTGTATTTTCCCTGATGATACTGGCGGTGGTCAGTGTGGCAGGGCGCAATATGTTTAACCAGCCCTTGCCGGGATACGTTGATTGGATCGAACAGGCCATGCCGCTGATCGCCTTTATCGGCATCTCCTATACACAACGCCTTGGCGGGCATATCCGGATGGATATTCTGGTGGGGCGGCTTCGGGGGCGTGCCTTGTGGGCGGCAGAACTGCTGACAACATTGGTGGTGCTGGCTGTCATGCTGCTGTTGGTCTGGGGGACGTTTTCGCATTTTTTGCGCGCCTTTGATATATCCGCCCCCAACTGGAGCCGGGATTCCAGTTTGGATATCGGCCTGCCGCTCTGGCCGGCAAAACTGCTGGTGCCGGTGGCCTTTGCCGTGCTTTGCCTGCGCTTGATGTTGCAGGTCTGGGGCTATGGGCGGGCGTTGATCTCTGGCATGTCCAGCCCGATTGCCGTGCCGCTGATCGAGGACGCAGCAACCGCCGCCGCTGCCGAGGCCGCAACGGTTTCCAGTTTAGAAGAGGGCGCAAGTTGATGGATAGTGTCGATATTGGGCTGATCGTATCAGGCATCATGCTAACAATGGTTTTGCTGGGCATGCGCGTGGCCTTTGCGGCCGCTTTGGCGGGGATGCTGGGGCTGGTGTGGATTTTTTGGTCCAAAAAGGGCTATGACCCTGATGAATTCAACTGGGCACTGACGGTCGCGATAAAGACCGCAGGGCAGGTGCCCCATTCCAAAATCGCCAATCAGGCGCTGTCGTTGATCCCGACCTTTATTCTGATCGGATACCTTGCCTATTACGCGGGCCTGACCAAAGCGCTGTTTGAGGCGGCAAAACGCTGGGTTGGCTGGCTGCCGGGGGGCTTGGCGGTCTCAACGGTGTTTGCGACTGCCGGATTTGCCGCTGTGTCTGGTGCCAGCGTTGCTACATCGGCGGTGTTCGCGCGTATTGCTATCCCCGAAATGCTGGCCGAAGGGTATGACAAACGCTTTGCCGCAGGCGTGGTCGCCGCCGCAGGTACATTGGCATCCCTTATCCCGCCCTCGGCCATTCTGGTGATCTATGCGATTATCGTTGAACAAGACGTAGGCCGCCTGCTGTTGGCCGGTTTTATCCCCGGCGCGTTCTCAGCCGTGATTTACGGCGCGCTGGTGATCGGGCTGGCGCTGACGTTCAAAAACTTTGGCCCGCCGGTCGGAGGATTTAGCTGGAAACAGCGGTTTCAGTCCTTGCCCGGCGCATTGCCGATCCTGTTCGTCGTCGCGATCATCATCTTTTTCATCTATAACCCCTTTGGCGGCGATGCCTGGGGCACCCCGACCGAGGGCGGGGCGTTGGGGGCGTTCGTTGTCTTCTTGATGGCGCTTTATCGCGGCATGCGCTGGGCGCAATTGCGCGAAGCTCTGCTTGAAACCGCCAAGCTGACGGTGATGATCTTCACCATTATCTGGGGCGTGCTGATCTATGTGCGGTTCTTGGGTTTTGCCGATCTGCCGGGCGTATTTGCCGACTGGATATCCACGCTTGATCAAAGTCCGATGCTGACCCTTATATATATCCTGCTGGCCTATGCGGTGCTGGGGATGTTTATGGATGCAATCGGGATGCTGCTGCTGACCTTGCCGGTGGTCTATCCGGCGGTGATTGCGCTGAATGGCGGTGAATTCGTGACAGCTGCGGATAGCGCCTTTGGCATGTCGGGAACGGCCTGCGCCATATGGTTCGGGATTTTGGTGGTTAAAATGGCGGAGTTGTGTTTGATCACGCCGCCCATCGGGTTGAACTGTTTTGTGGTTGCGGGCGTGCGCCCCGACATAACGGTGCAGGATGTCTTTAAGGGGGTTGCGCCCTTTTTCATCGCCGACGCCTTGACCATCGCCGGCCTGATCGCGTTTCCTGCGATTGTGCTGTATTTGCCGGGGCTGTTATTGGGAATTTCGTAAGATAACGCCGATTTCCCGCAAGATTTTCCTAAAATATCGAAAAATGCAAAAAAACTTCCTACCACATGTGGTGGAAGATTTTTGCGTGCCCACAACCTATGCCGAAAATTAGGTAAAACTACGTGTTTTCGCTGACTTTGGGGGTTGTTTCCCATGAAATTACTATTGCTAGGCATGCTTTCCCCGTGCTAGACATGCCTTACGGAAGAAGGCGGACATATTTTCAGAGGGCAAAAAGCCCCGAAAACAAAACC
>CAYSAZ010000027.1:0-24738 GCA_964429065.1 uncultured Rhodobacterales bacterium
AATGGTGCCCGGGGGCGGATTTGAACCACCGACACGCGGATTTTCAATCCGCTGCTCTACCCCTGAGCTACCCGGGCATCGGGTCAGGCGCATGGCCTTGGGTGCAGGCGTTTTAGGGCAGATGCAGACGACTGTCCAGAGGAATTCGCAGCAAATCCGTTTGAATATTAATGGCGCGTAAAGGATGCTTCACCCGCTTTGATTTCATCCTCGTCGGGCGTGTCATCCTGCGTGGCGGGAATCGCATAAGAACCGTTTAACCATTTGCCCAAATCCACATCTGCACAGCGCTTTGAACAAAAGGGTTTGTATTTCTGGGCCGTGCCTTTGGTGCAAATCGGGCAGCTCATTTCATCGCTTTCTTAAGCGAAAATCGCTCACGTTTACGTTGCAGCTCCATGTTTCCAAGCGGGGTCCAACCTGCCAGAATAGTATCAACCGCACCGCGTCTGAATTCCGCTTTCAGGGCCACTTCCAGCTTTATGCGATCCTTTTTCCCCATGGGGGCAAAATCGATCGTGATTTGCCCACCGAGACCACGAATACACAACTGCCTTGAGATTTCCCGCGCGGCTGCCAGATTGGTTTTCAACCCCGCAGCCGGAGAAAAATCGCCGCCGGTATTGACATCGATGGCAATCAAGGCTTGCGTGGGTTCAACGCTTATCCAAGCAGTATTGCCAATTTTTACAATAGCTTGCAGTGCGATATCAATGTCCTCTAACACACCGTGATCTGCAAAACATCCATCGGTATCAATAAGCTGATCAGGGTGCGCCCAATCCCGCCAACCTCGTTCGGCTGCCAGTGGAGCATCCAGCAACAAAGCCGGTGAATTGGCGACACTATCTGACATCACATCACGACAGGAACGCAGCATTTGGGCAATATCTTTGGCGATAACATCCCCATCGGCACCATTGCAAACTGAGCGCAAAATCAGCCCCTCGCCACCGTCTTGCATGGCCGTATGGGCGATTAGTAACAGGCGATCACGCTCATCTTCATCGCGAATGCTGCGGGCAATATTTATGCCGGGATTCGAAGGGGTTACAATGGCATAACGGCTTTTGAACAGCAGTTTTCGCACTACGGGCGTGGCCTTGCCGGCATCGGAAAAAGTTGAAACCTGCACCAGCAGCGGCGTGCCAGGCGCCAGGCCTTTAGCGTCTTTCAAAAACGCTGACTGGCCGTCAGGTAGCTGCAAAATTGCACCGTGCATGCCTTTTAAAGGACGCGCCAGAATGCCGCGGTAAATCGCCTCGGGACGTGGTGTTGGATCATCAGGTTTTGGATCAACCAACAGATCATGCAAGCGCCCGTTAAGCATAAAAGCCGCCCTGCCCGCGTCGATTAAAACCATACTGCCTTTCATTGCCCCACCCCGTCATAGCTGACCAGATATCCGGCACCATTCAGCAGGTTGGCCGTTTCATGCAAGGGCAGGCCGACAATATTGGAATATGAGCCGTTGATTGCAGGCACAAATGCTGCCGCAATGCCTTGAATAGCATAAGCGCCTGCCTTGCCTTGCCACTCATCCGCGCGCAAATAGCCCGAGATTTCGCTGTCTGACAGGCGTTTGAATTTCACCACGGTTTCCACCTGTTTGACCCAGATTTTATCGCCCGAACCTAACGCAATAGCTGTGATCACACGGTGGCGGCGCCCCGATAGCAGCCATAAAAACTGCGCCGCAGCAGCCACATCATCTGGTTTGCCCAGTATCCGCCGCCCCACGGCGACAACCGTATCAGCCACCAACACCAGCTCATCCGCCTTGGCCTGAACCGCCGCCAGCTTTTCGCGCGCCATACGGGTAGCGTAGGGGCGTGGCAATTCAGCCTTTTGGGGCGTTTCATCGATGTCGGCGGGGCGAATAGCATCCGGCACTACACCGATCTGCGCCAGCAATTCCAAGCGCCGCGGGCTGCCTGATCCCAGGATCAGCCGCATTTATTTATAACGATAATTGATGCGCCCTTTGGACAGATCATAGGGGGTCATTTCGACCTGAACCTTGTCACCGGCCAGCACCCGAATGCGGTTTTTGCGCATTTTTCCAGCCGTATGGGCGATAATTGTATGGCCGTTCTCAAGCTCTACCCGAAACGTCGCATTTGGCAAAAGCTCGGTCACGACACCTGGGAATTCTAGAAGCTCTTCCTTGGCCATGTGGTCTCCGATCAAAATATCACGGGAACATCCCCGCGCGGCATAGATGCGGCTTATCCAGACGGATTTCAAGCCAAAACACCGCGCGGGGCATTATTTATTGTAATTTATGTTAAAAACTATCCGGAATGGGTGCGAATTGCCGCGCATAAATACTCTGTATAACCGGTTGCTATGCTTTCATAGCGCGCCTGAAAATCCGGATGGGTTTCATATATTTGTGCAAGGTTTACATGGGCTTGAGCTGGGCAGTCCCGCCCCCACATGCCAGCAATCCAGGCGCGGTGCTGCGCAATTAACGGGGCGGTTTGTGCGTCTTGCGCGCGCACTCCTGCTTGCATCAAAGCCGCCAGTCCGCTTTCAATGGCGGCCAAATCCTCCATGTCTTTGCTACGTGCCGTTTTGGATTTTCGGGCATTATGCGCCTTGCTTGTGGCAATATGGGCCTTAATACTTTCGCCATGCATGGCCACAAGATCAGCCTCGTATGTTGCATTTTTCTCTGCCGTTAGGCCTTTGTAGAGGTCAGCATTTTTCGTCGTCGTTTCTCCATTAATACCGGCAATCGTGCGGTCGATTGTGGTGATAAGAGCGCGATACCGTGACATTTCGGATTCCAGTCGAGCCTTATGGGCTAAAAGGGCGCGATTTGTGTCAAAATCTGGCCTGTCCAGTAGGGATGAAATCTCTTTTAACCCCATATCAAATTCCCGATAAAACAAGATTTGTTGCAAACGCAACAGTTCTGCATCGCCATAATACCGATAGGTGTTCGCGCCGATATGTGCCGGGATCAGCAGACCGATTTGGTGGTAATGATGCAATGTGCGCACAGACACATTTGCAAGCTTTGCCAATTGGTTAACCGTGTATTTGCTCATCTCGACACCTCCGCGATTGTTGGTATGGGGTCTGACGTGGCGTCAGGGTCAAGCGGTTTTTTTATGCCGGTCCGGTGGCCCGAAACGCGCAATGATGCGTTGGGAAATCTGGTCGCGCGCCTGGCGGTATACACGCAGCTTATCAATGCGGCTTTCGCCAAGGCCCGTGGGGTCAAAAATCGGCCAATATTCGACCTCCAATGCGTGATACCGGGTGTATTCCAACGCCCGTCGTTGCGCTGCGGGCGACAGAGCTACGACCAGATCATACCCGTCAATATCATCGCCCCAATCCTCCATTTCATCAAAAGAGCGCACGCGGTGGTGGTCCAATGCCACGTCGATTTCTGCACAAACTGCGACCGAAAATCCGTCAACTTCCAGATCATGTTTAACGCCGGCTGATTGCACAAAAATCCGGGTGCCGTAGTATTTTTTCATGATCCCTTCAGCCATCGGTGAGCGCACGGCGTTGTGATCACAGGCAAATAATACGGATGACGGAATGTCTGCCATATACCACTTAACCCTTAAAATGCAGGACGCAAATCAACGTAAACAGTCGGCGTGCTGTGGCTTTATCGGTGATAACTTTACCCGTCAGACGTTCCAACACGATGGTGCTACCCTCGTTATGAATACCGCGTCGCCCCATGTCGATCGCCTCAATTTGGCTGGGCGGCAGGCGTTTAACCGCATCGAAATAGCTTTCGCAAATCTGGAAGTAATCCTTGATAACTTGGCGAAACGGCGTCAGCGAGAGATGAAATTCTCCGGCCTTTTCCCCCGATTGTGTCGACAGATCAAACACCAGTCGGCGTTCAATGATTAACAGATTCAAGGCATATGGCCCAACAGGAATATGCTGGTCTTCGCGCCCAACTAGGGCAAAACTGTTTTCTTCCAGCAGATCAAAAATCGCAACGCGGCGCTCCTGCTCAACCTCGGGTGTGGGGGCGGGTAGGCCGGTTTCATCAAGCGTGATCTCGATCAGGCGGTTGGTATCAACCATCATCTTTCCCCATGTTTATATGATCGATCCGCGCGCGCACAGATAATCCATGGGCCTCTAGGCTTTCAGATTTGGCCAGTGTTTCCGCCGCCGAACCAATATTGCGCATAGCATCAGGGGTCATGCGGGTGATGGTCGTGCGTTTCATGAAATCCAGCACAGAAAGGCCGGAGGAAAACCGGGCAGAGCGCGCCGTAGGGAGCACGTGATTTGGCCCGCCAACATAATCGCCGATGGCCTCGGGCGTCCAGGCTCCGAGAAAAATTGCCCCGGCATGGCGGATTTTTGTGGCCAGATATTCAGCATCTGCCACGCAAAGTTCAAGATGCTCCGGCGCGATTTCATTTGATAATTCAGCAGCATGATCAAGAGTTTGAACCGTAATAATCGCCCCGAAATTGCGCCAACTAGCCCCGGCAACTGCGCGCCGTTCCAGCGTTTCCAGCCGTTTCTCTATGGCGCTGGCAACTGCGCGTCCAAAATCCGCATCATCCGTGATCAAAATCGCCTGTGCGCTTTCGTCATGTTCAGCCTGTGATAAAAGATCAAGCGCAATCCAGTCAGGATCATTATCCTTGTCTGCAATCACCAGTATTTCTGAGGGGCCTGCGATCATATCAATACCTACACGCCCAAAAACCCGTCGTTTGGCGGCGGCGACATATGCATTGCCCGGGCCGGTGATTTTATCGACCGGTTTGATCGTCTTTGTGCCATAAGCCATCGCCGCTATCGCTTGTGCGCCGCCAATGCGATAGACGGTTTCAACGCCCGAAAGCCGCGCCGCCAGCAACACCAGCGGATTGACTTTGCCTTGCGGTGTTGGCGCACAGATCACCAGATTTTCCACCCCGGCAACGGTTGCCGGAATAGCGTTCATCAACACCGAAGACGGATAAGATGCCAGCCCCCCCGGCACATAAAGCCCCGCAGTTTCCACGGCCGACCAACGCCAGCCAAGTTCAACACCACTTTCATCAATCCAGCGCGCATCTTGTGGCAATTGACGTGCGTGATAGGCATGGATGCGTTTTGCCGCAAGTTCCAACGCCGCGCGCTCCGTTGTCGAAACTTTGGTGATTTCCGCATCAATTTCAGCCGGTGAAAAAGCAAGCGTTTCGGCTGTTAATGTGAAGTGGTCAAACTTTTCTGTCAGCGCAATCACCGCCGCATCGCCGCGTTTTTCAACATCAGAAATGATATCCGCAACAACGGCATCCACATCGGCATCCGTTTCACGTTTCATGGCCAGAAGGTCTGAAAAACATGTGGCAAAATCTTGTTGGCGGGAATTAAGAAATACCGGCATTATGTCTCCGGATGGTTGGGCGCAAGCGTTGCGCGGGCAATATAGGGGCGCGAGACATCGCGCAAGGTCACATCCAGACATTCCACATCCAAGGCAATCACCCCATCCCCGGCGAGCGTAATAACAAGCTGCCCTGCCCCGTCTTCAGCGGCTAGAAAAGCGATCGACAGAACCTCAAACGCCATGTCTTTATCAGCTGGATCAAGGCCCTGTGCGCTGACCTTTAAAACAGATTCTACCACCAGCATTGATTGTACGCGTTCAAACGGGCGGCCTTGTTTTTCTGCGTTTTCCCGATCCTCCCAGCGAAACCGGTTCAACAGAACTGCAAAACGATGTTTTTTGGCCAGCCAGGATATTTCGGTGTTTTGCCCAACGGCATCCTGGATAAACGTTGATAAAACCGTCAAGTCTTCGGTAGTTTCAGCCTTTAGGCGCAGTGCCTGTTCAGCACCATCTTCAAATATTGCATCTGTCATTTTTTACTCCGAAATACGTTCAATCTGTGCGCCGCAATCCGATAGTTTGCGCACAACATGTTCATAACCGCGATCAAGGTGATAGACGCGGCTAACCACGGTTTCCCCCGATGCGGCCATGCCCGCTAAAATCAGGCTGATAGAGGCGCGTAAATCCGTTGCCATCACCGGCGCACCTTTCAGGGATTTCACCCCGTTCACCCGGGCCATGCCGCCCACGACATCAATATCCGCCCCCATGCGGATCAGCTCAGGGGCATGCATAAACCGGTTCTCGAATATCTTTTCTTCCAGCTTTGAACACCCCTCAGCCAGCGTCAGCAATGCCATCATCTGCGCCTGTAAATCTGTGGGAAAGCCAGGGTAAACTTGGGTTTCCACATCAACGGGATGGATTATATCATCCCTGCGCGACACGATCAGACTGTTTGGTGTTTCCTCGATCAAACCTCCGGCGGCTTCTAGTTTTTCGCTGAATGCCTGCACCAGATTACGCCGTCCACCCAAAAGTTCCACCCTACCCCCGGTGATCACGGGGGCCAGCATATAGGTGCCAAGCTCAATGCGGTCACTGACAACCTGATGCGTGGCCCCGCCAAGGCGATCAACGCCCTCAATGGTCAGGGTCGATGTGCCCTCACCCGAAATTTCAGCCCCCATGGCCCGCAGGCATTTTGCCAGATCGATGATTTCCGGCTCACGTGCGGCATTTTTTAAAACCGTCGTCCCTTTGGCCAATGTCGCCGCCGCCAGCAAATTTTCCGTAGCCCCCACCGAGGCAAAAGGTAGCGTGAATGTCGTGCCCCGCAAACCCTTTGGCGCTTTGGCGTGGATGTAACCATCGCGCAGCTCCAGCTCGGCACCAAGAGCCGTTAAGCCTGACAGATGGATATCCACAGGGCGCGCACCAATCGCGCAACCGCCCGGCAGCGATACCACCGCCTGACCGTCACGGGCCAACATTGGCCCAAGCACACCGATGGAGGCACGCATCTTGCGCACAATATCATAATCAGCCGTATGATTGGTGATTTTTGCCGTCCCGATCACCAAAACCCGACCATCTTGCAATGTGGCAACCTCGCAGCCAAGCGATTCCAGCAATACCGTCATAGTATGAATATCCGACAGACGAGGCACATTGGTCAGGGTCAGCGGCTCTTGGCTTAACAAGGCTGCCGGCATTAGGGTCAAACAGGCGTTTTTAGCCCCCGAAATGGGGATCTGCCCGTTTAATTCCTTGCCTCCTGTAACAACAATTCTATCCATCATCCATACCCTTATCTGTATCGCGCCGCGCCCGAACCTGTGCTTTGCGGCGATGCATGTTTTCACGCAAAGCCTTGCGCAACCGTTCCGCACGCTGCGCTGCAACCGCTTTTTTGCCTGTCTTGTCAGGCTTCACATCTGGTATTTCATCTCTCATAGTGCATTCTCTATACCAACATCGCGCCCTTGGTCCAGATTGCACTTGCACTTGCTCGATTTTCGGCTAAAAAGCGCGCCAGATGCTGCCGTAGCTCAGGGGTAGAGCACTCCCTTGGTAAGGGAGAGGCCGGGAGTTCAAATCTCCCCGGCAGCACCACAGGCCTTTTGTTTGAAAGATTGACTACCTCTAGATAAAATTGCTGGGCGGCAGTTGTTTTGCAGAAACGATGAGAGCATCCGACGTTCGAAGTATCTCCGTTTGGCAGCACCAGTTAAAGCGCGTGTTTTTTGATCCTGTCATAATATCTTTGCGCACCTTCCCAGACATCGTGCAATTCTGCGGGGATTTGCGGTAATGCGGCTTCGGGGCCTGCGAAACCTGTTGATTGATTGACTGCACCGTACCAGTGGGCATGCCAAACCCCGCTGGCTGGATGGCCGCCTTTGGGCCAGTTCAGCATGCGCGGATCATACCTCAGACCAATTTTCGCACAGAGTTTTTGCAAGGTTTTCGCAGGGTCATTCCGAATGTCGTGACTGTCAATCACAGGCGGAGCCGTGCCGGTTTTTTGGCAAACTGCGTCAAAAATCTCAAGTTGTTGGCGAAAGCCGATGTCATCCAACGTTGGGTTTTCGCGTTTAACCACATAGCTGGAAATCACCCGGGCCGGATCACGGATCAGGAATATATTGGTCATATCGTTAATCCAGCTTTGCGCAAACGGCGCAATCATATGCTGGGTCATGTGCTTTTGGAAAAATACCGCCTTGCCATTTGGCGGCGCCGCAAGACAGGCCGCAATGACCATATCTGCATCCTGCTCTCCTGTGCGCAGGATTTCATCCCCCATTGGGTGCTCTAAACCCGTTGCAGCCAGATACGCCGCATAAAACGGTTCATCCCAGACATGGCAATCCTTGCGGGCACCAAAAGCGAACATCATGGCCGTCGACAGATTGCGTGGCCCGGACCACATCGCAATTCTCATGTCAGGCTGGCCATAAGGTGATCTGTGTAAAGCTTGCGAATGCGTTTGGTCATCATCCCGAGGGTGCCATCCCCGATCTGGCGCCCGTCAATGTTGCCAACCGGCGTTTGGGCCCCAAAAGTTCCGGTCAAAAACGCCTCGTCAGCGCCGTAGGTATCAACCAGTGAATAGTTGCGCTCAAACACCGTTATGCCGTCAGCGCGGCACAGATCGATGACCTTTTGACGTGTGATCCCGTTCATGCAGTAATCCCCGGTCGAGGTCCAAACCGCCCCTTTGCGCACGATGAAAAAATTGCAGGCGTTGGTCGTATTCACAAAACCGTTGATATCCAGCATCAAACCTTCATCGGCACCAGCTTTTTCAGCTGCAATACAGGCCAAAATGCAGTTCAGTTTGGAATGCGAGTTCAGTTTGGGATCTTGTGTCATTGGCAAACCACGAATATGGGGCACGGTTGCCAGACGGATGGGGCGCGTGATTGCGGGTTTGGAGTGCTCCATGATAATGACCATCGTTGGCCCTGACTGGCTAAGCGACGGGTGTTGGAACGGCTTTACCTTAACACCGCGGGTAATCATCAAACGTGCATGCACATCCGTGACCATATCATTGGTATTCCGGGTGGCCTCAAGCGCTGCAATCACCCCTGCCCGGTCCATCCCTATATCAAGGTCAATCGCCTTGGCGGCCTCAAATATCCGGTCCAGATGATCGTCAAGAAACGCCCATTTTCCATGGTACAACCGCAGGCCTTCCCAGATACCATCGCCCAGCAAAAAACCGGAATCATATACCGAGACTTTCGCCCTGTCACGCGGCACGATTTGCCCGTCAACATAGATCAAAATCTCTTTGTTACGTGCGTCTTCTTGCGCTTGATGCGTAGTTACATCATTGGTCATTTTGCCACCATCGCGTTGCTATCAAGCCGCCCATTCCCACTGCGGCGTAAAGCCACCGAGCGCATCCATCATGGCCTTATCTGTGATCGCCGCGTCAGATTTTGCAACGCGCGCAATCAGGCCACGTTTTTTATCCTCGTAAACCTCGGTCACGCTAGCATCCAGATTAGCCGCTTTCAGGGTTTCGTTGAAAACCCGCAAAATCGCCGATTTGCGCAGCTCGTTTTTCAGAATTTTACCAACGGCGGTTTTCTCCATTTCATCAACGATTTCAATGTATTTGGGCATGGCGGCCCGTTCAGCCACATTTTCTTTCAGATGGGCCATAAGCTCTTCAATGCTCACCTCAACCCCGTCAACAAGTTCCAGATATACGCAAGGCACTTCGCCGGAATGGGCATCGGGCTGCCCGATTGCGCCAGACAGCGCCACAGCCGGATGTGAGGCCAGCGCCTCTTCGATTTCGGCGGGATCAATATTATGGCCGCCTCGGATGATCAAGTCCTTGGAGCGCCCTGTAATATAAAGATAGTTATCAGAATCCATACGCCCAAGATCGCCCGTGCGCAGGTATTTCCCATCCGCATATAACCCGATATTTTTGTTTGGCTCAATATAGGTATTTCCGGCAAACACCCCGGGATTGTCGATGCAAATCTCGCCAACCTCGTCAATTGCACATTCCTTGGTGATATTACCCTCTGCATCGCAGTGCAGGATTTTGACGTCCGTATAGGGAAACGGCAGGCCGACAGAACCGATTTTACGCTCCCCTTCGGGGGGATTGATCGAGACAAGACAGGTGGTTTCGGTCATGCCATAGCCTTCCAGAACTGTGACGCCAGTTGCTGCCTCAAAACGTTTGAATAATTCAACAGGCAAAGGCGCAGAACCGACGAGTGCAAAATTCAGGCTGGAGACATCGGCATCCACTTTGCGTTGCATCAAGGTTGAAAGTGCTGTGGGCACCGTAACCATGAAAGTCACCCCCCAACGTTCGATTAATTTCCAAAAATTGTCATAAACCCCATCCCCGCGATACCCTTGCGGGGTCGGCATAACCATATGCGCACCAGATGTGACGCAGGACATTAAAATTGGATAGGCTGCAAAAATATGAAACATCGGCAGAGGGCAGATCAACACATCTTTTTCAGTAAAAATCCGCGATGCGGCACACCAACCCTGATAGAGAATTCCGGAAAATTTATGTTGCGCAACCTTGGGCATGCCAGTGGTGCCACCGGTGTGAAAATACGCGGCAATACGGTCGTCGTGGTTTTCTGCAAAATCCAGTGCGTCGGCAGCGTGTTTTGCATATTCAATGTTGAAATTCACAACTTTGGCGTGATGTTTTGTCAGGACTTTTGGACGGATAAGAGGGACAATCCAGCTCAGCGGAGGGCTAAGATAGCGTTTTAAATCAACCTCATAGATGGTTTTAACATCAGGGGCCATAGCCACGGCCTGTGCGGTAATTTCGGCAAGGTCGGTTTTGGGAAAAGCGGCGAGCGTGACCACGGCTTTTGCCCCGGTCTCACGCAAAATTGCTGCGATTTGTTTGGGTTCCAACGTTGGGTTGATCGGATTGACAATCCCCGCCGTCGCCCCCCCCATAAAGGCTAAAACCACTTCTATGCAGTTGGGCATAATATAGGCAATGACATCTTTTTCGCCAATGCCATCTTTGCGAAACATATTCGCGACTTGTGTGGTTTTTGCGCGAAATTCCTGCCAGTTCAAGGTTTCGGCTTTATCTTTTGGGCCGGACTTTAGCTGAAAACTCAGGGCTAAGCGGTCCCCGAACTGGGCCGTAGTATGCGACAGAACTTCATGAATTGTCCGCCCGGTTAGCCTCTCGGTAAGTGGCATGGCGTTTTCGATTTCGGCATTATCCGTGATTGTGTTCATTTTTACACCTTTCCCCGTCGCGCGACGTTTTTTTAAGCAAGGATGGGCAAAAAAAAGTCGTTTGGCAAGAAAAACCAGAAATCAGTCAGATATGCCATCCGTAAATTGCAAGCGCGCAAGTCGAGCATAGAGGCCGCCTTCAGCGACCAATTCGTCATGCGTGCCCTCGGCATCAATGCGTCCTTCATCAAAAACAATGATACGATCGGCCTTTTTTACGGTTGCCAAACGGTGGGCGATGATCAGGGTTGTGCGCCCCTCGGACAATTTTTCAACGGCTTTTTGCACGGCCCGCTCACTTTCGGCATCAAGGGCCGAGGTAGCCTCATCCAGCAACAACACAGGCGCATCACGTAAAATTGCCCGGGCGATTGCAATGCGCTGTTTCTGCCCGCCGGACAACATTACCCCGCGTTCTCCGACGTAGGATTGGTATTTTTTCGGCAAGCGTTCCAAAAATTCATGCGCCGCCGCAGCTTTGGCGGCCACGACAACCTCGGCGTCCGTTGCATCAGGGCGCCCAAAACGGATGTTTTCCATCGCCGTGGTCGCAAAAATCACCGGATCTTGGGGCACCAGAGCAAAGGCGCGGCGCATATCATCGCGCATCATGGTTTCAATACCCATATCGTCAATGCGTATCTGGCCGCTATCAGGGTCAAAAAACCGCATTAAAAGCTGAAAAATTGTTGATTTACCAGCCCCGGACGGGCCAACCAGCGCAATCGTTTCCCCGGGCTTTATGTGCAGGTTCAGATTTGACAATGCCTTGATTTCCGGGCGCGCCGGATAGGTGAAAATAATGTTGTCAAAAACAATATCCCCTCTGGCGCGATCCGGGGCCGGCACCGGGAATTTCGGGTCTTTGATAATGTCTTCAGCCTCGATCAATTCGATCAGACGTTCCGTAGCTCCTGCGGCACGTTGCAGCTCTCCCCAGATTTCCGAGAGCGCCGCCACGGCCCCCGCAACCATCACCGAATAGATCAAAAATTGCACCAGCTGCCCCGGAGTCATCGTGCCGTTAATCACATCACGCGCGCCCATCCATAACACCCCTACAACACCGGTAAACACCAGAAATATAACGGAAATCGTCATGATTGCCCGGGTGATGATACGGCGGCGCGCGGCATCAAAAGCGGCCTCGGTCAAGGTGTTGAAGCTCCCGCGGCTAACCTCTTCATGGGTATAGGCCTGCACGGTTTGGGCCGCTAGCAAGGTCTCGGATGCCTCGCCGGAACTTTCGGCAATTTTATCCTGACTTTCCCGACTGAGCGCCCGTAATTTTCGCCCCAGAAACATGATTGGCATGATCACAAATGGTACCATAAGCAAGACAACGCCAGTCATTTTCATTGATGTGATTGACATGAAAATAACACCGCCAAACATCATCAATATATTGCGCAAAGCGACCGAAACCGATGAGCTGATAACCGACAGGATCAATGTTGTGTCCGTGGTCAGGCGTGATAGAACCTCGCCCGTCAGGATTTTTTCGTAAAACGCCGGGCTGAGGCTGATAACTTTTTGATAAACCGCCATGCGAACATCTGCAATCACCCGCTCTCCCAGACGCGTAACCAGATAGAATCGCATGCCGGTTCCAATGGCCAATGCCCCCATGATAAAGATCGTGATGGCAAAATAACTGTCCATTTTTGAGAGCGACTCCATGGTGAAACCGTCAATCACCTGACGCACGGCCATGGGCAGAACCAGTGAAATAACGGCGGTAAACACCAGCGCAATGCCTGCTGCAATCATCAAGAACTTGTAGGGTTTGAAGAACGGTAATAATCCGCGTAACGGGCCTATTTGGGTTGATTTTTGCCGCTCGTCAGATGTATTCTCAGCGTCGTTGGCCATGTTTTTTATCCCTGAAATTTACCCAATCCCTCTGAGATAAGCATCATTGGCAATCAGGGCAAGCCTGAAGGGCAAACATATCCTATCTACATCAAATTTGGCAGCACCGTTACGATTTTCGGGAACGCGGTGATCAGCCCCACTGCGCCTAGCAGCAGCAAAAAGAATGGCAGGGCGGCGCGCGCGATAGACAGGATATTAATGCCCGTCAATCCTTGAATAACGAACAGATTAAAACCTACGGGCGGGGTGATTTGTGACATTTCGACCACGATAACCAGATAAATCCCGAACCATAGTGGATCAATGCCTGCCCCCTCAATCATTGGTAAAATGATCGAGGTTGTCAGTACAACGATTGAAATTCCGTCCAGAAAACAGCCCAACAGGATGAAAAATACGGTCAACGCGCCAAGCAACGCCAAGGGCGATAATTCAAAGGCGCCAATCCATGCTGCAAGGTTGCGCGGTATGCCTGTAAAGCCCATTGAGACGGTTAAAAACGCAGCCCCGGCAAGGATAAACGCGATCATGGCCGAGGTGACGGTCGCGCCCATGACGCTTTCTATCAGCATTTTGCGGCTGAATGATCCTGATAGCCAGGCCAGAAGGATCGAAAACATCACACCAAGTGCGGCGGCATCCGTGGGGGATGCAATGCCGCTATAAATAGAACCAATAACTCCAGCAATCAACGCCATAACCGGGATCAGCCGCTTTGACGCCCTGATTTTTTCACGCAGGGAAAACTGTGTGGATTCTTGCGGAATTTTGCCGGGGTTAAGCAGCGCCCAAAGCGCCACATAGCCGCCAAACAGGGCCACAAGCATGAAACCTGGCAAAATACCGGCAATGAACAGACGGGCGATCGATTGGTCTGTAGCGACCCCGTATACAATCAGGATGATCGAGGGCGGGATCAGCAAACCCAACGTCGCCGAACCGGCAAGCGTACCGATGATCAGATGTTCGGGGTACCCCCGGCGCGTCAGCTCTGGCACCGACATTTTACCAATGGTCGCCGCCGTGGCCGCAGAAGACCCTGAAACCGCCGCAAATATCGCGCAGCCGATGACGTTCACATGCAACAAGCGCCCCGGTATGCGCCCAAGCCACGGGGAAATTCCCTTGAACATATCCTCAGACAGACGTGAGCGCAGCAAAATCTCGCCCATCAGAATAAATAACGGCAATGCCGCCAGCGCCCAAGAATGGCTTTGCCCCCAGATGGTTGTGGCCATCACCTGCCCCACAGGGGCCGTGGCAAAAAACACCATCGCCACCATCCCGACGCTCAGCAAGGCAATCGCCACCCAGACCCCAAGCGCCAGCAGGCCAAGCAAGACCGCCAGCAGCACCAGCATTATAAGGGGATCAGACATTATCTAGCCCTCATTTGTATTTTTCAAAACCGGCATACGGGCCATAATCGTCGCCCATAACAAATCCAGAAAAGCTATGGTTAATATAAAAAGCCCACATGATACACTTAACTGCGGCAACCAGAGCGGTATGGCGATAATGCCGGTGGATAAATCGCCATAACCATAGGATTCCAGATTGAGGCGGATCATATAATAGGTGGCAAACCCCGACATTAGCGCGCCCAGGGTCAGGCTGAATATCTCGGCCATAAGGCGTGGTTTTTGAGGGAAGGTCTGCAACAGTAATGTCACGCGAATATGCCCGCCCCGTGTCAACGTATAGGCCAGCGCCATGAAGGACGCGGCCGCCAGGGAAAACCCCGCAAAATCTGCGTAAGAGGGCAATGTGACGCTGTAAGCCGCACCAAATATTTTAGTGATCAGGTTCAAAAAAACCTGCGCCGAGACGATCAGACAGATAAGTATGATAAATCCTGCGGCAATGGCGCCACTGGCAACATAAAGACGATCCAGCAGTTTTTGCATGTTTGCCCTCGGTCGGGATGCGCCGAAAATCATCCGGCGCATCAGGTGTATTTTATGATCAGTTACTGCTGAATTCAGCAATAATCGTCTTGGCTTCATCGCTGGCCGAGGCTTGCAAGTCTTCCAGCATCTGCGCCCCGATTTCCCGCAAACCTGTCATAAGCTCAGCACTTGGTTCAACCACAATGATACCGTTTTCAGCCATAACACCGGTTTCTGCCGCAGCCTCGGCCTTGCTCATTTCCCAACCACGCGCCTCGGCGCTAGCCGCTGCTGCCAGCACGATTGCCTGAACATCGCCATCAAGGGCGTCAAACATCTGTTTGTTCACCACGACGATGTTTTTGGGAACCCAGGCATTAATAGGAGTGTAATGGGTCAAAAAATCCCAGGCCTTGCTGCTGGCGCCGGTTGAAGGGGATGTGATCATCGCCTCTACCCGCCCGGTTGCAAATGCTTGCGGGATATCTGGCGATTCCACTTGGGTTGGCGCTGCCCCGGCAAGGGTTGCGAATGTTTCAAGCGCCGCATTATACGCGCGAAATTTAAGCCCGGCCAAATCCGCCACGGTTTTAATCTCGCCCTTGGTGTAAAGCCCCTGCGCGGGCCATGGCACAGCAAATAACGGCATCAGGTTTTGCTTGGCCAATAGCGCTGTAATTACAGGTTTTTGCACCGCCCACAAACGTTCGGCATCATCGTAACTGGCCGCCAGAAACGGTTGTGAATCCAGCCCAAACGCGGCGTCCTCATTTGAGAGACGCGACAGGAAAAACTCACCGATTGGCACCTGACGGCTGCGGATAGCGGTTTTTATATCAGGATGTTTGAAAAGCGATCCGGCAGAATGCACCGTGATATTCAGCCCGCCATCAGTTGCAGTTGCGATATCACTGGCAAACTCGATAATGTTTGCTGTGTGAAAAACCGCATCAGAATATGGCGTCGGCATGTCCCAATTTTCAGCATTAGCCATAGTTGCAACGCTGATCAACAAAGCTGTCGAGGCTGCAATTTTCGTTAGTTTATTCATGATAAACCCTCCCATAGGTCGTTTCATGCAACATTACGTTGGCGTAGCATTGCATCCATAACGACATTGGTATTTTATCGACATAATGTCAATATTTTGCGTAAACCCACCGCGCGACACCCTAACCAGATGATCAATTTACCGCTTTGGCATTGCATGACATCCCAGAACCCTTAAGAACGATCTTGCGAAAAACCTTAGGTGGAGAAACCAGAAATGTTGCATAAAAATGCCCCGGTCCTGTGCATCGGCTCGGCGCTTTGGGACACGATTGCCAGCACCACGGTGCGCATGAAACCCGGCTATGATGTGCCAGGCTGCATTATCCGACGCCCCGGCGGCGTGGCACTTAATATCGCGCTGGCATTGGTGCGCTCTGGGCAGGTGGCAGCGCTGCTGAGCACCATAGGGAAAGACGCCGAGGGGGATGCATTGATTGCAGAACTGATCGCCGAGGGGGTTGATTGCCAATACATTACCCGCACGGATGATCCGACGGATAATTATCTGGCGGTTGAAACAGTCTCCGGGGCAGTTTTTGCAGCTGTTGCTGATTGCGCATCTCTGGAAAAGGCGGGGGAAAGCATCCTGTCACCCCTACGCGACGGGCGTCTTGCCAGCCTTGAAAACCCTTGGCGCGGCGCGGTGATTATTGACGGAAATCTGCCGGTCTCAGTGCTGAGTTCCATATCACGCCACGGGGATTTCAGCCATGCAGCCTTGTCATTTGTCCCCGCTAGCCCGGGCAAGGCGGGGCGCATGCGAACAGCCCTTAAATCTCAAGGCGGGACGTTATTTGTGAACAAAGGCGAGGCGGAAATTTTATGCGGGATGGATTTTACCGACAGTCTTGAGGCGGCCCAAACCCTGCGCCAGCTTGGGGCGCACCGCACGGTTGTGACCGATGGTCCAAACAGCGCGGTGCTTAGTGGGCAAGAGCTGGTACAGATCATCCCGCCAAAGGTGGATGCGCGCACAACGACCGGGGCGGGGGATGTTTTTCTGGCCGCTTTTATTGCCACGGAGCTGGCAGGTGAGCATCCTGCTGAATATATTCTGCAAACGGCCGTTAATGCCGCCGCCGCACATATCACGAAAGAAACCGTATGAAACTGCCCATGGTTTATGCCTCTGAAGTCGCCGCCGCACAGGCAAGTGACACGCCGATTGTGGCACTTGAATCCACGATCATCACCCATGGCATGCCCTACCCGCAAAACCTTGAGACCGCGCGGATGATCGAGGGTGAAATCCGCAAATCCGGCGCCGTACCCGCCACGATTGCTGTGATGGACGGCGCAATCCACATCGGGCTTTCGGATGCGCGCTTGGAAAAACTGGCGCAGGCAACAGGCGTGTTGAAACTTTCCCGGGCTGATCTGGCCTTTGCACTGGCAACGGGCAAAACCGGCGCAACTACGGTTGCAGCAACGATGATTTGTGCGCATTTGGCGGGGATAGCGGTTTTTGCCACAGGGGGTATTGGCGGGGTGCATATAGGGGCTGAAAACACCTTTGATATTTCCGCAGACCTTGAAGAATTGGCGCAAACGCCGGTTATGGTCGTGGGCGCCGGGGCCAAGGCAATTCTGGATTTGCCCAAAACATTGGAAGTTCTGGAAACCCGCGGCGTGCCGGTGATCACCTTTGGGCAAGATGATTTTCCGGCCTTTTGGTCGCGCAGCTCAGGCCTGAAATCCCCATTGCGCAGCGACGATCCAAAAGACATCGCCGCAGCTTTTACAATGCGCCAAACGCTTGGCTTGCCCGGGGGGATGTTTATTGCCAATCCGGTTCCCGCAGAACATGAAATCAAACCCGAAATCATCGCCCCCATCATTCAACTGGCCCTGCAAGAGGCCAAGGCGCAAAACATTGCCGCCAAAGACGTAACGCCGTTTCTTTTGCAAAAGATTTTTGAGCTGACCGAGGGGCGCTCACTGCAAAGCAACATTGCTTTGGTGAAAAATAACGCACAATTGGCAGCTAAAATCGCAAAAACCCTGAAAGGTTAATATTGTCCTTTGGGATAAAGCCCCCTAAGTATCAAGCTCAACGATTGGAAAATTATGGCCCGTAAGATTAAAAAACCAAAGAAAACGATATTGCCAAAACCCTCGCTTTTTCAGCGGATGCGTGTTGATTTTTTCACAGGGCTTATCATTGTGGCCCCGGTTGTTATCACCGTCTATCTGATCTGGACCGCCATAACCTTCATTGACGCCAAAGTCGTGCCATGGGTGCCGGCATTTTATAATCCAAGCACCTATATCGGGCAGGATATTCCCGGCTTCGGGGTGATTATTTTCCTACTTTTCACCGCCGTTATCGGGGCGCTGACCAAAGGGTTGTTTGGGCGACAACTGGTGCGATTCTGGGAAAACCTGATCGGGCGCACCCCTATTGTGCGTTCCGTATATGGCGGGCTGAAACAGATCGTCGAGACAATTCTTAGCCAGTCAAACGCCAGTTTTCAAAAGGCCTGTCTGGTGGAATATCCGCGCAAAGGCATCTGGGCGATCGCCTTTATTTCCACCGATACACGCGGCGAGGTACAAAACCTGATCGCGGATCATGATCTTTATTCGATTTTTTTGCCCACCACCCCCAACCCGACCTCGGGCTTTTTGTTGTTTGTTCCGAAAAATGAGGTGGTGGTCCTTGATATGAGCGTCGAGGACGCCGCGAAACTTGTGATCTCGGCCGGGCTGGTTGTCCCCCCAACAGCCGAAGAAATGGCCGCAGGAGCCAAGACTATGGCCAAACCTCTGCCCGCCAAATGGAAATGATCCTGCTGCCCGCGATTACCACCGGATTTTTGACAGGTTTTGCCTTGATACTGGCAATTGGCGCACAAAACGCCTTTGTTTTGAGGCAGGGGATATTGCGCAATCATATTTTTTGGGTCGCCCTTATTTGTGCGCTATCCGATGCCATATTGATCATTGCCGGTGTTGCCGGATTTGACGCCGCGATTTTGGCATTCCCGTCCCTGCCCCTGATCATGAGCCTTGCAGGCGCTCTATTCCTGATCATATATGGTGCGCAAAAATTCTGGGCCGCCTATCGTGGTGGTGAAAATCAGGGGTTGAACGGCACCAACACCGCTTTACTGTCAACCTTATTGACCTGCCTGGCACTTACCTGGCTGAACCCGCATGTGTATCTGGATACTTTGGGGTTGATCGGGGCTATCTCAACTCAATATAGCGGCGTATCTGAAAAAATGGCCTTTGCCAGCGGCGCAACCTTGGCGTCATTCGTGTTCTTCTTTTCTCTGGGCTACGGCGCGCGATTATTGGCCCCTATCATGCAAACCGCCCGTACCTGGCAAATTCTTGATGTGCTGATTGGTATGTTGATGTGGTATCTGGCATATGGCCTGTTGCGAAGCATTTAGGGTATTGATTTTAATCAGCATATTTACATAAATTGACAAAAATCGGCGTGTAGCTTTCATAGCTACTTCAAGCTTTACTAATACGTTTTGATGTAAGGGCGCATAAATAAACAGTTTTTTGTCAAATTGGCCTTGGCAACCGAGCGCTAGGCACATATGATGTAAGCACTGCTCGATAGGTTTCTTGCCTGTATGAAACCTGCCTCAATAACTTACGCCCTCCTTGTGAGGGCGTTTTTTTGTGGGGATTCCACTGGCTTACGCGATTCCAGCCTCAGGGAATCGTCTTATGGAATCGAGGTTATCCACAGAATCACCGCATCATCCTGACTGGTGGAAATCACGTTATGCCCCATGGCTGCGTCATAATATGCACTATCGCCGCGCTGCAATTCGATGGGTTCGTAAAATTCGCTATAAAACCGCACCGCGCCGGTTAAGACATACATGAATTCCTCGCCGTCATGGCGCACCCAGCCGTCGAATTCCTCAATCTTGCGGGCGCGCACGGTGGCGCGATAGGGCATCATCTGTTTGTGCGACAGATCCGCCGCCATGATTTCATGCTCATAGGTTGCGGTAACCAGCGCCCGCCCCTGCCCGGATTTCGTAATTGCGCGCCGCCCAAGGATTTTATCGGATTTTGGGGGCGTAAAAAGCTGTGGAACCGAAATATCCAGCCCCGTCGCCAACTTGCGCACTGCATCAAACGTTGGAGACATCTGCCCGTTTTCGATCTTTGAGAGCGTAGAGCGCGCCAACCCCGCCTGCCCGGCCGCATATTCCAGCGTCCAGTTGCGGGCTTTGCGCAATGCACGCACCCTTGCGCCAAGATTAAGCGGTTCTTGTATTTCCTGTTGCCCGTTCTCGCGGGCAATTTTTAACACGCTTGGCTTTTCGTCGGGCATATTGCCTCCTGGCTCTGGGCAAACTATTCGTGATAATATATCCAACCTTATAGGCATCGATACAAAACAGCTCAAGGGCAGGTCATGACCACACTTGATATTATCTCGGATCCAATTTGCCCCTGGTGTTATATCGGCAAAACCAAGCTGGATCGCGCGCTGAAAGAAGCACCCAATCAGCCGTTTGACATCACTTGGCGCCCGTTTCAGTTGAACCCTGATATGCCTGTTGAGGGCATGGACCGCCATATCTATCTTGAACTGAAATTCGGGGGCCGTGCGGGGGCCGCGCAGGCCTATAAGCCGATTATCGAGGCTAGCGAAGCCATGGGGCTGGATATTGCATTTGATAAAATCACCCGCACGCCCAATACGCTAAACGCCCACCGGTTAATCTTCTGGGCCAAGGTGCAATCTTGCCAAGAACTTGTTGTCACAGAGCTTTTTACCCGGTATTTCCAAGCCGGGCAGGATATTTCCGACCTTGAGGTTCTGCTTGATATTGCCCGCGCTGCCGATATGGATCCAGAGATCACCCGCCGTTTACTGGAAAGCGACGCCGATCTGTCTGAGACCATCCTAGAGGATCGCAAAGCGCGCGAGATGGGGATTCAAGGGGTGCCGTGCTTTATTGTCGGGGCCACGCATGTGCTGAATGGGGCGCAAAACACCGACCTATGGGCCGATATCATTGGCGAAATATCCGCGAAATCCACTTAATCCGCCAGCAATTTTTCCCGTGCTGCCCGAAGCTCGGCAAAATCATCCCCGGCGTGATAACTGGAACGGGTAAGCGGTGTGGCAGAAACCATCAAAAACCCTTTGCCATAGGCTGCATTTTCATATGACGCGAATTCGTCTGGATCGACAAATCGATCAACCGCATGGTGCTTCGGGGTGGGTTGCAAATATTGCCCGATGGTCAAAAAATCCACGTCTGCGGCGCGCATATCATCCATCACCTGCATAACCTCTTGGCGATTTTCACCCAAACCAACCATAATGCCAGATTTGGTGAACATACCTGAATCCAGCTCTTTAACCCGTTGTAAAATGCGCAAAGAATGAAAATACCGCGCGCCGGCACGCACTTCGGGGTAAAGGCCGGGCACGGTTTCTAGGTTATGGTTGAACACATCGGGGCGCGCGGCAACCACGGTTTCAAGCGCATCGGGCGCGCATTTCAGAAAATCCGGCGTAAGGACCTCAATCGTAGTGTCCGGGGATTTACGGCGAATGGCGCGGATGGTTTGGGCAAAATGTTCGGCCCCTCCGTCTGTTAGATCATCACGATCCACGGAGGTTATAACCACATGTTTCAGCCCCAGTTTTTTAACCGCTACCGCCACCCGCGCCGGTTCAAACACATCAAGCGAATCCGGGTCCGGTTTACCCGTCGCAATATTGCAAAATGAACAACCACGGGTGCAAATTTCGCCCATAATCATCATGGTTGCATGCCCTTGCGACCAACATTCGCCAACATTGGGGCAGCCCGCCTCTTCGCAAACCGTAACCAGATTATTGTCGCGCAAAATATCGCGTGTGGCCTTATATCCAGCTGATGTCGGCGCTTTGACCCTTATCCACTTGGGTTTCCGCAAAATCGGCATATCAGCCCGATGGGCCTTTTCAGGGTGACGCTGGGCTTTATCTTTAAGATCACGGCTTGACATAATGCCTCCGGTATTTGGGTTATCGCCGATATATATGATCTAATATGTATTGTCTTTATGTAAACGACATTCCCATGGATATTAATGACACATATCTAAACTACTAACCTAGTTTAGTAGTTTAAGCAGCGTCGCTATACATCGTAATTATTTTACCATTTGATAAAATTTTTTAACTGTGCCACCTTACCAAAAATGCCAAACCATGCAGGAGGCCGTAATGGTAAACAATATTCAGACACCAGGGATTGCGGATCACCGTCTTGCCTTGGAAAAATACTCTGAAAACTTCAGCGATCTGCACCCGCCTTTAAACACCCACGAAGCCCAAGTAGCGGCCGATCGCTGTTATTTTTGCTATGACGCACCGTGCATGGATGCCTGCCCAACCACCATCGACATTCCGCTGTTTATCCGCCAAATCGCAACTGGCACCCCGGATGCGGCGGCAAAAACTATCCTTAACCAGAATATTCTGGGGGGTATGTGCGCGCGTGTTTGTCCCACAGAAACCTTATGCGAAGAGGTCTGCGTGCGCGAGGTTGCCGAAGGGAAACCGGTGCTGATTGGGCAATTGCAGCGCTACGCGACCGACACAATGATGACCAAGGCGCATCCGTTTAACCGCGCCCCTAGCACCGGCAAAACTGTGGCCGTGGTCGGGGCTGGGCCTGCCGGTCTGGCCTGCGCGCACCGCCTTGCCCTGCACGGCCATGAAATTACGATATTTGACGCCCATCCAAAGGCTGGCGGGCTGAATGAATACGGTATTGCCGCCTATAAATCGGTTGATGATTTCGCCCAGACCGAGGTCAACTGGCTGCTCAAAATTGGCGGTATTACCATAAAAAACAACAGCCCGTTGGGCGAAGTGATCACCATCAATCAGCTTAAGGCAGATTTTGATGCGGTATTTTTGGGCATCGGTCTTGGCGGGGTGAACACGCTCAACACCCAGACAGATACCATGAAAAACGTCGCAGATGCTGTTGATTTTATTGATGAATTACGCCAATCACCCGATGTATCCACCCTGAAAATTGGCCGCGATATCGTGGTTATAGGTGGTGGAATGACGGCGGTTGATGCAGCGGTGCAATCAAAACTTCTGGGGGCAGAAAATGTTACCATGGTCTATCGCCGCACCAAGGATCGCATGGGAGCCTCGCCCTTTGAACAAGGTCTTGCGACCTCTAAGGGGGTGCGGATTATATATGGGGCCGCGCCGCAAAAAATTCTGGGCGACGACGTTGTTACCCATGTTGAATTTGCTTATACTCGCGACGTTGATGGCCACCTGCAAACCACCGGCGAGACGTTTACCCTTAAGGCAGACCAAGTGTTCAAGGCCATTGGCCAGACGCTGCACGGCGCGCCGGATAGGCTGGTGCTGGCGCGGGGCAAAATCAAGGTTGATAATGTTGGGCAAACCTCTGATCTTATGATTTGGGCAGGCGGGGATTGTGCGCTCGGGGGCGATGATCTGACGGTTACCGCCGTCGCCGAGGGGCGCGATGCAGCTGAGGCAATGCACATCAAACTGACAGCGGAGGGCTAGGATATGGCTGACCTGACAAATACGTTTATTGGGATAAAATCCCCCAACCCGTTCTGGCTGGCCTCGGCCCCGCCCACGGATAAGGAATACAACGTGCGCCGGGCCTTTGCCGCCGGTTGGGGCGGTGTTGTGTGGAAAACGCTGGGCGAAGATGGGCCGCCGGTGGTCAACGTCAATGGCCCGCGCTACGGGGCGATTTTCGGGGCAGATCGCCGCTTGCTGGGGCTTAATAATATCGAACTGATCACGGATCGGCCGTTGCAACAAAACTTGCGCGAAATCAAGGCCGTAAAGCGGGATTACCCGGATCGCGCCGTGATCGTATCCTTGATGGTGCCTTGTGAAGAAGACGCCTGGAAAACCATCCTGCCGGTGGTTGAAGAAACCGGGGCCGATGGTATTGAGCTGAATTTCGGCTGCCCCCATGGCATGGCCGAACGCGGCATGGGATCGGCTGTGGGACAAGTGCCCGAATACATCGAAATGGTGACGCGCTGGTGCAAACAAACCACCCGCATGCCGGTTATTGTCAAGCTGACCCCCAACATTACCGACATCCGCATCCCCGCCGAAGCTGCCCTGCGGGGCGGCGCGGATGCGGTGAGTTTGATCAACACGATAAATTCGATCACCTCGGTTAATCTCGATATTTTTGCCCCTGAACCGACCATTGATGGCGTGGGCGCCCATGGGGGGTATTGCGGCCCTGCGGTCAAGCCGATTGCGTTAAACATGGTCGCCGAAATCGCCCGTAATCCCGCAACGGCAAACCTGCCCATCTCGGGTATTGGCGGCATAACAACATGGCGCGATGCAGCGGAATTCATCGCCCTTGGTGCGGGCAATGTGCAGGTCTGCACGGCCGCGATGACCTATGGTTTCAAAGTGGTTGAGGAAATGATTTCCGGCCTGTCGGAATGGATGGATAAAGCCGGGCACGACAGTATCGCATCCATCATCGGGCGGGCCGTTCCCAATGCCAAAGACTGGCAGGATCTGAACCTAAACTACATCGCCAAAGCCAAGATTGATCAAGATGCGTGCATCAAATGCGGCCGCTGTTTTGCCGCGTGCGAAGATACTTCGCATCAGGCGATCACCATGTCAAAGGACCGTATTTTTGAGGTTCAGAATGACGAATGCGTTGCCTGTAACCTGTGTGTTCTGGTCTGCCCGGTGGAAAACTGCATATCCATGGACGCCCAAACCCCCGGCACCATCGACGAGCGCACCGGTAAGATGGTCGAGGCCGATTACGCCAACTGGACCACCCACCCCAACAACCCCGGCGG
>CAYSAZ010000028.1:0-21981 GCA_964429065.1 uncultured Rhodobacterales bacterium
GGCGGCCGCAAACTACGTGAACTATTAACCAATGCCCGCCAGCATCGGGATATTATCCAGTAACCAGAAGGACATCTCGGAAAAAAGACCGGTTATCAACAGGATACCAACAATGATCAGCATCACCCCCATGGTTTTCTCAACCAGCCCCATGTGTTTTTTGAAACGGTTCATAACGACCAGAAAATGGCGCATGAACATGGCGGCCAGAATGAAGGGGATCCCAAGACCGGCGGCATAGAATGTCATCATGATCAAACCGCGCTGCACTGAGGCTTCTTGGGCCGCCAGCGACAAGATCGTGCCAAGTATCGGGCCAATACACGGCGTCCAGCCAAAAGCGAAAGCCAGCCCCAAAATATAGGCGCCAAACAGACTGCCGCCCTGATCACCAGCATCAAAACGCGCCTCGCGGTAAAGGAACGGGATGCGCAATATGCCCAGAAAATGCAGCCCAAACAGGATAATAACACCGCCGGCAACTTTGCCCATGATATCTTGATATTGCAGAAATACCTGCCCGAAAGCTGACGCGGCAAACCCCAAGAACAAGAATACTGTCGAGAGACCAAACACGAAAAATACCGCCTTGATAATCACGCTGCGATCACGCCCTTGAGACATGTCATTGATCGAAGTCCCGCCGATAAACGCAAGATACGGCGGCACAATCGGCAAAACGCAGGGCGATAAAAACGACAGCACGCCAGCGAATGTTGCCACCAGCAACGACATCCCCAATGAGGCGTCTATGATATCTATTCCAAACATTTTCACCCTTCCGTTTGCTCTAATATAAGGGATCACATCCTGCGCGTCACGTCACGAAATATTACATTTTCGTAGACCCGGCCACAACATTCCAATCTGTATTTCCTATCTGTGGTGAAGCGCACAGATGCTTTGCGATTCACTCTCTAAAAGATGCGCAAATGCACATACGGATTATACCCCGGGGGGATTAAGATGACCATGCAGACCATTAATATTACAAACCTTACGGCGCTTGGTGCCCTAAAGGTGCGCGGCTCATTATTGCGACCAACACGCGGCAGGGTTATCCTGAAATTTCCAACTCTGGATGCGCGCGAATTGCGCCAATGGCAACGCTTATTGACCCGCGATGTTTTCGCCTGTGGCTGTGGGCTTGGAACATGGATGGCGATTAACAGCGTCATCCTTTTTACCATTTGGCGGGTCATCTATCGCAACGGCGCGCTTGGCCTCACATGGATAGATATCCCCCTGATATTCGTCGCCTTCACCACAGGTCTGATGTTGGGAAAAGTCCTGGGGCTTTTGATCGCCGGCCGTGCGTTAAACCATAAAAAAACTCAACTGCATGCGCTGCTATGCGCACGTACAACCAATAGGGAGGGCTAATCATGGCCATGAAAACCTGCATCGAATACGCCGAAGAAAGCTACGAGCAATGCTCTGAATACCGTGATGAAGGGCATAATTCCTGCTCTGACTGGGATGACAGATGCTGTGATTGGTGGCCGTGTTCGTGGGGCTGCAAGCTTATCACCTGGGTCTGCGTTGGGTGGTATTGGGTAGCCAATATCGTCTGCGTGGCCTGGACTACCATTGTAATAGTTACCTGCATCGCCTGGGAAGTGATAAAGATCATCATGATCCCGATTGCGGTGATAATTGAGCTGATCCTGCTTATCCCGATCATCGGGCGGTTGATCGATATTCTCATCAATATCATCACTGAAATCATCTGGCGCATTATCGGTATTTTCGACGCAATTCTTGATGCAATCGGCATCACATTGCTGAAAAACCTGCGCGTTTGCGTGATTATTCTGCGCGATGAAAAGGGCATTCCTTTGGCGACCGAGGCAGATTTGCAACCGGCAATTGATGCTGCCAAGGCGATTTTTCTGGATGCAGCCAACGTGAAGCTTTCGGTTGAACGTGTTCACACGCTGGCCAAACCTGCCCCCGGGTATGCGCTGGATGTCAGTTGTGGTGCCGGCGCGTTAGGTGAGGATCTTTTGCTGACCGGATCATATTTTGATCTGCAAAGTACCTTACATTGCATCACAGGCAGCGTGTCGCGTTTGCTGGGATATGGCGCGCAAATTACGGTGTTTG
This sequence comes from uncultured Rhodobacterales bacterium, assembly GCA_964429065.1. Lineage (GTDB taxonomy): Bacteria > Pseudomonadota > Alphaproteobacteria > Rhodobacterales > Rhodobacteraceae > NORP23. Next base: position 2,107 of record CAYSAZ010000028.1, read on the forward strand.
TCATTCGCGACATCCCCGGAAATACCGCTGGCTGTTCCTTGGGACCACTTTCGGATTACGTCACCGTTGAAGGTGCCAGAGGCATCTGTTTTGCCCATGAATTGGGGCATGCCTGCGGGCTTTGGCATCATGGTCCTGCATCGAACCTCGCCAATGGCACCTGTGGTGGCACGGATCTTAAATGGTGGCAACGCGTAATTGTGCGCAACTCACGGCATGTGACGTATCTATGAAAAATATGATGGCGGTGGTGCCCCACATATCATGGGTAAATTTAGCGTAAAATCTCGTGATTATTTTGCAATAACAGTATGTTAAAGCGATATTATCTAAACTACTAACCTAGGTTAGTAGTTTAGATTTACAGCCAAAACTCACTCCTGATATTTCATCTAAAATCTCCCCAAGCATCTGCGATATTCTTGGTATTATTGCCCAGCCGCAATCTGCGGTTCGCCTCCGGCTCTGAACGCGGCCAACAAGGTTTCACGTCGTTTTGCCGCCCTTTCAGCCGCCGCCTGCTTCACATGCCCAAAACCACGAATTTCCAGTGGTAGTTCAGCCAGTTGGATGGCAATATCACGGGTTGCCGTACTTAGGCCCGCTTGCAATTCATCCATTGTACTTTCAAATTCAGTAATCAATGCGCGTTCCATTTTACGTTCAATCGTGCGCCCAAACGGGTCAAATATCGTACCACGCAGCCCTTTCATTTTCGCCAGTATTCCGAAAACGCTTAGCATCCACGGGCCAAATTCCGATTTCACCGGATTACCCGCCGCATCCTTTTTGCCAAAGATCGGCGGAGCCATGTGGAACCGCATAGAACGCGGGTTGGTGAAATGTTGCGCCACCGCCGTTTTTAGCGTTGCGTGATGTAGACGCGCCACCTCGTATTCGTCCTTATAGCTCAGTAATTTGTGGTATCCCTTAGCCAGCGCTTGCCCGAAATCGGGGTCCACCGCAACTGCCGCAGCCACCCGTTTTTGGTATTTTTTGGCCAACCGGATATTTTGATATTTTGCCAGATGCGCCGCACGGACCTCTAGTGGATCGCTTGTTTCTAACGTGGTTGGTTGCGCAAAAGCCGCCGCAGCCTGATCAGGAAACGCCACTGCCCAACGCCCGATTTTGAGCGCCAGCAGGTTACCCTCCACGCCTGCGCCGTTCATTTCAATAGCCCGCTCAATTGCCACAAGCGACAATGGCACAAGCCCTGCCTGCCACGCAGCCCCCAGCATTAAAACATTGGCATAAATCGCATCGGCGAGGAATTTTTCTGCCAACTTGGTTGCGTCCAGCATCAATAGCGCCTCAACCCCAATGTGGGCTGACAGCGCTATGCTCATGCGGTCAACCGGCAAGGTGAAATCCGTATCACGGGTAAAAGCGCCGGTAATAATCTGGTGGGAATTACACACAGCACGCGTGCGCCCACGTGTCATCAACCCCAGCGTTTTTGCCCCAGCCGAGGTCACAAGATCACCGCCGATCAGCGCATCCGCCTCGCCGACGGCAACGCGAATAGCCGAGATATCCTCAGGCCGTTCAGCAAGGCGACAATGGATATGCACTGCCCCACCCTTTTGTGCCAGCCCCGCCATTTCCATCACGCCTGCGCCTTTACCTTCGAGATGCGCCGCCATCGCCAAAAGCGCGCCAACGGTCACCACGCCGGTGCCGCCAACACCGGTAATGACGATATTATAGGTACCCTTGATCGCAGGCAGGTTTGGTTCTGGCAAATCCGGCAAATCAAGCGCCGTTTTCTGTGGTTTTTTCACTTCAACGCCCTCTAGCGTCACAAAAGACGGGCAAAAACCGTCAATACAGGAAAAATCCTTGTTACAGGACGACTGGTCAATCACGCGTTTGCGGCCCAATTCGGTTTCCAGCGGCAGGATCGAAACACAGTTTGATTGCACCCCGCAATCGCCGCATCCATCGCAAACATCCGCATGAATAAACACGCGCCGGTCCGGATCAGGGAAAGTGCCACGTTTGCGCCGCCGCCGCTTTTCTGCCGCACAGGTCTGGATATAGATCAGGGCCGTGATGCCTTTGATCTTTTCCAGCCGTTTTTGCACATCCATCAGGGCGTGTCGCTCAAAGGTCTCGACGGATCGTGGAAAAGCTGAAAAATCCACATCTTCCTTGTTGTCATAGACCACAACAACTTTATTGAGCCGCAGCGCCACCAGTTCAGCGGCAATCTGATACGCGCTCAGCCCTCCCTCAATTTGCTGGCCACCTGTCATGGCAACAGCATCATTATAGAGGATTTTATAGGTCATGTTAATATCACCCGCATCCACCGCAGCACGAATGGCTTGCACACCGGAATGATTATAGGTGCCATCGCCAAGGTTCTGGAAAACATGTTTGCGCTTGCTAAAGGGGGCCTCACCAATCCAGTTTGCCCCCTCACCGCCCATATGGGTGAACCCCAGCGTATCGCGATCCATCCATTGCACCATATAGTGACAGCCAATTCCGGCATATGCGCGCGCACCATCCGGCAGTTTAGTAGAGGAATTATGCGGACATCCCGAACAGAACCACGGCAGACGGCTGGCGATTTCTTCGGCATTATCGGCCTTTTTTGCATCATCCAGCATCTGTTTGGCTTGCTTCAACCGCCCCGGATCCACGCCCTCTGCCAATAAAACCTCGCCCAGTTGCTGTGCAATCAACACCGGATCCAGCGCCCCTTTGACGGAAAACAACACATCGCCATTCTCTTTTTTCCAGCCAATCACACGCCGTCCGCGCCGGTCGTCGAAAATCGCCTCCTTGATCTGCACTTCGATCAATTTCCGTTTTTCCTCAACCACAATGATCAATTCCAGCCCTTCGGACCATTCCCTAAAACTGGTCATATCGAGCGGCCAGACCATCCCGACCTTATAGGTAGTGATGCCAAGGCGCAGGGCTTGAGCCTGATCAATGCCCAGCAATTCCAGTGCATGCACCGTATCGAGCCAGCTTTTACCGGCCGAAACAATGCCGATCCGCGCCTTTTGCGACCCATGCACACGATAATCGATTTTATTGGCGCGCCCAAAGGCCTCGGCGGCGAAACGTTTGTAATCATGCAACCGCGCCTCTTGCTCGGTGCGATCATCGAGCAGGCGGATATTCACCCCTCCCTCTGGCATATCAAAATCCGGAATAACGACCTGCACGCGATCTGGCGTGCCATCGACAACTTCGGTCACTTCAATCGTGTCTTTCACAGCTTTCAAGCCAACCCAGCAACCACAATACCGGCTAAGCGCCCAGCCTAAAATCCCATAATCAAGGACCTCCTGCACCCCGGCAGGCGACAAAATCGGCATCAAAACATCAACAAACGCGAATTCCGACTGGTGCAACACCGTAGAGCTTTCGCCCGTGTGATCATCCCCCATCACCGCGATTACGCCGCCCAGTTCTGCCGTGCCTGCCATATTGGCATGGCGAAAAACATCCCCCGTGCGGTCCACCCCCGGCCCTTTGCCATACCACATGCCAAATACGCCCTGAAATGCACCTTCGCCGCGAAGATGTGCCTGTTGCGCACCCCAAAGGGCCGTCGCCGCAAGATCTTCATTCAGGCCGGGTACGAATTTTACATCCGATGCATTCAGCACTTTTTGCACCCGCTGCATCTGTAAATCGACCGCCCCCAAAGGAGAGCCGCGATACCCGGTCACATAGCCTGCCGTATGCAGCCCCGCCGCCACATCGCGTGCCTTTTGCATCAAGGGCAAACGCACCAGTGCCTGGGTGCCCGATAACAAAACATAGCGTTTTTCCAGATCGTAACGATCGTTCAAAGATACGGAGTGAAGTGTCATCGCAGGCTCCTCTGGTTGGCATTTTATCCAATTATAAGGTCATAAATTATGACCCATCAACTGCCATTTTCTTGCTCATGGCAAAACCTATCCCTTTTGTATCACAAAAACTCTGCCTATAGTGGTATGTAAACGGAAATGTGAGGGGTTAGGCATGGATTGGGATAAGCTGAGAATTTTCAATGCCGTCGCCGAGGCGGGCAGCCTGACGCACGCCGGTGAAACCCTGCACCTCAGCCAATCCGCGATCAGCCGACAGGTCAGCGCGCTTGAAGATAATTTGAACGTCAAACTATTTCACCGCCATGCGCGCGGGCTGATTTTGACTGAACAGGGTGAGCTGTTGCTGGACGCAACCCGCTCTATGACCAAACGGCTGGAAGCGGCAACCGCCCATATCCGTGACAGTAAAGATGAGGTGTTTGGCGACCTCAGGGTCACTACAACCACCGGATTTGGCACACTATGGCTAGCACCGCGCCTTGGGCATTTATATGAAAAATACCCCGATTTGAAAATCGATTTAATGCTGGAAGAACGGGTGCTGGATTTACCGATGCGCGAATCTGACGTGGCCATCCGCATGAAAGAACCCAGTCAGGCCGATCTGGTGCGTCGCCGCCTTATGGATGTGAACATGAAATTTTATGCCTCACACGCCTATATCGAAAAACACGGCATGCCCAAGAATGCGCAGGATTTGAAAAACCACCGCCTGATTGCCCATAATGCCAATTCGCCCCAGGTAAGGGCCGGTGCACAATGGGTTGCGCCGTTTTTGCTGGAAAATCAGCAGTCAATTCTTACGGTTAACAACTATTTTGGCATTCTTCAGGCGGTCTTGCATGGCCTTGGTATCGGGGCGCTACCCGATTATATCACAGCAAATTCCGCTGATCTTGTGACGGTTCTACCCGAGAATCACAGCAACTCGATCCCTGTCTATCTGGCGTATCCCGAAGAACTGCGCCACTCGCAAAGGGTTGCGGCATTCAGGGATTTTGTGCTGGAAGAGATCAAGGAATATCGCAAGGACATGCAAAAAACACTATAAATTCACACTTTAGACACTATTTCGATTTAGCTATGCAATCAGGTGATGGCAGGTATGCGCTTATTGTTACGTTTTTTTCTTGAACGGCATGATGGCACTACCTATATCACTTGTTGAAGCAGCCGACAGTGTCGGCGCTGTTTCATACCTCCCTGTTGGACTTGGGCCGAGCTTTGCTCGGCCTTTTTTTTGCGCCAGCATTACACACCCCCTTGCGCCTGCGCCAACACCGGATTACAAATCCTTCCACAGACGGTGCCCTTCGGGGCTGAAAGCGCGTCTGGGGGATGCTGACCCAAACAGGGGGCAAAACTCGGAACTGTCCCTGAAAACAGGCGTTTTCTTCCATGGTGGACCGATTAAACCGGAAGGAAAATGACATGAAAATCCTATTAACCCTTAGTATACTTGCCGCCACGCCTGCCATGGCCCATAGCCCGGCCCATGGGCTGCATATCCCCCATGGGGCGTATCTGCTGGCCATTGGTATTGCGGTTGGTGCCTTGGCCGTTTACAATTTTGTAAAGCGTTGAAGCCATGAAAAAAATTGGTGTTATGGTCTGCGGCCACGGGTCGCGCAGCCAGAAAGCTGTCGATGAATTTGCACAGGTAGCCAAGGGGCTACGGGCACATTTTCCTGACTGGCCGGTGGATTACGGATATCTGGAATTTGCCAATCCGGTGATGCGTGACGGTCTGGACAATCTGCGCGCCGCCGGGGCAGAACGCATCCTGGCGGTGCCCGGCATGTTGTTTGCCGCGATGCACGCCAAGAACGACATCCCCACGGTGCTGAATACCTACGCCGCCAAACACCAAATCACCGTAGATTATGGCCGCGAGCTGGGTGTTGACCCAAAAATGCTCGACGCGGCTGCTGATCGTATCCACGCGGCAGTCGATCAGGCCAATAAGAACCACGGTACGGTGGCGTTGCATGACACCTGTCTGGTGGTGATCGGGCGCGGCGCGTCTGACCCAGATGCCAATGCCAATGTCTCCAAGGTAGCGCGTTTGTTGCAAGAGGGCATGGGGTTTGGCTGGGCCGAAGTTGGCTATAGTGGCGTCACTTTTCCGCTGGTTGCACCCTGTCTTGATCACGTAGCGCGCCTTGGTTACAAACGGGTAATCGTGTTTCCGTATTTTCTGTTTGCCGGCGTATTGATTGACCGGATTTACGGGTTTACGGATGCGGCAAGCATCAAATATCCCGATATCGATTTCATCAAAGCGGCGTATCTGAACGACCACCCAAAGGTGATCGAGACCTTTGCTGAAAGGGTACGTGAAATTTTGGAGGGGCAAAACAACATGAATTGCGGCATGTGCAAATACCGCGAAACCGTGCTGGGATTTGAGGCCGAGGTCGGGGCCGTGCAGGAAAGCCACCACCATCACGTCGAGGGTCAAGGTGCCAATGCCCCCGGTGCGACGGTGGAAACCTGCGATCTGTGTGAGACATTTTGCACCGGCGCCTGTCGGCTGGATATGGACCACCATCATGACCACGGGCATCACCATCACGGGCATGATCACGGGCACGCCCATCCAGAATACCCACAGGCGGATCACCCGCTCGGGCCAGAATCCGTGCGCAAAAAATGACCCTGTTTGATGGCTATCTGATGGTGGACTGGTCCGCGGCGGCAAAGCCGACTATCGGCGCGGACAGTATCTGGATCGCCTATCTTAGCGGCAATGATTTACGCATTGAAAACCCCGCAACACGTCTTGACGCGATGGAGATTGTCGCCGATATCCTCAGCCACTCCACCGGGCGGGTTTTGGCGGGGTTTGATTTCCCGTTTGGCTACCCCAAAGGCACTACCAAGGCGTTGACCGGCGCAGGCTGGCAGGATCTTTGGGCGCTGCTCGCACGCGAGATTGCGGATTTCCCCGACAACGGCAATGATCGGTTTGCGGCGGCGGGGCGTTTGAACGCAATGTTTGACAAACCCGGCCCGTTTTGGGGCAATGGTACGTCGGTTGATATTCCGGATTTACCACGCAAAAGACCGGATGGATACGCAAGGCACCTGCCCGCGCGGCAACGGTATGCGGATGCACATATGAAGGGCGCCCAAGAGGTTTGGAAACTGTCGGGCATCGGCTCGGTCGGGGGGCAGGCTCTGACAGGCATTGCCGCACTTGAACGCCTGCGCCATGAAATCCCCGTTAATATCTGGCCTTTCGAACCTCATGATCAAGGGCATGTTTTATGCGAAATTTACCCCTCGATGGTGACAAAGGCCGTGCCCGAGGGCATCAAGGACGCCATTCAGGTGCGCAAATTGGCCGAGGTTTTCGCGGAAATTGACCACCAAGGCCGCATGCTTGATCTGCTAGATGCGCCCAAAAACATGCCCGCAAAAGTGCGGGTTGAAGAATCCTGCATGCTCGGCCAAGCCCACGGGCCCCTTATGCAGCAAGCCGCGCACAACTATATCCGCGATCCAGGTGCGATTTATAAACGCAGTTTCACCATCCTGCGCGCCGAGGCCGATTTCACCAGATTGCCCGCTGATTTACACGCAACTGCAACTCGCCTGATCCACGCCTGCGGGATGATTGATCTGCCAAAATACCTGTCTTTTTCGCCCGATGTTTATAAAGCGGCCCACAACGCATTGAACGCGGGCGCCCCGGTTTTATGTGATGTTGAAATGGTGCGCGCTGGCATTATCACCCGGTTTTTGCATGGCAACGAGGTGATCGTCACCCTTAATGATCCGCGCGTGCCTGAGCTGGCAAAATCCCTTGGTACAACGCGCTCTGCGGCGGCGGTTAATCTGTGGCGCGACCATATTGAAGGGGCCGTTGTCACCATCGGCAATGCTCCGACTGCACTTTTTTATCTGTTGGAAAAACTTGACGCCGGTTGGCCCAAACCCGCAGCGATCCTTGGTTTTCCGGTCGGATTTGTCGGTGCGGCTGAAAGCAAAGCGGAGCTTGCCGCGGACCCGCGCGGCGTGCCATATCTGGCGTTGAACGGGCGGCGTGGCGGCTCGGCGATGGCCTCATCCGCACTAAATGCCATGGCTGCCGGGTTGCCGGAGGATGCGGGAAAATGAGTATTTTTAAAAGAAAGAAACTAATAGAATGAGGACACCGTGGCTCCATATAATTGGTATTGGCGAGGACGGGATGGATGGTTTAACGCCCACCACGCGCGCCGTGATCGAGGCCGCCGAGGTGATCGTTGGGGGGGCGCGCCATCATGTGCTGGCCGCCAATCCCGGGGTTGAAACGCTGGAATGGCCCTCGCCGTTTGACGCGCTGATTGATGATCTGAAATCGATGCGTGGCAAACGGGTGGTCGTGTTGGCAACGGGGGATCCGTTGTGGTTTTCCGTCGGGGCCAAGATCGGACGGCATTTTGCGACCCATGAGATCACCTATCACCCGCAGCTTTCGGCCTTTCAGCTGGCCTCGGCGCGGATGGGTTGGAGCATGGTGGATCTTGAAACCCTCACCGTGCATGGCCGCCCGGTAGAACAGATGATTGCTTTCATTCAACCCGATGTGCGGTTGCTAATTTTAACCACGGGCGAGCAAACCCCCGGGCAGATCGCAAAATTCCTGACGGACCGGGGGTTTGGGCAATCCCGCATGACCGTTTTGGCAGCAATGGGCGGCACAGATGAGGCCCGTTTTGAAGGCACCGCCGAAAACTGGGCGCATAGTGTTCCCGCCTTTAATACCCTCGCGGTGGAATGTGTGGCGGCACCTGATGCGGCGTTATTGCCACGTGTGCCCGGCCTGCCCGATGAGGTGTTCACCCATGACGGCACCATGACCAAACGCGAGGTGCGTGCAGCCACGCTCGCCAAGCTGATCCCAATGCGCGGTGCGTTGCTTTGGGATGTGGGTACGGGCTGTGGCTCGGTTGCCGTGGAATGGTTGCGCGCGGCGCGTTATACGCGGGCGATCGGGATTGAACCTCGCGCGGACCGGCGCACTATGGCGGCCGATAACGCCCAGGCGCTGGGGGTGCCCTCGTTGGAGCTGATAGATGGAACGGTGCCTGCCGCATTAAACGGCCTGCCTGCCCCCGATGCTATTTTTATTGGCGGCGGACTTTCCCCTGAAACCTTTGTAGCTTGCTGGTCTGCGCTGCGCCCACTTGGACGTTTGGTGGCTAATGCCGTGACGCTGGAAAGCCAGGTGCTGTTGGCAGAATTGTACAAAACCCACGGTGGTGATCTGGTGCAAATTGCTGTTAACCGCGCTGATCCGCTGGGCAATCTGACCAGTTGGACCCCGCTGCGCCCCGTCACCCAGTGGAGCCTGATCAAACGATGAAGGGGGTTTTATATGGCATTGGTCTTGGCCCTGGCGATCCGGAGTTGATGACCCTAAAGGCATATCGACTGATTGCAGGTGCTTGTGTTATCGCCTACCCCACGCTTGAAGATGGCGAGAGTTTTGCGCGCGCAATTGCCGCTGATGTGATCCCTGAAACGGCACAGGAAATCCCCATTCGCATCCCCATGACCATCGCCCGCGCACCCGCACAAGCCGCCTATGACAAAGGTGCTGCAGACATTGCCGTGCATCTGGATGCAGGGCGCGATGTTGTTGTTTTATGTGAAGGTGACCCGTTTTTCTACGGCTCGTTTATGTATCTGTTTACCCGGTTGGCGAGGCGTTATGACACCGAAATTATCCCCGGTGTAACCTCAATCACCGCCTGCGCTGCCGTAGCCAAAACTCCGTTGAGCGCCCGCAATGACGTGCTGACCATCCTGCCCGGCCCGCTGGAAACGGTTGAAATGCGCACACGTATCGAATCTGCGAGTGCTGTGGCGATCATGAAAGTCGGGCGCCATCTGGGGCGTATTCGCACGATGCTGGATGCCATGGGCCTGTCCGCGAACGCAACTTTTGTTGCGCGCGCAAGCCTGCCATTGCAACAAGTGCTGCCTTTGGCGCGCGCGCCTGATCCTGCCCCCTATTTTTCCATGATCCTGATTACAAAAGGCGATGCCTCATGGCTGAACTAACCCCGATTGTCCTATGTCTTTCGCACAGTGGTGAACAGACTGCACGACGTGTTGCGCAGGCCCTGAAAGTGCCACTTCATGGTCGCTCTGGTCGCGTTGATCAGGCCGATGCCTATTTTTCCAACGCCCTTGAACATGTGCGGATGCTGTTTCAGGCAGGGCACCCGGTGATCGGGGTTTGTGCCACTGGTATTCTGGTGCGTGCTGTGGCCCCGGTGTTGGTCGATAAGCGTGCTGAGCCACCTCTAATCGCCATCCCCGATGATGGATCAACCGTAATTCCGTTACTGGGCGGGCATCGGGGTGCCAACCGACTGGCCAAAGAAATAGCCACAGCGCTGGAGGGCCACGCGGCCGTGACAACCGCCGGGGATGTCTCGCTTGGCATCGCGCTTGACGCCCCGCCCGCTGGCTGGCGGTTGGCAAATCCCGAGGATGCCAGGCCGGTAATGGTTGCGCTGCTTTCGGGGCAACGACCGATTATTGAAGGCGAAAACATTTGGGGGCTGAAGGCTGGTGACGGACCGGTTAAGCTGGTGAGCTCTGAAGCTCCGGTCGCAACCAACGAGGCTGTTTTGGCCTATCATCCACAGAAATTCACACTGGGGCTGGGCTGTGCGCGCGGTTGTGATGTGGATGAAATGTGGGCACTGGTTATGGAAACTTTGGTGCGGGCCAACATTGCCCCCGAGGCGATTGCCTGTCTAACCTCGCTTGATCTTAAAGCTGATGAACCTGCAATGATCCAGACTGCAAAGCGCCTTAACGTGCCGTTTCGGATTTTTGACGCCGCGGCGCTAGAGGCCGAAACGGGCCGGCTGGCAAATCCATCAGATGTTGTCTTTGCCGAGGTCGGTTGCCACGGGGTCGCCGAGGGCGCTGCGCTGGCAGCCGGCGGGCCGGATGCGGTGCTGGTTGTGGAAAAATGCAAGACATTGAACGCCACCTGCGCCATTGCACGCAGGCCTGAACCGATCCTTAAAATGGCAGGGCGCGCGCGGGGTAAATTGTCAATTGTCGGCATTGGGCCGGGGCAGTATAGCTGGCGCACACCCGAGGCATCCCAGTTGATTGCCCAGGCTGAGGAACTGGTGGGGTATGGGCTTTATATCAACCTGCTAGGACCACTTGTGACAGGTAAAACCCGGTCAGACTTTCCGCTGGGTGGCGAGGAAGATCGCTGCCGTTATGCGTTGGAGCAAGCGGGGAAAGGCAAGAACGTGGCGCTGATTTGTTCCGGCGATGCAGGCATTTACGCAATGGGCGCACTGGTGTTTGAGCTGCTTGACCGCGCTCCGAATGCCATGGGCGTATCGGACGCGGCGCGGCGCATTGAGGTGGTCTCAAGCCCGGGGGTATCCGCGTTGCAAGGGGCCGCGGCACGGGCTGGCGCACCTTTGGGTCATGATTTTTGTGCCATAAGTTTAAGCGATCTTTTGACCCCGCGCGAAGATATCATCAAGCGTTTGCACGCCGCTGCCCAGGGTGATTTTGTGATCGCGTTTTATAACCCGGTCTCAAAACGCCGCCGCACCCTGCTGGCTGAGGCCCGCGATATTTTGCTAAAGCACCGCCCGAAAGACACGCCAGTGATGCTGGCCAGCTCGCTCGGGCGGGTTGAGGAAACGGTGCGTTATGTGGAATTGGTGGACTTGAAGGTGGATGATGTCGATATGCTGACGGTGGTGCTGGTTGGCTCCAGCCATTCAAAGTTGGCTGAACTTGGCGAGGGGCCACGGATGTATACACCGCGCGGCTATGCGCGCAAGATTGACGGTGATTTAGCATAATGCGGGGCGCTGCCCCACACCCCGGGATATTTGTGGAACAATGATGAGGATAGCAAAATGACAGTGCATTTTATTGGGGCCGGGCCGGGGGATCCTGACTTGATTACCATCAAGGGGCGGCGGTTGATTGAGGCATGCCCTGTGTGTTTATATGCGGGTTCTTTGGTGCCAGAGGCGGTGGTGGCTTGCGTGCCAAAAGATGCGCGGGTGCTGGATACAGCGCCAATGACGCTGGATGATACCCACGCCGAAATCGTTGCAGCACACGCGCGGGGTGAGGATGTCGCGCGGGTGCATTCGGGTGATCCCGCACTTTATGGTGCCATTGCCGAGCAAATTCGACGCCTGAAAGCGGCCGAAATTCCCTATGATATCACTCCGGGAGTTTCAGCTTATTCAGCGGCGGCGGCGGCGATGGGGCAAGAGTTAACCATTCCTGAGATAGCCCAAAGTATTGTTCTGACCCGCATGTCAATGAAATCCACCGATATGCCTGCAGGAGAGACCTTGGGGGATTTCGGGCGCACAGGCGCAACTTTGGTGATCCATCTTGCGATCCGTAATTTGCGTGAAATTAGACGGCAATTGGCAGTCTATTATGGCGATAATTGTGCTGTGGTCGTAGCTTACCGCGTAGGCTGGCCTGATGAGCTGATCATTCGCGGGACGCTTGACACTATTCACGCATTGGTACGGGCTGAGAAAATCACCCGCACGGCATTGGTGTTTATTGGTCCGGCGCTGGCGGATGTACAAGATTTTAAGGATTCAGCCCTTTATGACCCGGCCATCCCGCATGTTTTGCGCCCCAGGGTGAAAAAATGATGGATTTTCCGGCAGGTGAGGTTTGGCTGGTGGGCGCCGGGCCGGGCGATGCGGGATTGCTGACTTTGCATGCTGTCGGGGCGTTAAAACAGGCGGATGTGGTTGTACATGATGCGTTGATAAGCGCTGAAGTGTTGGTCTATGCGGGCGATGCTACCTGTATTTTCCTAGGAAAACGCGGCGGGCAGCCTTCCCCGAAACAGCCCGAGATTACCGCGCGATTGATTGACGAAGCTCGGGCGAAAAAGCGTGTGGTGCGTCTAAAGGGCGGCGATCCGTTCATGTTCGGGCGTGGGGCCGAAGAGGTGCTGGCTCTAAGGGCTGCAGGTATAAAAACAAGGGTAATACCGGGGATTACCGCCGGAATTGGCGGGCTGGCCTCTGCGGGGGTTCCGGTGACATCGCGCGATGTAAATTCCAGCGTTGTTTTTCTGACAGGACATGATCAAAACGGCAATTTACCCGAACATATCGATTGGGCGGCAACCGCAAAATCGGGGATGATTGTGCTTTATATGGCGCTGCGAAATATAGATGCTATTGCTGCGCGTTTGATCGCGGCAGGGCGGCCTGCGGATGATCCGGTGTGCGTGGTTGCCAATGCAACAATGCCCAAGATGCGGGTGTTGGACACCACATTGGAACGGGCGGCACATGATATTTTAAAAGATAAAATCACCGCCCCCGCAATCATCAGTATCGGGCGCGCAAACCTGATGCGCGGGCAGATATGATGCGGGGTTTTATCATTGCCGCCCCCCATTCTGGCGCTGGTAAAACCATGATTACCTTGGGTATTTTGCGGGCCTTACAACGGCAGAGCGTTGAGGTGGTCAGTGCTAAATCTGGGCCTGATTATATTGATCCGACGTTTCATAGGGCGGCAAGCGGCGCGCCTTGTGTAAACCTTGATGCCTGGGCGATGCCACCTGCACAACTGCGCGCCCTCGCAACGGCAAAAACCGGCGATATGTTGGTAATAGAGGGCGCCATGGGGCTGTTTGATGGCGCGCCCGATATAAGCAATCCCATGGGGCGGGGCAGCGTAGCGGATTTAGCTGAAATACTGGATTTGCCCATTATTTTAGTACTGGATGCGGCCCGCCAGTCCCAGACAGCGGCGGCGATTGTGCATGGGCTGGCAAGCTTGCGCCCCGGCATTAAAATCGCTGGGGTGATCCTTAACCAGATCGGCTCTCCTCGGCATGGAAATATGATTTTAAAGGCGATTAATGCCCTCGGCATTCCGGTTCTGGGGGCAATTCCACGTATGCCAGAGATGCAAATGCCTTCGCGGCATTTAGGGCTAATACAAGCACTTGAACACCCAAATCTGGAGCGGTTTATTGAAAACGCTGCGGGTTTGATCGCCCGTCATATTGATCTTGATGTGCTACAAAACCTTGCTGCGGAAATACCCACAACAAACCACGCGCCCGCTTTGCCACCTTTGGGGCAAAACATCGCCATTGCCCAAGATGCGGCGTTTGCCTTTTCCTATCCGCATTTGCTGTCAGGATGGCGCCGGGCGGGCGCGCAGTTTTCGTTCTTTTCCCCCCTGAAAAACGAGGGGCCGGATACCCGGACTGATGCGGTTTTTCTGCCCGGTGGTTACCCCGAACTACATGCTGAAAAACTTGCCCATGCCGCGAATTTTGCCAAAGCCATGCACATGGCAAATGCCCGAAACGCCCTGATTTACGGGGAATGCGGCGGCTATATGACCCTTGGTGAGACCTTATGCGACAACAAAGGTATCACCCACCGGATGCTTGGCCTGTTGCCCGTGCACACCAGTTTTGAAAACCCGCGCCTGCATCTGGGGTATCGACATCTGCAAACGCTGGGTGGTTTGCCGTGGGAAAATGCGTTAAAAGGACATGAGTTTCACTACGCCACAATCGTTCATGAAACCCCAGATGGCCGCTTGTTTAAGGCCAAAGATTCACTGCAAACCAACCTGCCAGATATCGGGCATATCCGCAAAAATACCTGTGGCTCTTTTGCGCATGTGATTGGGTAGAAGAACTAATACCAACGTGATCCAGATATGCACAATTGCCTATTTACAAAAATAGTGCGACAAGAGGCTTACAGTTTTACGGGGTGGAAAATGTCAAAAAAAGCTACACATAATCTATATGCTGTCGATTTATTTTCCGATCTTGAGGCCGAACAGATTGCCGCAATCAGTGCGCTTTGTGAATGGCAACAACTGGATAAGGAAAAGATTGTGGTCTCGCAGGCGGATCCGACCAATGCTGTATTTTTTATTGTCATGGGCTGTGTTGTCATCAAAAGTTTTTCCACCGAAGGTAAGGAAGTTACCTATTCCGAAATACCGGCAGGGCAGATTTTTGGCGAATTTTCCGCCATTGATGGCCAACCACGATCCGCCTTTGTGCAAACCTCAAGCGACAGTCTGATTGCCAGCATGACATCAAAACAGTTTCGTGATCTGATCCACACGACTCCGGCGCTCGGCTTGAAGTTATGTGAACATTTGATTGCAAAAAACCGCCGTTTAACGGAACGTATTTATGAATATAGCACCATGACCGTGCGCCACCGTATATGTGCCGAATTGCTGCGATTGGTTGATATTGCTGACGCTGATGCGCATACGGTCACTATCAACCCTGCCCCATCCCATTATCAACTATCCACGCGCCTAAGCACCCACCGCGAGGCCGTGAGCCGCGAATTTTCGCAACTGGCCGCGCGCGGGATCATTAAAACCGGCAGGCAAAAGTTAACCGTAACGGATGTTCCTGCACTGCGAAAACTGGTATTGTCCGAAATTTAGCCCGACCATTCTGCTGATGCCAGCGCCAGCTCGGTGGCGAAATCCCCATCCGCTTGCATGCGCTTAAATATCTCGGCAGCCAAGCCCATGCCTGCCATACTGTCACTGCGATAATGCAAGCCCAAGACCTCTCGGTTGCGTGCAATTCGTTTGGCCATATCAAAATACGGGTTGCGCATTATGGTATCTGTAGTACCAAATGCCGTGTGCTTTGTATTTACCCTACCCCCAACAATTTCCGTTAAAACATGGGCAATCAGATGTGCCTGCGTTGAATGTCCGCTGGGATATGCTGCGTGTTGGGGTGGCTCAATCGGGGGTAACAAGGCCGGGCATACCTGACTGGGACGCGGGCGTTGATAATGCCATTTGAACCGCATCGCTCCGGATGTCGCCGCTGCCAATGCCACGGCTACCAGCCTTGTTGTTACCGGGTGGGAATACCGGTTGAAACTTAGAATGCCGCTGAAATAATTGTCAATGGTTGGCGCTTGCGTAATCGCCTCGCCCATCACGCCGGGACGGTATTCCATGAGTGCGACCAGCTCTTCAAGCTCGGCAATCATATCGGTCCCCGCAGGTGGCGCTGGGACGATCAGATCACCATTGGCATCCGTATCCCCGGGGACGGGCACCAGATTTGCATGCATGCCCATGAACGCCGCCGCATAATTTGGTGGAGACCAGTGATTTGGGGTGAACGCAGGCAAAGGATTGCTTAGCATCTGATAGATTTCATGCAACGGCGCATAATGATCGCTACCAGCAGCCTTAACCACCGGCGTTACGGCAGGCCACTGATTACCCGGCCACGCCGAAACCCCGGTTCCAAGAGCGGCATCCACCGCACTGTAATCGGGTGAAATACCGATGTCTCGGAACGCAGCAGGCGCGCCGGTTGCAGTTGGAGCACTCGATGCATTTGAGGCGTTCGATGCATTCGAAGCGTTGGACGCATTTGAGGCATTTGAGGCATTTTGTGGGGCAACTATATTACTCATGTTATATTCCTTCATCTGGATTTGATGCTCATTCCGGTAACCCTGCCAATTTGAAATCCCGAAGATACGTTTCCTTCATGTTTTCTTGAAGTGGGCATTTTTCACGATAATTAGATAAGCAAAATTGTGGATCAACTTTTTGTAATTTTTGTGCATAAAATTTCGCTTTACTCATATCTTTCAGTTCCACATAGCAAATAATTAGCTGCCTTAGATTTGATGTGTAATTGGGATTTTCAGATTGCGATAATTTTGCCCAAATGAATGCATCTTCATATTGCTCACAGCAAATATGTGCAAAGCTCAGAAAGTCATAGAACTGGAATAACTCATAATCATTGGGCGATAGCTCCAGACCGCGTTTTGCATGTTCAACGGCTTCTTCACCTTTACCTAAATATACAAGCGTTGCGCTTGATAACATCCAGACAATTGCCTGACTTGGGCCGACTTGACGGGCGCGGTCAAAATAGACGAGGGCGGTGGTGTAATCGCGTTCCAGATAGGATTTGACATGCCCGTATGCCGCCAGTGCCAGCGGGTTTTGACGATCGATATTAACCGCCCGTGTTGCAAGTTCCTGCGCATGTTTTACATCCGCTTCACGATCTTTAGACCAATTTTGCCCGATACTAATCGTATACCAGCGCACGGCCCAAGCAATCGGCACAACAAAATCCGGGTCAAGCTTCATCGCCCGGTCGAGGTTTTGTTTGGCTTTTTCAAAATCTTCTTTATTCAATGTCCGCATCTGATCAAGTGCACGTAATGTGCATTGATAGGCCGTAAAATTATCTGCGGGTTTGCGCAATGCTGTCTCCAATTCCAGCGCCCGTACATTGGGTGCAACTCGTGATACAATTTTTCGCACTATATTATCTTGAACTTCAAATACTTCTCTGTGAGAAAACTCACATAATTCACCGAAAATTGTCTCACCGGTCTGCGCATCCTCAAATGACACTGCAAGACGGACCATTTTTCCGGCTTTGCGTATCGTCCCTTGCAAAATATAGCGCACCGACAACAGGCGCGCGACATCGCGTGGATCGACGGTTTTTTGTGCAAATGCCATGGTTGAACCGCGGGCAATTACGTGCAGTTCTTTCAGACCGGAAAGGGAAAAAATAATGTCGTCAATCACCCCTTCGGCAAAATAATCATACTCATGATCCCCGGTCAAATTCCTGAATGGCAAGACCGCGATGCTGGGTAAACTGGCGTCATCGATACGTTTAACCGGCTCCGCGTCTTTGAAAACCAATTCATATGTCGGTACAGATGTTTCCAGGTTTTTAAAACTCAATGCGCCCAAAAATCGGAAATCGGCTATGTCAGGCGTGGGTAATTGTTCAAAAAGCACCTTTGACAGTAAAATTCCATCCGCCTGCGCACGTTCCTGTAAACGTTTGGCCGTGTTTACGCCGTCGCCGTAAATCTCATTGTTGTCGACAATAACCTCACAGGCATGAATGCCAAATCGCATAGACAAAGCCGGCCATTTTTGCGCCAGATTAGCCCGATCTGCGATAATATCGCGCCGCACATGTTGGCACCAATCCAGTGCATCACCGGGATCATCAAAGCTGATCAGACAGCCATCTCCTAGCGTGCGCATGATATTGGCGTTGAATTTTTCCCCCATGGGCTGCAAGCAGGTATCTGTGAAGTTCATCCACATTGCATGGGTGCCCGTTTCATTTCGAGCACTTAGGGCCGTGTACCCGACCATATCGGCAAATACGACACACAGTTCTTTACCGATCTTTACGCTCATTACGTCAAGTACCCCAACTTTTGTATGTATAAAATGTGTTTCTCGCCTGTTTAGATCATATTTTTTGCCCTTATGTGAAAAAAATCACTTAAGGTGTGCAGGAATATAGATTACCCTCTTAAATACTTGAAAATTTGCGGGGGTTAGTCAATGCTGAAGAGGCGTGTTTTTGGAAAAATACCAGAGAATTATGTATTAAAATCAGGGCGTGTCCTTAATGCAACTTCTGGTTGGCAGTTTGTGGATAATAGGGATGGAAAACATCCTTCAAAAAACCATCACCCTACCAATTTCATTTCAGAAATTGTGCAAGAGGAAATTGCAGATTTTCGAAAAGAGCTTTCTGAGGTGTCATCCGATGAAATTGGCGAGACTATTTCGATTGACCTGCCGCTAACATTGCTTGGTGCAACTACGGGCCAGAATTGGGTGTCAGGCGGGCAGTTTGGCAATCGCAACCAGGCTTTGCGGCAATTGAAGGTCGATCCTGCAAATCAAACGGCAGCCGGAGAGGATGTCGGGGTGATTATCCTCGATGCGGGTTTTAACCGCAAATATATCGAAGCTCTGGCCGGGCCGGGGCGTTATGGCGGAGGCTGGTCCAACCAGTCTGATCCTGCGCAACATGTGGGCAATTATCTTGACCCTCACAAGCGTGCCTCGGACGGGCATGGCAACATGATTGCCCGCAATATCCTTAGCATCGCACCCAAAGCCACGCTTTATGACGTGCCGATTTTACCATCGCAAGTCTATAACCTCAACGGGTTTTCCTCGGATGTTGTTGGCGCTCTTGAGAGCATCCGCCATGTGATTGAGAATGCTGAAAACCATCCATGCTGGCCAAAGCACAAGCACTGGATTTTGGTGAATGCATGGGCGGTTGCCACCAGTTTTGCCGATCACGGGCAGATCTATTCTTATGCAAACAGCCGAGAGCACATCTTGAATAAACAGATCATCGAGCTGGCCGAAATGGACCATATAGATGTTGTATTTGCCGCAGGAAATGCTGGCGTATTTCAACCTGCACCTTTTTCAGGCCCCTATGATCGCGGCCATGCCCATAGCATCTGGGGCGCGAACGGCCTTGAGGAAGTTTTCACCATTGGCGCCGTGCGCACAGACGGTATCGCCGTTGGCGCATCCTCACAGGGGCCTTCACGCAAAAGCCTATTAAAACCGGGTAATTGTAGTGCTGGCACTAACAAAAAACCTGATTTATGTGCTCCTAGTTGGTTTTCCGAGGATTGCGATGCAAGCGTTGCAAATACCGGCACATCCGCCGCTTGCGCCCTATTTGCCGGCATGCTGGCCGATATCAGATCGGGCGTGAACACACAAAGCTCCGACGCATTAAAAGCCAGTATTTTAAATGCCGCCAGTAATGCCGATGCATGGAATGCCCAAACCGGATACGGAATGCCGGATTTGGGTGGGATGTAAGTGCTGCCTTGCGTTTAGCGTGATGCCAGGTACGATCTGACATGATAGAAAAATTAGTGTGCGAAATCGTCAAAAGTTCCGTTTCCTTTTAGTTTTCCATTGATTTCCATTGATATGGAACCACATTTAGCGATATCTCTAAATAGTTAATCGCATTACGGCCCGATTTTCATGGCGCTTAGTGTATCGCATGGACAAAAGAGGTAAGAATGGTTGATAATCTGAAAGTGTATTTTTCTACATTCTATGAGAATTTCTTTGGGTTCGGACTGCGAATCTCGCCCGTTTATCTTATTGCTTTCGCATTAATCGGATACCTGATTTACAGACTGCG
>CAYSAZ010000028.1:22081-24218 GCA_964429065.1 uncultured Rhodobacterales bacterium
CTTTCTATAAGTGGGTTTTTGGGGGCCATATCAATCAGAGTCATCATAGCTGGTGCAATATTCGTTGCCCTCGGAGGGGAGGTCGCAAAAGGAAATACTTCACCGCTCTTGGTAGCTTTCTTACTATTATTGGTTAGCGACTTTGCAGTTTATTGGGTTCATCGATTGCATCATGTGCACTCGGTGCTATGGCCTTTCCACTCTGTCCACCATAGCGCAGAGGTTTTGACACCGATTACTGTGTACCGCAAACATCCGTTATACGATGTTCTGTCACAACTGGTTCACAGCGCCCTGATCGGCGGGTTGCAGGGATTTTTATTAGCACTCGTAACGAGTAAAATTGATTTTACATTGATCGCCAGCGTCAATGCTTTCTATTTCCTATTCAATATTTTGGGATCAAATTTCCGCCACAGCCATATATGGTTAAGCTATGGGCGTGTGTTGGAACACATCCTGATTTCCCCGGCACAGCACCAGATACATCATAGCCTGGCTGTGAAGCATCATAACAAAAACTACGGCGAAGTGCTGGCTATCTGGGATTGGATGTTTGGCACGCTCTACGTACCAAAAAGTTACGAAGATCTGCGTTTTGGGCTAGCGGATCGTAACGGCGTATTACTTCCACAGCCACATCAAGGCTTATGGCAATCTCTTATTGTGCCGTTTCAGGATAGTTTACGGGCAATAAAAATATCCATGGGATCTGCAAAACCAAAGGCAAACTCGCCCCCAAAGGACGAATAGTTTCGATATGGTTTTGTGTTATTCGTGCCTAAAGCACCGCAACCTATTCCACGTGCCAAAATCATATATTACGGGCGTCCACCGCGCTTTTTCCCACGAAGCGATATCCCCGGGCTGGAGGATCCGGGGCGAACTTGTCGCACGCGCGGGGCTTTGGGTTTGGGGGTCGCGACCACTTGACGGGTTATTTCGGGATCCCGCGTGATGCCCAACTGATCGCGCAGGATTTTGGGGCGGATTTCCTCAACTTCACCCAGCTTAAGTTCACCCAACTGAAACGGCCCGTATGAAATACGGATCAAACGGTTTACACGCATGCCAATGGATTCCACCGCGCGGCGGATTTCACGGTTTTTACCCTCACGCAGGCCAATCGTCAGCCAAACATTGGCCCCCTGCTGGCGATCCAGAACCACTTGCATCGGCTGAAAATGCTCACCGTCAATGGTGATCCCTTTGCGCAAGGGCGCCAGCGTTTCTTCCGTGGGATAGCCATTAGCGCGCACACGATATTTGCGCATCCAGCCGGTCGATGGCAGCTCCAACTTGCGTTTCAGCGCCCCGTCATTGGTTAACAATAACAACCCCTCAGAGGTGATATCAAGGCGACCAATGGTCATTACGCGCGGCAAATCTTTGGGCAGACGATCATAAATCGTGGCCCGGCCTTTTTCATCATTATTGCTTGTCACCAGGCCTTTGGGCTTATGATACCGCCAGATCCGCGACGGCTCCGCGGCTGCTACAGGTTTATTGTCGACCAGAATTTTATCAGAGGCCACTACATTCAGCGCCGGTGATTCCAACACCTTGCCGTTAACGCTTATACGCCCGGCAGCTATCATACGTTCAATCTCACGGCGCGAGGCAACCCCGGCACGCGCAAGACGCTTGGCGATCCGCTCGCCTTCATGTTTCTTTTCTGTCATAACGCCGAGGCATACATTAGCAACGCACCATTGCAAAGCGGGGAATTGGATTTGCGCGAATTTACCAGCTATATGGACATCGCCCTGCGCGAGGCGCGCAAAGCCGCCAAACGCGGTGAGATTCCTGTGGGGGCCGTGATTGTCCATGCTGGCGAGGTTCTGGCCAAATCGGGAAATCGCACACGCGAGCTGAACGATCCAACCGCCCATGCCGAAGTGCTGGTGATCCGCGAAGCCTGCCAAAAACTAGCCCGGGAACGCCTGACAGGGCTGGATATTTATGTCACCTTGGAGCCCTGCCCCATCTGCGCAGCCACCATTTCTGCGGCGCGAATAGCACGGCTATATTACGGCGCCCCTGATCCAAAATCAGGCGGTATCGAACAAGGCCCGCGCATCTTTAGCCATTCCCAATGCCACCATAAACCGGAGATTTACGCCGGCATCAACGAGGC
>CAYSAZ010000029.1:0-14889 GCA_964429065.1 uncultured Rhodobacterales bacterium
AACCGTGATAACCGCATGGGCCAAACCCCATACACAGACTTTCGGATACTCCCCTCTATTTCGATACCACAACACTGAAAGCAATCTTATATCAAAAGCTTTCCCATATCCTGGTAAAACCAACATTGGTTTAACTTCATCGACTAGCGACCTCGCCTGATGCCACTTTTCTGTTTGAAATAGTTCGTCGGAGCAATAGACCTCGTTTTCCATTAAACCACATTTATAACCTAACGGTTTATAGTCAAAGGATGGCCTATTATTTCTCATTGTCTTTGGTTCGTTGTTAATCCAATTGATGGAACCATGAAGTTTTAGTATATATATTTTATCAGGTTTGAAATCGTAGCAATATTCAAGCCCTGAGGCTCTTATAGCTTTTTCTAGGAGAATATCCCAATTGAAGGTTACCACAATATCATTCGGTGTCAGAGACTGGGCAAAAATTAAGTATTGCTCGGGTATTGATTCCCCGCTTGACGTATTTAATGCAATTGCTTTTGCGAGGTAGAATTTCAGCGCGAGTTTTTCACGGCTTCCATCTTCGCTCCACCGTTCACCTCCAGCAAATTCTCGGAGTTCTATTAACTCAAGATGTGTACAAAGTCGAGCAAAGTCCTCTGCATTGGGTGATCCATCGAGATTTACGTCTACCTGAGATGCGTAATCACAGACCAGTTCATACAACCCACTTGACTCACAGGAAAACAATTTAGCAGCCAATGGCAGCAAGGATTTAGTTAATGGCACACCAGCACCAGCTGAGAATCCTGCTCCTAGAAAAAATATTCTACCCTTCTGGGGATCCATCCTCATTCCAAATTTAATAAGTATTTTAACATACATAATAGGCCCGTTAATCTTGATGTCCAGAGTGTGCCACGTGCCTTCTGGTGTGCGCTGATAATTACGCCGCCCACTGCCTTGACAGGTGGTGTTTACATCATCGAGAATAGAGGATATGGCGGAAAATAAAACACAGGAAAACGACGTAAGCGTTGCGGGCTTTTTGGCTGGCGTTGAAAACCCCAAACGTCGTGCGGATGCAGAGGTTGTTGTGGAAATGATGACCCGGGTCACCGGCCTTTCGCCAAAGATGTGGGGCACGAAAATCATCGGGTTTGACCGCTACCATTATAAATATGCCAGTGGCCGTGAAGGTGATTCCTTGATGACTGGCCTGTCTCCGGGCAAGGCTTCGTTAACCATATATATCGTCCCGGGGTTCAAAAAATACACGCATTTGATGGAAAAGCTGGGGAAGTTTAAACACAGTGTGTCCTGCCTTTATATCACGCGACTAGAGAACGTTGATCTTGATGTTTTGGAAGAACTGATAGCTGTTTCGGTGAAAGATATGCGGGCAAACTATCCAAAAGACTGATGCGATCTCAGGTGGTTTTTTCTTCAAATTCGCATAAATCGGCAATGATACAATTCGCGCAAACCGGTTTTCTGGCTTTGCAGATATAGCGCCCGTGCAGGATCATCCAGTGGTGCGCGTGGTGTTGGAATTCAGCCGGAATGTGATCCTCAACGGCGCGTTCAACCGCAACCACATCGCGACCTTTGGCAACGCCGGTGCGATTGCCGAAACGAAAAATATGGGTATCAACAGCCTGTGTTGGTTGGTGAAACCACATATTAAGCACCACATTCGCAGTTTTGCGCCCCACCCCCGGCAGGCTTTCCAGTGCTGCACGCGACGAGGGAACCGTGCTGTCATAGACATCAACCAGACGCTGGCAAAGCTTGATCACGTTTTTTGCTTTGGTGCGAAACAGCCCGATGCTTTTGATGTGCTCAATCAGACCATCCTCGCCCAAAACCAGCATTTTTTCAGGCGTATCGGCGATTTTGAACAAGGATTCCGTGGCTTTGTTTACCCCCACATCCGTCGCCTGCGCCGACAAAGCCACAGCAACCACCAGCGTGAAGGCGTTCACGTGGTTAAGTTCGCCTTTGGGTTCCGGCTCGCTTTGCTGAAAGCGCAGGAATATGTCTTTTATGGTTTTATAGTCGAGTTGATCAGGCATGGCCCCACCAAACACAAGATGCCAAGCGATGGCAAGGGACAAAGGCGCAGGATTCGGGTGGCTTTGTGCAGATATTCCAGTAAGTTCATGCAGAACGGTTAGGAATGCACTATGAATGTCGCCCCCCAAAAAGACCCCTACCATTTCGCGGTTATTGCGCGCGCCATCGCGTTCATCGGGGATCGCGTGAATGATCAACCCTCGCTTGAGGAAACCGCCGCCGCTGTTGGCTTGTCCCCGGCGCATTTCCAGCGGGTTTTCAGCCAATGGGTCGGGGTCAGCCCGAAACGCTATCAGCAATATCTGACGCTGGATCACGCGAAAAACCTGCTGGCGGACCGCTTTACGCTGCTTGATGCAGCAGGTGAAACCGGCCTGTCGGGCACCAGCCGTCTGCATGATCTATTCGTGAAATGGGAGGCTATGTCACCCGGGGAATACGCCCGTAAAGGGGCCGGGTTAACCATCAACTGGGGCTGGTTTGACAGCCCCTTTGGGAAGGTGCTGGGCATGGGAACCTCTCGCGGGCTTTGCGGCATTGCTTTTGCCTCTGATCAGGGGTGCGCGCCTGTGATGGCAGATATGACCAGCCGTTGGCCCAACGCCGATTTTGTGCAAAACCCCGAGGCAATCGCACCGTGGATCAGGGCGGCGTTTGGCACTGAGGAAACAACATCCCTGCACCTGATCGGCGCCCCTTTTCAGATCAAAGTCTGGGAGGCATTGCTGGCTATTCCACCTGGCCATGTCACCACATATTCCGAAATTGCCCAACATATCGGCAACCCCAAAGCCGTGCGTGCGGTGGGAACGGCTGTGGGCAAGAACCCGATCAGCTGGTTAATCCCCTGTCACCGGGCGTTACAAAAATCTGGCGGGCTTGGCGGGTATCACTGGGGTTTGCCGGTAAAACGCGCAATGCTCGCCTATGAGGCTGCGCGCAGCGATGCAAGCTAGGCGGAATTTCGCGCAGATTTGTAATACGGGGTAATTTCACTTGTAAACAGGACCATAGCGCCGAAAATAGGGCCAAGATAACCTTAACTATAAAGGATCATTGAAATGGGTATAGCTAAATCACTGAGCGTTGTTGTTTTATCAAGTACATTGGTTGTTGCGGGATGTACGAATTCTGATGGCACAGATAATAATACTGGTACCGGCGTTGGTATTGGCGCACTGGTCGGCGGCCTTTTTGGGCGTGCCGTCGCCGATGATAAAGGCAAAGGTACTGCGATTGGTGCTATTGTTGGCGGTGTAATCGGCGGCGCAATCGGTGCTGATCTTGATAAGCAAGAAGCGGCACTGCGCTCGCAAATGGGCAACTCCGTTGGCATCGTTAATACCGGTAGCCAGCTGATCGTATCCCTGCCTGAGGACATCACATTTGCCACGGATAGTGCTGTTGTAAAATCAAGCCTGATTGGCAATCTTAACAAACTGGCCGCTAGCATGAATCAATACCCCAACACTCGGATCGAGGTTGTGGGCCACACCGATAACACCGGTACATCTGCCTATAATCAAGCACTGTCTGAGCAACGTGCCCGTGCGGTGCGCGGCGTTTTGATTAACGGTGGCGTAAGCCCGAGCCGCCTGTCAGCCTACGGCGTCGGCGAAACCCGCCCCGTTGCTTCAAACGGTTCTGCATCCGGACGTCAGCAAAACCGTCGGGTCGAGATTTTCATCACGCCCAACCAGTAAAGTAACAATTACGAAAAATAAAAACGGCCTCGATGCAATGTCATCAAGGCCGTTTTTTATGTGTGGTTACAGATCAATCGGTGACGTAAAACCCACCGGCGTATATGTCGGTTGCATTGTTTCCATGGAATGCACCAATCGCGCGATCACTGCCGACCAAACCGGTTAACGATCCACTTACGCCTCGATATACAACACTACCGCCCAAGGTTTGCCCAGAGAACGTGCCGTCAACTGTTAACAACGGGTTTGGACCCGTGCTGGCGCCTTTTAGGGTTCCGGCTCCAAAATTTGCTACTAATGTAACTGGGGCCGATACCGCATAAACCGGTGTTCCCGTCAGATGGTTTCCGTCAAGAGATATATCTCTGATACGGACAACTTCATAAGTTCCGGTCATGGTTGCAAGCCCGGTCGCTGGTGGTGCTGTAACCGTTGAACCAGGAATAATTCCCGCATATCCTTGAAACGAGTTGCCGTCTCTAATGCCCACAATATAGCCATAGCCATTTCCGGTCGCATCAACATCTTTGCCACTTCGAGTGCTTGTAAGGGAGCTGGAATAATTGCCCGATGCGTCTGGTGCACTGAACGATGAATTGGTAAGTGAATCTACATCCGGTGTGCAAGCAGCTATACCAAACATAGGGATGAGCAGTAAGTAAAACGGGCGTTTCATAGTATCTCCTAACAGACTATTAACAATACTGACAGTAATACAAACTCTGATACGAAAGTCCACACGCTACAGTTAATGCGCCAATAATCTAGCCCCCCAAACGTGAGAATGCACATGATGTCGCAAGTTTCCAACACGGTTTTGATATTTGGCTGCGGCTATAGTGCCCAGGTTTTGGGCCAGCAACTGCTTGCTAAGGGTTGGCGTGTGCTTGGCACAACGCGATCTTCCATAAAGGCTGACGCAATGCGGGCACAAGGAATCCAGCCGATCCTCTGGCCCGGTGATGACATTATGGACGCGCTGGATGCAGCCACGCATATCCTGATTTCAGCGGCCCCAAATGAGACCGGCGATCCGGTATTGACTGCCCTTAGCGTTGAAATTCAACGCCGTGCCGGGCAATATGCATGGCTTGGATATCTTTCTACTACCGCCGTTTACGGGGATCGCAATGGCGGATGGGTTGATGAGACTTCAACACTGAACCCGGCAACGAAACGGGGTGCAGCGCGGGTTGTGGCAGAGCGTGCCTGGCTACAACTGCACCACAGTCATGCACTGCCTGTACATATTTTCCGTCTTGCCGGTATTTACGGCCCGAACCGCGGACCTATTGCCAAGTTACGGGCCGGAACGGCCCGGTGCATCATCAAAAAAGGACAGGTTTTCAGCCGCATCCATGTTGCGGATATCGCACAAGTGTTGCAGGCCTCAATCAGCCAGCCCAATCCGGGTGCAATTTATAATGTTTGTGATAACAAGCCGACATCGCCTGAGGTCGTCATTGCCTATGCCGCCAAGATATTGGGGCTGCCCGTGCCTGCCTTTGAACCATTTGAACAGGCCAAAATGACCCCGATGGCACGTAGTTTTTACGGCGAATCAAAAAAGGTCTCGAATCGCAGAATTCTTGAAGAACTGGGCGTTACCTTGCAACATCCGGACTATAAATCAGGTCTTGATGCCGAAATTGCTGCCAAATTTACGTGATTTCACCTCCATAGCGGCTGGGGGCGATGAATCCCTTCGCAATGGACTCGCAATGAAAATGCGGGCGGTGTAAAAAGACATGATGAGATTAACTTGGGTTTGGTTCATGATGCATATTCTTTTTCGCACACTCCCCGCTGGTCTGATGTTGATGTCGGCGACAGCCGCCACAGCGGATGCCAGCTTTTCGCTTAACGGCACGGCGGGCCTGATTGATATGCCCACAGCTGAGATGTTACCCGATGGCGAAACCGCGTGGACCTTCACCCAGACCGGGACCATGTCTGGCGGGACAATGGCGTTTCAGCTATTGCCAAACCTTGAAACGGCCGTGCATTTCACGACCGTTGATGAATGGCTTGGTGGCACGCTTTATGATCAAAATCTTGATCTGAAATACAAAATTATGGACGAGAGCGGCTATTTTCCGTCTCTTGCCATCGGTTTTCGCGACTTTTTATCAAATGGCGCGTTTAGCAGTGAATACATCGTAGCAACCAAGAACGTCGGTTTTGGACTGGCGGTTACGGGCGGGATCGGCTGGGGGCGGCTTGGTAGTTATAATTCTATTGGCACGGTTTTCGGGCCGCGCGCAGCCTCTATCAGCACCGGCGTTGATTTCAACCATTTTTTCCGTGGTGACGCTGCATTTTTTGGCGGTCTGGAATGGGACACGCCCGTTGACGGGCTGTCGCTCAAGGCTGAATATTCCTCGGACGCTTATGTGGGCGAACAGATTTACGGTAGTTTTTCCCCAAAATCCCCGTTTAACTTTGGCGTTGATTATGAACCGTTCGAGGGCATCTCAATGGGGGCCTATTACAATTACGGTACCGATTTTGGTTTTCGCATAACCCTGTCCGGCAACGCCAACCGCCCGATTGTCGCGCCTGATCTTGGCACTGGCCCTGTGCCCGTCAATCCGCGCCCTCAGGGGTATGATCGGAGCATAGTCTGGGCCAATAACTCCGCCGCTCAAGACGCAATCGTCAAGGGCCTGATCCCGCTGTTTGAGGCCGAAGGCGTAGTGATCGAAGAGGTCCGCGTTACCGGGAATTCCATTGATCTTTATGTGCAAAACACCAAGATGCCCATGACAACCAAGGCCGTTGGACGCATCACCCGTATGCTGTCGGTGGCCTTGCCCCATTCGGTTGAGATATTTCGCATAACACCGGTTTCCAGCAGCCTTGCAACGACAACGATTGAAATCAAACGTAGCGATATCGAGGCCCAGGTTGAACGTCCAAACGCCGGTCCTGACAGTTTTCGCACCACGCAGTTCAGCGATGCGGCATATTCGCTGGGAGACGCTGCCTGGAAACGTGATATCTATCCCGATTTCAGCTGGTCGTTAAATCCGCGTATTCCTGTAAGCCTTTCCAGCGGCGGATCTGCCGCCAGTTTTGATTTGCTGGTAAACGCTTCGGCGGGCTATAGAATATCGCGCGGACTTTCTCTTAATGCGTCGCTGACACAGAAAGTATACGGCACGATCAATACCGGCGACGGTTTCTCGGATTCCAAAGGCCCGAGCCTTGACCGGCTGAGCGCAGATTATCTGTTCAAGCTTAATCCTTCAACATATGCGCGGGTATCGGCGGGATATCTTGACCGTAAATATGGCGGTATTGACGCCGAGGTTTTATGGAAACCAACCAACCAGAACTGGGGTCTGGGGTTTGAATTGGCGGCCGTGCAGAAACGCGCGCCCGGCAGTTTTCTTGGCTTTGGCGATGCGCAAACGTTTAGCGCACATGCCTCGATCTACTGGGATACCGGGTTCCACGGGCTGGAAGCACAAGTTGATGTTGGCCGCTATTTGGCGGGTGATCTGGGCTCAACCGTCATGCTTTCACGCCGTTTTGCCAATGGCTGGGAGGTCGCGGGTTTTGTAACTGTCACCGACATGCCGTTTGCTGATTTTGGCGAGGGCAATTTCAGCAAAGGCATATCAGTAACGATCCCGCTGCGCTGGACTATGCCGCTTGAGACACGCTCCTCCACCAGTATTTCGCTGGGCACTTCTGGCAATGGCGGACAAAGGGTTGGCGTTGGTAACCGTCTTTATCCGATCATTCGTGACTATGACGTTCTGGATTTACGTGAAACATGGGGGGCCTATTGGCAATGATGCGCCTGAGCTTGCTTTTCTGCTTGGCGCTAAGCCTCGGTGCATGCTCATCGGGCGGCACCAGCCCGGTGTTTTCTGCCATTAAAGGCGTGATATTACCCACCGCCGGGGATGAAAAACCCGCCAAAGCTCCTGCAACTATCACCCGCGCGCGTATTGAAGAAAGCGGCCTTGCGATTATCCGCGGGCGCCTTGAGGGTGAGAATATCACCAATATTCTGTCGGCCACATCGCTGAATGGCACCTATGTGACCTATGTTTCAGCGTTTAAACAGACGGTTACGATGAATGGCAGTCTGGTTACGGCAACCCGTGGTCTGGGGGGGGATTTGCTGGCCGTGCGCAATGATCCGCATGACCCTGTGGCCATTATCACCCCGCCCGAAGACTGGCCCGCGCGCCTGACCCGAGACTACCGTTTTCCCGCAGATGGCCCTGCAGGGGATATAATCACCGTTGATTGTGTGCTTACTCGTGGCGGCGAAAAACAAATAACTATTGTCGAACTGACCTATTCTGTAACCGCATTTTCAGAAGCTTGCCGTGGTGATGGCGTACAGTTTACCAATATTTATCTGGCGGATTCAAAATCCGGGCAAATATGGCAAACACGACAGTGGGTTGGGAAAACGCTGGGCTACCTGAACATCGAAGTTCTGGAACCGTTTACACTTGATTAACATATAAAAAAGGCGGCACCTTGCAGTACCGCCCAATAAATTCGATGATGTCAGTGCTTAATTATTAATTACCACCCTGAGAGGGCGTATCATCGGTACCACCACAAATAGCCAGACAAATCAGGCCAATGGCGAGCAGCGGGATGATCCAGGCGCCGGAGCCACCCATGGAGCCGGTTGGCTCGTCCATCATGACCGGAGCGACGGGGGCGACGTATGCAACGGCGCCAGCAAAAGCGGATGTAGCGGCAAGAGATGCGGCCAGTGTCAGTGAGATAAGTTTCATGTATATTCTCCTAAATTCGCCCGTTGCAGTATTCTGCGGCGCAGGTTGGGCATTCCTATCGATGGAAACTTGATACAGTCTACACTTTTACTATGCAAATTTATGCAAGGAATTAGAAAACAATCTCAAACCTGTGCTAAATTAGCAACACTTGCGTGCCAACCTTAACTACACTGAACAGCTCCTCGATGTCCTCATTGTAAAGCCCGATACAGCCATTAGACGATTGTCTGCCGATTTTGCGTGTATCGTTCGTGCCGTGAATACGGTAATATTTCCACCCCAGATAAAGCGCATGCGTGCCAAGCGGGTTCTCGGGGCCGGGTTCAATATAGGGGGGGTATTCAGGGTTTCGGATCAGCATAGACGGTGTCGGGCGCCAATCCGGGCCGACTTTTTTACGCACAACACTCGTGCGCCCAAGCCGTGTCATTTCCTTTGTCAAAGGTACGCTGACAGGGTAAATCATATGCGTAGACTCATCAGAAGGCCAATAATGCAAGGCTCGGCCCCTGATATCAACAAGGATCGCGCCCTTATTGAGGTTGCTAAAATGGCCCTCCCATGAGCGAATGGAATAGTTATTCACGCGAATATCAACCGTACCCAACGGATTTTCCGTATCCAACAGGTTTTCGCTATCTTGCGCACGCAAAATACTGGGGGCGAACAGGCCGAAAGCCGCAGTACTTGCTGCAAAACCGCGGCGCGTTATCTTTGTATTATGTGAATCATTCATCGAATTAACCCCTATATACGAATCTGGTACACATTATGAGATCATAGCCATTAAGGCAATTCACAGATAGTTCAAGTTTCTTTGTGCAAAACTGTTGTTTGAAACCTGTAGATAAAAATTGTAGACAGGGTCGAATGAGATTCTTGGAGCAACATAATGATCCGCAATAGTATAATTTTATTTTTGGCCCTGTTCACCCTTTCTGCCTGTGGCGAGCTGCCCTCCAGCAGTTATGACGGCAACGGGGATTCGGGGTCCATTTCGACGTTCAGCAGCAATGGCCTGCGGCTTCGTCATCTTGACAGTATCAATGCCTTGCGAGTTGAGCGCGGCATACAGCCCTTGCAACTTTCCGCTCAGTTAAACGCCGCAGCCGATACCCATGCGCGCGATATGGCCGCCCAGCAACGGGCGTGGGATTTCGGTTCTGACCGTTCCTCGCCACAAGCGCGGGCAACGCGGGCAGGGTTCAAGGGGGTTGTGCGCGGTGAAAATGTCGCCGAAACCTTTAAGGGTGAATTTCTGGTGCTGCAAACCTGGCTTAATGATACGGCCTCACGGGCCACGATTTTAGACGCAAAGTCCACGCATCTTGGCTATGGCTGGTATCAGGAAACTAACGGCAAGTTGTGGTGGGTGCAGATGGTCGGGCAGGCAATAGTGGCTGAACCTTTGATTATGGCACAATCACAATAGGTGTCCCGAGCGGCACCCTTGCCCATATTTCCTCAATTTCGCGGTTGTTAACTGCGATGCATCCGGCCGTCCAGTCTTGCTTAAAGCGATCCCAAAACTGGGTTGGGCCGCCGTGAATAAAGATATCCCCACCCGGATCAATACCAAGTGCGGCTGCTTTGGCGCGGTCTTCGGCGTTGGGATAGGAAATTCCCAGACTTAAATGATAGGCACTGTTGGGATTGCGCCGGTCAATGAAATACGTGCCCTCAGGCGTGCGCCCATCGCCAAAACGCCCCTTATTGCCATCTGGCGAAAATCCTAAATCAACCATATATATGCCCAGAGGCTTACGGTTATTAAACAAAACCAGCTTGCGACTGGACTTATACAGCATGATCAAATCTGCCTGTATGAGCGGTGTATTGGCCACAGCTGATTGGGCCAATGCGCTATTGGGTATTGCATAAAAAGCTAAAAGAACCGCGAGGGCGGCGCGTCTGGATAATGTCATGTTCTTTGCCTGAAGGGGCTTTTGCCCATTATTAATACCAGATATAGTCGGTTTTTTCGATTAATCAATCGCTTTACGTTTTCTGCGCGCCCGCTCGGTCTCGGATTTCAACTGCCCGCAAGCCGCCATGATATCCTCGCCGCGCGGGCGACGGATGGGGCTGGCATAACCGGCAGCATTGACGATGTCGCCAAACCGCTCAATCCGTTTCCAATCCGAGCGCTCAAACGGCGCGCCGGGCCATGGGTTAAACGGGATAAGATTGATCTTGGCCGGGATGCCAGCAATGAGTTCCACCAGACGGTGCGCATCGGCATCACTGTCGTTAACCCCTTTAAGCATGACATATTCAAACGTGATCCGTTCAGAATTTGACAGGCGCGGATAGGCGCGAAGGGCCACTAAAAGTGTGGCGATATTCCACTTTTTGTTGATCGGCACCAGCGTATCACGCACCGCATCGGTGGTTGCATGGAAACTGATCGCCAGCAGGCAGCCGATTTCCGCGCCGGCCCGAATAATTTCCGGCACCACACCCGAGGTAGACAAGGTAATGCGGCGTCGCGACAGGGAAATACCCTCATTATCCATGACAATTTTCATGGCATCGCGTACATTATCAAGGTTATACAAAGGTTCGCCCATGCCCATCAGTACGATGTTGGACAATTTGCGTTTATCAAACGGTGTATTATCCCATTCATCAAGATCGTCGCGCGCGACCAGAACCTGCGCCACAATTTCCCCTGCCGTCAAATTACGCACCAGCGTTTGTGTGCCAGTATGGCAAAACGAACAGGTCAGCGTGCAGCCAACTTGTGACGAAATGCACAACGTCCCGCGATTTTTCTCTGGGATATAGACGGCCTCAACCTCATGACCACCAGCAATGCGCAACAGGTATTTGCGCGTGCCGTCCTTACTGATCTGTTTGGTAACAATTTCGGGGCGCGTCAATGTGAAATGCTTGGCCAGTTTTGCGCGGTATTCCTTGGCAAGGTTGGTCATCTGGTTAAAATCTGTGACCCCTTTGAAATAGATCCAGCCCCAGATTTGCCCAACGCGCATTTTTGCCTGCTTTTGCGGCGTGCCGATGGCAATCAGTGCATCCAGCATCGCTGCGCGACTCATGCCAACAAGATGCGGCAGCCCGTCGGGAATTTTACGCGGGATCGTCACATTATCAGGGGTGATTGCTGCGGGTGTCATCCGGTTTCCTTAAACGCAACACGCCCCTCGTATATCTGCGAGAGGCGCGAATACTAACAATATATGTACGCCAATGACGTTACTTGCACAACTCATTAGCTTTTTCGATTGCCGCCGTAAAGCCGCGCAGAGAAAGCGTATCAATCGTGGTTGTACCGCGCTTTGAGACGCCGGTTATCACCGCATCAGAGCCTTTGCGCATGGCTGCAATCAGCTTGGCGTCATCACTTGGGGCAGGCCAGGCATATTCTGCATGCACGGATGTATCGGGGAATAGCACAAAGTTTACTGCGCCGATTTCCATCTTAACGGCCCCATCAGGTTTCAGCGGGTATCCGGCCAGAAACGCTGGTTCGCCTGCAACGCTCTGGCTGGGAATAACCGAGATCGTAAAGCGGATTTCGCTACGGCTAACAGTTACCACCTGGCCATTGCGGCGCGCCTCACTTTTGGTGGGCTGGGTGATGATGAAACAGACTTTGGGGTCTTCGCTTACGATTTGAACGGTCCAGTCGCCGTGTTCTTCAACCTCGGTGGCTTCAGGCGTAGCTTCGGGGGTTGCGTCCTGTGCAAAGCCCTGTGTACCCGCACTTAACATCACCACCAACGCGGTCGAAAAAATAGTGTTTTTGGAAAATTTCCAGCTCATAATCTAGCCTCCTGGTCCAACCATTTGCCCCGTTGTTCGCATTTGTTTCGCGATTTATAACAGGACAGCTTGTATTTCAATCACCTGCGCGCTTAATCTATCCGTATCAGGGGGTGATTTGCTAGCCCAAAACGTGGATTTATCGGGCAATCGGCATGCATTTGCCGCTGTTGCACCCAAAAACATACAAAAAGGACTGTGAAAATTGACCCAGGCACATAATTTTGTCGAGATCTGGCGCGGGGAGTTTTTGGAATCTATCCACTGCGGGCATGCCGTTATCAGTGATGCGGCGGGGAATATCATCGCTAGCTGGGGCAATCCTGATCAGGTGATCCTGCCGCGGTCCTCGTGCAAAATGCTGCAAGCCCTGCCTTTGATTGAAAGCGGTGCAGCCGCGGCTTTTGGGCTGGGTTCTGCGCAACTGGCATTGTCATGTGCCTCTCATAATGGTGCGGCGATGCATACGGACCCGGTCAAGAGCTGGCTGGATGACCTTGGCTTACAAGATGCCGATTTTCGTTGCGGCCCCCAGCCGCCAAACGATGCCCCCGCCCGCCACGCCCTGCGCGATGCTGACAAAAATCCTTGCCAGATGCATAATAATTGTTCCGGTAAACATTCAGGATTTTTAACCCTTAATAAGCATTTAGGCGGCAATTCTGAATATATCGATCTGGACCATCCCGTGCAAAAAGCTGTTAAAACCGCGTTTGAGGAAATGACCGGCATGGACAGTTTTGGCTATGGTATTGATGGCTGTTCGGCCCCGAATTTTGCCACCACTGTCACCGGATTGGCCCGTGCAGCGGCCCGCATGGCCGATCCGTCTGACTTGGGAAAAACCCGTGAGGCCGCCGCTCGGGCGCTGGTTTCTGCGATGATGGAGCACCCGTTGCTGGTCGCAGGTGAAGGGCGCGCATGTTCGGACCTTATGATCGCAATGGGTGGGAAAGTTGCCGTTAAAACCGGAGCCGAGGGGGTTTTTGTGGCGATATTGCCCGAACGAGGCCTCGGGGTTGCCTTAAAAATCAGCGATGGCGCGACCCGGGCATCAGAATGTGCCATGGCAGCAATTCTGGTGCGCCTTGGCGTGTTGCCGCCAAACCATCCACTAGCCAAAAAACGTCTGTGCCCGCCGATTTTGAACCGCCGCGACATCGACACCGGCACCCTGCGCCCCGACGCGGTCTTTTATAATGGCGGTGGGGTTTTGGCGTGAAAGAAACACAACTCCCTGCAACCCGGGATGCGCGCTCGCCTGCGGGGGCGGATATTCGGTTTATTATGGATGGAGCGTGTGGAAATATGATCCACAGCACCGTACCGATGGGACAGATTAACCGCGCAACTATACATGCCAGTGTCAGCGAGTTTTGGTATGTTCTTGAGGGTGTTGGCGAAATTTGGCGTAAAGATGCGACCACCGAACGCGTGGTGCGGCTGGAGGCTGGAATCTCGATTGATATCCCGCTTGGCACCGCGTTTCAGTATCGCAACATTGGCGATGCAGACTTGAAATTCATCTGCATTTCCATGCCGCCATGGCCCGGGGATACGGAGGCAACCCATGTCGATGGGATTTGGTCGCCAACCATCTAAATGCCCAAAACTCCAATATTCCCTCCTGTCGGAAACAGCCATATTTATGTCGCAGTGACCTAATTGTCGCACCCTTCCGTAGGGTAAGCTTGATGTATGTCAACTGTGGAGGAACAGTAATGTCTATTGAAAATGAAACCGACTATGAGATCGGGCAAGACAATATTAAGACAAAACCGGCCCCTTTGGCCTTGATATTCACAATCCGGTATTCCTGATTTCAGGGCTGAGTATTTTTGCGTTTGTCATCGGCACTTTGATAGCGCCAGAGGCTGCAACTGAACTATTTAAATCGATGCGCAACTGGGTGACCGTCAACTTTGACTGGTTTTTCTGATGGGAGGCGATATTTTTGTGTTGTTTTGTTTGCTGCTTATCGTAACCCCCATGGGGAAAATCCGGTTGGGGGGCGCTGATGCGCGGCCTGATTACGGATATCCCGGCTGGTTTGTCATGTTGTTTGCGGCAGGCATGGGCATTGGTCTGATGTTTTTCGGCGTCTCTGAACCCATTTCGCATTTCGGCAGCTCAATCGCAGAGGGTGCTGGATCCCCGGAAAGCTGGGCGCCACTGGCGGTGCAGCCGGTAACCCCGAGGCAGCCATGAAACTGGGTATGGCTGCAACAATATATCACTGGGGGCTGCACCCTTGGGCGATGTATGCGGTCGCAGGTCTGGCTTTAGCGTTCTTTACCTATAACAAGGGGCTACCCCTTACCCAAATCACCTCAGACATCGGGATCATTCTGGTTGTGGTGTTCTTTGTACATCCTCAGATTCCGGCTCATTGGTGATTGATACAATCACCGCTGGCGATAAAACCGACGGGTCAATGCCCCAACGTGTGTTTTGGTGCGTATTTGAGGGGCTGGTGGCAATAGCGTTGCTGATGGGTGGCGGTCTGGTGGCCTTGCAGGCAATGGCTGTAACAACAGGGTTCCCCTTTGCCGCGATTTTATTGTTGATGTGTGTCAGCATCTGGATCGGGT
>CAYSAZ010000029.1:14989-23782 GCA_964429065.1 uncultured Rhodobacterales bacterium
TCAAGGCGTTCTTAAAACAATAGACCTCGGCGCATTAGCCAAGGTCTTACTAGCAGCAGGTTTGTGATTGGGCGTCCGCCCGGGCACGCAAGTTTACAGGTTTTCTACCAGATAAACGGGATCAGGCGCTTGGTTTCTGCTTCGTAAGCGACGAAAGCCTCGCCGTATTTTTGCCGTAAATAAGTATCCAGCATCGGGATGTTGCCAAACATGAAGAACCCCAAAAGTAGCATGACAATGGCAATGCCAAGCAGGTGGCCTGCGATAATTGCATATCCCGCGACCCATAACACATCGCCAAAAAAGTTGATGTGCAAGGAATAGGCAAACAGGCCCGATGTGAACAATTTTCCCTTGTTGGCGTTATCTTTCTTGAACCAGTTGCGCTGCAATTCTGAATAGGTGTTCAAAAAACCGCCAAACAGGAAAACCGCGATGCCAAATATATCCCAGATACCGATGGCATTTTGGTTTGGCAGGACCAGAATTGCGAACCCGACATAGTATAGCGAGAAAGCGGCGGGAACCGAGACCACTTCGGACCATGGCATTTTGCGTTTGAGTAAATAAAACATCATAAAGGTAAAGCGGGCCAGTGTGATGAGGGAAAATATCAGAATAATCCAGCGTCTGTCGGGCGTCCCTGCGAGGGTGGAAAACCCGGAGAGACCTGCAAACCATTGCGCACCAGCGCCGAACATAATGTAGATCGATAGGGCTATCAGGCCAAGCTCGATTAGCGATACCAGCAGTTTTTGCGGCAGTGATTTGCCCTTTGTCGAATAGAGATCCATGTTAATTTCCCTTTAGTATTTCATTTTCAAGCCGCGAAAAATCCGGAGGGCCACCAAGGACACCACACAAATATATCTCGCCTTCAAGCCGGGCCAGAAAGGCACGGGCGGTTTTATCGGCCAGCACGTGCGGAGCCTCGCGCGTGATGGCCGTTTGCATAGCGTGCAACAGGCCACGGTAATATTTTCGTACAGAGTCTCCGAAAATTTCGGAGCGTGTCAGACTATCAAAGAAAAACGCAAAATACCGCGAAGCGCCGTGCGGTGTTATTGTATCAATCAGGTTTGGCATGTTTTTGAACAACGCAACCAACAGCAATTGTTGATCCTGCATGGGAAGTTGGGCGAAGGCATCAACATCAAGTTCTTTGAACGGGCCAAGGAAATAATGCGCCAGCACCGCCTCATACAAGGCCTGTTTATCCTTGAAGTGATGATACAACCCGCCACGTGAGGTTTGGCTGTCACGCAATATCCGTTCAATCCCTGTGCCATCTACGCCATGGTTCAAAAACAAATCCAGAGCCGTTTCTAGAATGCGCTCTTTGGTGGTCATGCGGGAATTCCTGTGCGGGTGTGCGTTAAAAGAGCCGCGATGGCGATGATCAGAAATCCATCGAAAATCACCTCAGGGTAGGCGCGGTGCAGGATGGCGATAAATCCGGTTATCAGACATAGCTGTGCGACCCCCGCAAGACTGGCAAAACGCAGGTTTAAAATCTGGATGATGCCGGTGGTGAACATAAACGCGCCGGCAAACCTTATCGCCCACCAGTCGAATTTGACCACCAACTGCATTAACCCGCCTAGCCGTGTATCATTCAAAGATTGCGCGGCGGTGATCAGAATTGCGCTAGCATCCTCGCCAAATCCAAAGAAGTTTATGAACCCGGCGAGGGTAAAGATCACGCCGATGACGCGTTGTAAGATGAGGTGTTGATATGTTGACATTATGCTTCCTAGACCGATCAGTCGGTTTGCCTAGATATATGCCTGTGAATCCACTTGTCAAGGCACTTGGGAACAGCCCATAGAGATGGGTTTTGCTGATATGAATGTTGAATTGGCTGGAAAATCATGGGGCAAGCCCGTGTTGACCTTTGGACCAGTATCACACAACCTGCTCTTGATGGTATTTTAGATAAAGGGCAAAGAGAACCATGGCAGAACTCGACGTTGATTTTGTGCGTGCACAGTTTCCGGCTTTTCAGACCCCCGACCTGAAAGGGCAAGCATTTTTTGAAAATGCTGGCGGGTCTTATACCAGCAAATTTGTGATCGAGCGCCTGAC
The DNA here is from genome assembly GCA_964429065.1 of uncultured Rhodobacterales bacterium. Lineage (GTDB taxonomy): Bacteria > Pseudomonadota > Alphaproteobacteria > Rhodobacterales > Rhodobacteraceae > NORP23. The sequence goes on from CAYSAZ010000029.1 coordinate 17,075, forward strand.
GCGGTATTATACCGAACGTAAAGTGCAACCCTATGCACCTTATGCGACCTCAGAGCTTGCAGGCGCAGAGATGGATGAAGCACGCATTCGCTTGGCGGCGATCCTCAATATTGACACACATGACCTGAGTTTTGGCCCCTCAACCACACAAAACACCTATGTGCTGGCGCAAGCCTTTGGACAGATGTTGCAACCGGGCGACGCGATTGTTGTGACCAATCAGGATCATGAGGCAAACTCCGGCCCGTGGCGACGTTTGGGTGAACGCGGCATCGAGGTGCGCGAATGGCAGGTCGATGCGGATAGCGGGTTTTTGGATATGGGAAATCTTGCTAACCTATTGGATGAAAAGGTGAAATTGGTTTGTTTCCCGCATTGCTCCAACATTGTCGGGCAGGTCAACCCTGTCGCAAAAATTTGTCAGATGGCCCATGCTGCGGGGGCGTTCGCCTGTGTCGACGGGGTTTCATATGCCCCGCATGGGTTGCCCGATATCTCGGCGCTTGGGGCGGACATCTATCTATTTTCGGCCTATAAAACCTATGGCCCGCATCAGGGGATCATGTATATTAACGCCGATCTTTCGGCGCGATTGCCCAATCAGGGGCATTATTTCAATGCCACCTCGCCCTATAAACGCTTCACGCCTGCGGGGCCGGATCATGCGCAAATCGCGGCCTCGGCGGGCATGGCGGATTATATTGATGCGATCTATGCGCATCACTTTGAAACACCGGCTGACCCTGCAAAACGGGCGCGCGCGGTGCTGGGTTTGCAATCAAAATATGAGGGCGCGCTGCTGACCCCACTGCTGGAATACCTGCGCACACGCAATGATCTGCGCCTGATTGGTTCCGACAAAACCGAGGGGCGGGTGCCAACCGTTGCTGTGGCTTTATCCCATCCTGCCGAGAAAGTCGCCCGTGACCTTGGCAAGCTGGGAATCATGGCAGGTGGCGGTGATTTTTATGCCCTGCGCCTACTGGAAGCGCTGGGTATTGACCCCACCCACGGCGTGCTGCGCCTGAGTTTCGTGCATTATACAAACCGTAGCGAGATTGATAAACTGATCAAAGGGTTAGACCAGGTTTTGTAATATTGTGTTACCAAAATAGGTCTGTATTATTGACATAGTTTACACCCACGCTACTGTGATACTATGTGTGTACAGAGAAAATTGAACTGGGATCCATGTTTCGCCAACCGAATGGCGGGCATGCAGGCCTCTGAAATTCGTGAGCTGCTAAAGGTGGCTGAACGCCCCGATGTCATTTCATTTGCGGGAGGTATTCCTGATCCGGCGTTGTTTGCGCAAAGCCATATCCGGCAAGCCTATGATAAAATCCTGTCCGACCCGGTTTTGGCGCGTAAAGCCTTGCAATATTCGGTTAGCGAGGGGGACGCAGGCTTGCGCGCATGGATCGCGACCCATATGGCCAGCAAGGGTGTGGATTGTACGCCAGACAATATTTTGATCACTAATGGTTCACAGCAAGCTCTTGAATTTATTGGAAAACTATTCATCTCGCCCGGGGATACGGCACTTGTTAATGCGCCAACATATTTGGGGGCTTTGCAAGCCTTTGCACCCAATCAGCCAATGTATGATGATTTGCAACTTGAAAATACCAACCGTACAATCAGTTCCTATCACAGCACTGCCAAAGCTCTGGGCAGCCATGTGCGGTTTTCCTATGTAGTGCCGGATTTTGCTAATCCAACCGGAGAAACCATGTCCAAAGAGGCGCGGATCAAACTGCTTGATCTGGCACGCGGACTGAATATCCCCATTGTTGAGGATAGCCCGTATTATGCCCTTAGGTTTGATGGTGCCCCGGTTCGTAGCATTCAGGCGCTGGATATTGATCAATGCGGCACGATTGAGCACGCGCGGGTTATGTATTGCGGGTCATTCTCAAAGATATTCACACCAGGGCTACGGGTGGGCTGGGTTTGTGCTCGCAAGGATATTATTACGCGTTTGTGCCTGATTAAACAGGCAAGCGACCTTAACAGCCCTGCGATTAATCAGTTGGTCATGCTGCATCTGGCCCAGACAACGTATGATACGCAGGTTAACAATGCTATTGCCCATTATCGCAAAAAACGTGACGTGATGCTGGAAGCACTGGAAAAATATATGCCCAAAGGGGCTGTTTGGTCACGCCCAAAGGGGGGCATGTTCATATGGTTAACTTTGCCTAAAGATATTGATACCACAGCAATACTGCCAAAAGCGATTGCACAATGCGGCGTGGCATATGTGCCCGGAGATGCATTTTTTGCCAACAAAAGCGCAAAAAACATGTTACGGCTTAGTTATTCTTTGCCAGCACTGGAAAAAATTGCGCCAGGTATTGCTAAACTGGCCACGCTTTTTTGAACCGGTGAGGTTTTAACATGCAGATATGGACAGAAATATTGCAGAGTTCGTATTTAATGTTAAGATCGCAAAGTATGAAATTGGATAAAGGAGAAAGACAATGATGACAGCAGCACGGTTTGTTGCCGCCATATTTATGGCGCTGGCTGCATGTGTAGTCATTCTCGTCGTTCTTAACGTCTATCCGGGGCTTTCAAGAGAAGGTCTTAAGATGATGATCGCCGGAGCAATTGTCAGCATGTTTGTTGGCTGGTTCAGCTTGGGAAAAAAGGTGGCAGCTGGCGAACATTCAGCCGCAAACCTTGGCGTAAAAGCCGGAATTTCCGCGTTTATCTGGGTGTTGGCGGTATTTGCCATCAACCACATGATTTTGGGCATGTTAAGCCAAGCATATTATCAACCTATGTCAGCGGTTTTGCAGCTGCCCATCCGGATGATAGAATATGGCAAAGCGGCTCTAAATTTTCCGATTATGGGTACGATAATCGGGCTGTCGATTTTTGCAGGCTGGGTAAGCAAAGGGGCATTTCTTCGCTGGGATCAGCCCTACTTTGACTAAATTGTGAAAACTCTGCTGTTTGCGCCTCATATTTATCCGCTGGCTGTTGATTTTTGCATCAGAAAGCCTACCTGCTGATATCCAACCAATAAGCTGAAAGTACAGCCATGCGCCGTTTCAATGATATCACCGAAGCGATCGGGAATACCCCGCTTATCCGGCTTAAAAAGGCCTCAGAGATCACCGGCTGTGAGATTTACGGCAAGGCAGAATTTATGAACCCCGGGCAGTCAATCAAAGATCGTGCGGCACTGGGTATCATCAAAGATGCGGTTGCCACGGGGCGTTTGCAGGCAGGTGGCACAATTGTTGAGGGCACGGCGGGCAATACCGGCATTGGCTTGGCGCTGGTTGGCGCGGCGATGGGGTTTAAGACGGTAATTGTTATTCCCGACACCCAAAGTCAGGAAAAGAAGGATATGATCCGCCTGTCTGGTGCGACATTGATCGAGGTTCCGGCCAAGCCTTATAAACACCCCAATAATTTTGTACGCTACTCCGAACGTTTGGCGGCAGCGCTTGATAAGACCTTGCCAGGCGGGGCCATCTGGGCCAACCAGTTTGACAATGTTGCCAACCGGCAGGCCCATATTGACACCACTGCCCCAGAGGTATTCACCCAGACAGGTGGGGCAATTGACGGGTTTATCTGCGCTGTCGGAACCGGGGGCACATTGGCCGGTATGGCAACGGGGTTGCGGGCACAAAAGAAAGACATAAAGATCGGTCTTGCCGATCCCGAAGGTGCCGCTTTACACAGCTATTACACGACGGGGGCCTTGCACGCAGAGGGTAGCTCGATCATGGAGGGTATCGGACAGGGGCGGATCACCGGCAATCTTGACGGGCTGGCGGTTGATATGTCCTATAACATTCCTGATGCGCAAGCCCTGCCGGTGATCTATGACCTTTTGCAAAACGAGGGCCTGTGTCTTGGTGGATCATCAGGCATCAACGTGGCCGGCGCGATGGCGATGGCACGCGATATGGGGCCGGGGCATACGATTATAACCATGCTGTGCGATTATGGCGCGCGCTATCAGTCCAAACTGTTCAACCAGGATTTCTTGCGCAGCAAAGACCTGCCAACACCTGACTGGCTGACAGGTGACATATCTGATATTCCTGATGTTTTAGTCGATGAATAACTTATGCAGGGGCGGTTTTTGATGCGGTTTTTGATACAGTTCATGGTTGCGCTGGTTATTTCAACGGGCGCCGTAGCGCAGACCGATATGGCTGGAATGATGGCAGGCTGGATGGCAACGGCTTCAAGGGCTGAGGACATTCTGGAAACCAAGCTTGCCTCTACGCCTGCCATGGAAACTTTGCGTAATACACTGTTGGAACAACGCTCGCAAACGCTGGAGCTTGAGACCTTAAGCCGGGAAAAACTAAAGCCGTTTCAAGATCAACTGGCGGCTCTTGGCCCGGCCCCTGAAGAAGGGGCGCTCGAAGCCGTGGAACTGGCTGGACGGCGCAGTGAATTAAACGGCAGCATTACCGCCGCCAGTGTGCCGTTGCGCATTGCACAAGCTTCATATCGACGCGCAGATGGGCTGATCGCAGAGATCAACGCCATCATTCGCACACGTTTCTCCGATGAGTTGCGTGAGCTTGGACCATCGCCCTTATCCCCTACTCTTTGGCCCGCGGCGCTAAAGGATTTGAGCAATTACGCCAAGCGGGTTTCCGGTGAAATCACCGAGGCGTTTGCACTTGAATCCAGCCGTAGAGCGCTGCGTAAAAAAGCACCTCTTGCCCTGTTGATTGCGGTCATTGGCATATGGATGCTGTTGGGAATTCAGCGCGGATTTGCAGAAATGGTGCGCCGCACGCTGGCTTTTGGCGGTGAGGCAAAACACTGGCAATACGTGCTGGCAAACTTTGTCCGCCTCATCGTACCTGCTACTGGTGCAGCAGCCGTAATATTTGCCTTGCAAAGCTCTGATCTGGTCGGGGTCTGGGGACAGGCAGTGTTGAGCATTGCCCCTCACGCAGCTTTCGCACTTATCGTTGCGCCCTGGCTGGGGCGCAGTATTTTCAGGCCTGAAAGCGATGAAAAAGGCATGCTTGGGACACCCGGAGCCGCCAAATTGCATGGCTATCGCATCAGCATCGCCCTTGGTCTTATCTATGCCATTTCTGTTGCACTTGATGCAATCGCAGACCGGGGTAGCTTTAGCCTTGAAACACAAGCGGTTATACAATTCCCGCTACTCGTTGTCGCCGCAATTATGCTGTTTCGATTTTCGCGGATCATGCGAGGAAAACATGAACCGGTTGTGGAAAACGAGGAAGAACAGGAGTCCTCCATTGCGGCCTTTACCAGTTTTCTGGCGCGCCTGGTATTTCTGGTTGCCATATCGGCACCAATTCTGGCAGCGATCGGATATTTTGCGGCCGCGCTATACCTGATTTTCCCAACAATCATCACGCTCAGCTTTCTGGCCGGATTATTGGTATTGTTTGATCTGGTGCGCGCTGTTCTCGCACATTGGATTGAGGGCGACGGCAAAGAGACCCGGCATGACAACGCCCGCCTGATCCCGGTATTCATCGGGTTTTTGCTGATACTCGCCGCTCTGCCGGTTTTGGCGTTGATCTGGGGTGCACGCCCTAGTGATTTATGGGAAATCTGGGGGTGGTTGAACGATGGTATCGCCATTGGCGAGGGGCGGTTTTCGCTGTCTGACCTGCTGGTCTTTGTGCTGGTTTTCGGCTTTGGCTATACAATTACACGTCTTGTTCAAAAAACGGTGCGAAAATCGGTTTTGCCCAAAACCAAAATGGATATTGGCGGGCGCACCGCGATTTTGGCCGGTATTGGTTACAGTGGTATTTTTCTGGCAGCCCTGGCCGCCATTTCCGCCACAGGGCTTGATCTTTCCAGCCTGGCGATTGTCGCAGGGGCATTGTCGGTTGGTATCGGTTTTGGCTTGCAAACGATCGTTTCAAATTTTGTATCCGGCATTATTTTACTGGTTGAACGGCCCATAAAAGAAGGCGACTGGATATCGGCAGGTGGCTTTGAAGGGATCGTTCGAAAAATTTCTATCCGCGCAACATTGGTCGATACGTTTGATCGCTGCGCCGTGATTATCCCCAACTCGGACCTGATTGCAGGCAGCGTGACAAACTGGACAGCACCAGATCAAACCGGGCGCCTGAAAGTCCAGATTGGCGTGGCATATGGTAGTGATCCTGAACAGGTCAAAGAGATTTTGCTAAGTATTGCCGAGGCCCATCCCGGCGCGTTGAAATACCCCGCGCCCTCTGTGATTTTCCGCAATTTTGGTGCCAGCGCGCTTGATTTTGAAATCCGGGTTTTCTTGCGTGATGTCAACAAGATGTTGTCCGTAAAGTCCGATATCAACTTTGCCATCGCCCGTCGTTTTGCCGAAGAAAATATTGAAATTCCGTTTGATCAAAGCGAAGTCACGTTGAAAAACATTGACCAGATCGGGGCGGCGCTAAGCGCCGCGATATTGAGCACGAAAGATGGAAAAATATAAATGCAGTTTTGGCCAATGCACATCTGCACATAAATCATTGGGGTGCCCCATAAAGATAGCGTAATGGCAAACTACGCGACTTTGCTCGACCATAGCCATACTGGCCACATTCCCCTTTTCAGGATGCATAAACTTCTTCAACCGTACCACGCTTATCCGCTTGATCTGCCCCAAGCCAACAGTATATAGACGCCCCCACGGACAGGTGGCCGAGTGGTCGAAGGCGCACGCCTGGAAAGTGTGTAGGCGGG
>CAYSAZ010000030.1:0-23697 GCA_964429065.1 uncultured Rhodobacterales bacterium
TCTAGGCTGGCGGAAAAATGCTGGCCTAGCCGTTCCAGATCATGGCGATATTCTTGGGCGGCGTGCAAAAAATCGCCGTAGGGCAGGGTGGCGGCTCCGGCAAAATAATTGGCCAGCCCGATCTTGCAAATGGCGCGGGCCTCATCGGTGCTGAAACGGGCCAGATCGAGCGTTGCCTCCAGCAGATCATCATGTTCAAGAAAGGCAATCAGGTGGGCAATCTGGAAATTCTGCGTTGATATATTGGCGTGCGCAGATAGGGTCAGGCGTTTTTTCGCAGGGTCATATTGGCGCAAAGGGACATCAAGAAGTTGTACAATTTCGATGCCGTGGTTCTCTGCCAGCCAAACACGCATCGGCACAATTCCGTCCTGCTGGTGTAGCTTGGCTTTTGTGTGAAACCGTTCGGCGGCGTGGTCAATTGCGTCGATGTAATTGTCGCAATAATGGAAAAAATCACGCACTTCTTCCCATGGCAGCGGGGCCAGACCGATATCCTCGCGCCCCAAAGCCTCGTTGAGGGATGCAAGACGTTCCTGGCCTTGCCGATGCGCGCGGTGCAGGGTCAAAAAAGCCCGCGCTAACCCCGGCGCGTTGGAGGCCGTAAGTTGCAAATCGGCCAGTGGTGGTGCATCATTGCCAAACACCGGATCGGCCAAAGCTTCGCGCATATCAGCGACAATCCGGGCACTTTCCCCAACCGAAAGCTGTGTGACATCAAAAGCAAATTCCTGCGCCAGTGCTAAAACCACCGTCGCCGAAATCGGCCGGTGGTTATTTTCCATCTGGTTGAGATAGGACAGAGAGACCCCCAGCTTATGGGCGAAATCCTTTTGGGTTAGGCTTAATTTTGTGCGAACTTCGCGCAATGTTGTGCCTGCATAGAGCTTTTTTTGTAGTGCCATATTCGCAAGTTTGCAATTTACAAAAACTATTTGCAACATATTTTGCAAATCCACCAATGGATTCTTTAAGTTAGGAAAAATCTGCGGTATAGCTTGCCTGAAACATACGGCTTTAAAGGGCAACACCTTATGCAAGATATTCTTCAACAACTGGAAACCCGACGGGCAGAGGCGCGCCTTGGTGGTGGGCAGCGGCGGATTGATGCGCAGCATGCCAAGGGTAAGCTGACGGCGCGCGAACGTCTTGAGGTGCTGCTCGATGAGGGGAGTTTTGAAGAATTCGATATGTTCGTCGCCCATCGTTGCGTGGATTTTGGCATGGAAACCCAGAAATATCCCGGCGACGGGGTGGTCACCGGCTGGGGTACGATCAACGGCCGTATGGTCTATGTTTACAGTCAGGATTTTACGGTGCTGGGTGGGTCATTATCCGAAACCCACGCCCAGAAAATCTGCAAAATCATGGATATGGCGATGAAAAATGGCGCGCCGGTCATTGGGCTTAATGATTCTGGCGGCGCGCGTATCCAAGAAGGGGTGGCAGCCCTTGGCGGTTATGCGGATGTGTTTCAACGCAATATTATGGCGTCCGGCGTGGTGCCGCAGATCAGCGTTATCATGGGGCCTTGCGCGGGGGGCGCGGTTTATTCTCCGGCGATGACGGATTTTATTTTTATGGTGCGCGACAGTTCTTACATGTTTGTGACCGGCCCGGATGTGGTCAAAACCGTCACCAATGAAATCGTTACCGCCGAAGAATTGGGCGGTGCGCGTACCCATACGGCGAAATCCTCGGTGGCAGATGGGGCGTTTGACAATGATATGGAGGCCCTGTTTGAGGTCCGTCGCCTGGTCGACTTTTTGCCGCTCAATAACCGCGAAAAGCCACCCCAGCGTCCGTTTTTCGACAGCCAAAAGCGCATCGAGGACAGTCTCGACACATTGATCCCAGAAAATGCCAACGCGCCCTATGATATGATGGAACTGGTGCGAAAACTGGCGGATGAGGGGGATTTTTTCGAAATCCAAGCCGATTTTGCCAAAAATATTCTGACCGGTTTTATCCGTCTTGAAGGCCAGAGCGTCGGCGTTGTTGCCAACCAGCCCATGGTGCTGGCGGGGTGTTTGGATATTGATAGTGCGCGCAAGGCGGCGCGGTTCGTGCGGTTTTGCGACGCCTTTGAAATCCCGATCCTGACGCTGGTCGATGTGCCGGGGTTTTTGCCCGGAACGGCGCAAGAATACGGCGGCGTTATCAAGCACGGCGCCAAACTGCTGTTTGCATACGGCGAGGCCACGGTGCCCAAAGTCACCGTAATTACCCGCAAAGCTTACGGGGGCGCGTATGACGTGATGGCGTCCAAACATTTGCGCGGCGATTTCAATTATGCTTGGCCAACGGCGGAAATCGCGGTGATGGGGGCGAAAGGTGCCACCGAGATCATCCACCGCGCCGATTTAGGCGACGGGGGTAAAATCGCCGCCCATACCGCTGATTACGAGGCCCGTTTCGCCAACCCGTTTGTTGCTGCTGAACGCGGGTTCATAGACGAGGTGATCATGCCCCGTAATACCCGGGTGCGTGTGGCGCGCGCTTTTGCCAGCCTGCGCGGTAAACAGGTTAGCAATCCGTGGAAAAAACACGATAATATTCCGTTATGAGGTACGCACATGGCTAATCTTCCTTATATGCTCAAACATCGCGGGTTTCCTTCGCGTCTTGCGGGGACGGATCATCAGTTCACCATTCGCCGTGCAGCAACCAAAGGCATCACGCCGCTGGTGGCGCGTGAGCGGTTTCGGGATCGGCGCACGTCGGACCGCCAAGCCGATGACGCCTTCTTATCTGCCCTTTTGAAACATTTTGAAACAAACCCGTTCGAGCGGGGAAATCTCGATGCCGGACGCCTGAATTGGTTGTTCGAGCGTGAGGTTCTCAAGGCCGAGGATGCCTTTGATAATAAGTCATATGAGGCCATGTTGCGCATAGATATCGACGCGGTGCGCCGCAACTTTCCCCAGGTCCTTGCCCAGGCGGGTATCTGATGCTCGATAGGTGGAAATTTGCCGATATTAAACATAGTGTTTCCTACACCGGCTTTATAGGCTATTCTAACGTCATTGCGGGCAAGTTGTTGTCTTGCAAGTGTTTTACAGGAGAGAGAGTATGCATAAGAAATTTATCGCAATCACACTGGCCGCGTTGGTCCTTGCTGGCTGTAACACAATGGGCGAAAGTGCTGGTCTTGGGGCCGGTGTTGGCGCAGGCGTTGCCATGGCAACAGGTGGCGATCCGGTTGTGGGCGCTGTTATTGGTGCCGGTGCAGGTGCTTTGTGCCACAAAACCAACACATGCTAATTTAACCGTCGCGCATTTGCGCGGCAGTGAGAAATTCAAAGGGACGCTGCGATTTTCGCGGCGTCCCTTTTTGTTTGCCAGTTAGGCGGGGAAAGATATGTTCACAAAAATCCTTATAGCAAACCGTGGGGAAATCGCCTGCCGGGTTATCAAAACCGCGCGCCGAATGGGGATCAAAACGGTTGCGGTGTATTCTGATGCGGACCGTCAGGCGCTGCATGTGAAAATGGCCGATGAGGCCGTGCATATCGGCCAATCCCCGGCGGCTGAAAGCTACATTGTGATCGATAAAATCCTGGATGCGGTCAAACAAACCGGGGCCGAGGCAGTACATCCGGGGTATGGATTTTTGTCCGAAAACCCCAAATTTGCCGAAGCATTGGCCGCCATCGGGGTTGCGTTTATTGGCCCTCCCATTGGGGCCATTCAGGCAATGGGCGATAAAATTACCAGTAAAAAACTGGCCGAAAAATCTGGTGTTTCAACGGTTCCGGGCCATATGGGCTTGATTGAAGATGCCGATGAGGCGGTGGAAGTTTCCCGCCAGGTTGGCTATCCGGTGATGATCAAGGCATCAGCCGGGGGTGGGGGCAAGGGCATGCGGATCGCCTGGAATGACGTTGAGGCCCGCGAGGGGTTTCAGTCGTCAAAAAACGAAGCCGCGGCCAGTTTTGGTGATGACCGTATTTTCATCGAAAAATTTATCACCCAGCCGCGCCATATCGAAATTCAGGTGCTGGGCGACAGTCATGGCAATTGCATCTATCTGAATGAACGCGAATGCTCGATCCAGCGGCGCCAGCAAAAGGTGATCGAAGAGGCCCCTTCGCCGTTCCTGACCCCCAAGACCCGGGCGCACATGGGGGCGCAATCGGTGGCCTTGGCGCGGGCGGTGGATTATTGCAGCGCTGGAACAGTGGAATTTATCGTTGATAGGGACCAAAACTTCTATTTTCTGGAAATGAATACACGCCTTCAGGTTGAACATCCCGTGACTGAACTGATCACCGGCATTGATCTGGTAGAACAGATGATCCGGGTGGCGGCAGGGGAAAAACTGACGTTGACACAAGATGATATCGGCATCAACGGCTGGGCCATTGAAAGTCGTCTTTATGCCGAAGATCCCTATCGCAATTTTCTGCCCTCGATCGGGCGTTTGACCCGCTATCGTCCGCCCAGAGAAATCGCGGGCAAGCTGCGCAATGACACCGGCGTTTTTGAGGGTGGCGAGATCAGCATGTTTTATGACCCCATGATCGCCAAACTGTGCACATGGGCCACGGATCGCACCACAGCCATCGCAGATATGCGCCAGGCGCTGGATGCATTCGAGGTTGAAGGAATTGGCCATAACTTGCCGTTTCTAAGTGCGGTTATGGATCATGAAAGGTTCATTTCAGGTGATATTTCAACGGCTTTCATCGCCGAGGAATACCCCGATGGCTTCACCGGGGCAATCTTGCCCAAAACGGTGCTTAAACAACTGGCGGCGGGGGCAGGTGCCATGCATCGGGTGTCCGAAATCCGGGCGGCCAAGGTTTCGGGGCGCCTTGATAATCATGCGCGCGAGGTGGGAACGGATTTTGTCATATCTTTGCAAAATACGGATTTTGCGGTGCAGATTGCGGCGGATTGCGACGGCTCTACGGTGCGCTTTGAGGATGGCAGCAGTTTGCGCGTGGCCTCAAGCTGGAAACCGGGCGAAGTCTTGGCGCATCTGGATGTCTCGGGACAGCTGGTCGTGGCCAAAGTTGTGCAGATTACCGGCGGCTTTAAAATGCGCCATCGGGGTGCGGATTTGCCGGTCATCATACGCACGCCTAGATTGTTTGCTTTGTCGAAGTATATGATAGAAAAAACTCCGCCTGATACCTCGCGTCTGCTGCTGTGCCCGATGCCGGGGCTGATGGTTTCCATGGCGGTTTCGGTCGGGGACGAGGTTCAGGAAGGCCAGGCGCTATGCACGGTTGAGGCGATGAAAATGGAAAATGTTCTGCGGGCCGAAAAGAAAGCAATTGTTAGCAAAATCAATACTGTAGCAGGTGATAGCCTGGCGGTAGATAAAATTATTATGGAGTTTGAATAGGTTTAAGGATGCAAATGTTCCCTAAATGTTCTACGCTTTTCGCTGAGTCTTCAGCAAAGGTCCCCCATGGAAAAGGACATTACCGTTCAGGTGCTTTATCTGGACATGAACAGCTATTTTGCCTCCGTCGCCCAGCAGATGGAGCCGGAGCTGCGCGGGCGTCCGGTTGGAATTGTGACCAGCCTGCACAAAAATGCCGCCTGCATTGCCGCCAGCTACGACGCCAAGCGCACCGGTATTCGGGTGGGCACCCGTATGGAAGAGGCGCGCGCGCTATGTCCGGGGATCGTATTTCGCGCCGCGCGCCACGATGTTTACGTGGATATGCACGCCAAAATCAAAGCGGCCGTTGCCCGCGTGGTGCCGATCAGCGGCGTGCATTCGGTGGACGAAGTTTCGTGCCGTTTGCATGGGCGCGAACAACATCTTCCCTATGCGCTGAAACTGGCAGAGGCCGCGCGGCAAAGCATTTACCAACATGCGGGCGTGGCGCTTCATTGTTCTATCGGGTTGGGTCCAAACCGGCTTTTGGCCAAAATCGCCGGCGAATTGCACAAGCCCAGCGGCACAGATTGGCTGAGCCCTGCGGTAATGCCTTTCAAACTGGCGCATCTGAAATTAACCGACCTGCCGGGGATTTCACGGCGCATGAATGCCCGGCTGGAAGCTGCGGGAATCATGGATATCCCGGCCCTTTACGCATTGCCGCCACGCCACGCCCGCGCGATTTGGCGCAGTGTCGAGGGCGAGCGGTTCTTGCGGGCATTGCGCGGCGAAGACATCCCCGATCCGGTGACAACCCCCCACAGTTTCGGGCATTCACAAGTGCTGAACGGGGCCATGCGCACACCGCAAAATGCCCGCCTGATTTTGCGCCGTCTAACGGTCAAGGCCGCAACACGGCTGCGGCGGGGGGGATTTTTTGCCACCAGCCTCTTTATCTCGATCAAAAACGAACGCTACAAACGCGCCCATCAGGGGGGCAAAATCACCGCCACGCAGGACAGTTTTATATTGCTCGCGCATCTGGAAGATTTCTGGCAGCAACTGGCCCCTCAAAAACTGTTTTCGGTCGGGGTCATGTTAGGGGGATTGGTGGCGCAGCGCGATCATGTGGCCGATCTGTTCGAGGCGCGGCAATCTGGGGCGCTGACACCGCGCGAACATCTATGCGCCAGTCTGGACGCGCTCAACCAACGCTATGGGCGCGATACGGTGATCTTTGGCGAACCTCCAAAGGGAATGACCGCCTATTCGGGGGCCAAAATCGCATTTGGGCGGGTGCCTTTGAAAATCGAGTTCAAGGAATAAGATATCCAGATGTGAAACTCAGAGGGTGGGCATAACATGTGGATACAAAAGTTAACGCTTGTGATTTTACTAGCGGCATTTGCTTTGCTGGGAAAATTGCTGTCGCCGTATTTTTTTGGCGAACAGATTGCGGCTGATACGCTTAAAATCATTGTACCGGCGCTGTTGGTGGTTATCGGCTGGCTGGTGACATTTTTGTTGCAGGAATACCGTCATCAACGGGAACGCACGGAACGGCGCACGGATCTGAAACTGGCGTTGCGGGCGGAAATATGGGATTTTCACAAGACATTCGTGCGTGCAGATACGGTCGCTTTTGGCAAAATGCTGGAAGAAAAAATCCTGCAAGCCGGTGACGGAAAAGATTCTTATCGCCCGTTTATCCCGCAAGAGAAAAATACTACGGTGTTTGCCGCCCTTGTCAGTCGTATTGACCAACTCCCCCCGGAAACCGTTGATGAGGTGGTGCAATTTTACAGCCAAGTAGAGGATTTGACGATATTCGCCCGGGATTTACGCAGCGAAGCATTTGCGCAACTGCCCGCACAACGGCGCGCTATGGCGTATCGGGATTATATTGAGATGAAAGTAGAGGCCAACGCGCGGGCAATTGCCGCGATCAGGCGGTTGAATGCATCGCTTGGCATTGATCTGGATGATGTTTCAGCGGATTTACAGGCAGAAAAACAACAGGTGCGTGATTGGCTTAATAGCCAGGTTGCGGACCACCACGACCATTGATTGGCGCCGGTTTTTTAGGAGTGTAAGACATGACGACCCTTTCCAACAGACAAGAAGATATCAAGGCGATATCCTATCTCTTGTTTGTTAATATATGCTTGCATAGGCGAAAATTCAATAGAAAAACGCTAAAACACGAAGGAATGCCAGCATGACACGCGAAAAAGACTGGAAGGCCTTGGCCCAAAAGGAATTGCGGGGCCGCTCGCTTGATGAGCTGACCTGGGATACGCCTGAGGGGATTGCGGTTAAGCCGGTGTATACGGCGGCCGATATCGCCGATTTGGACCATCTGCATTCCATGCCCGGGTTTGCCCCCTTCGTTCGCGGCCCGCGCGCGACCATGTATGCAGGCCGGCCCTGGACCATTCGGCAATACGCCGGGTTTTCCACGGCGGAGGCCAGCAACGCTTTTTACCGGCGCAATCTGGCTGCGGGGCAAAAAGGGGTCTCGGTCGCTTTCGATTTGGCGACGCATCGCGGCTATGACAGCGATCATCCGCGTGTTGAGGGGGATGTGGGCAAAGCCGGGGTGGCGATTGACAGTGTCGAGGACATGAAAATCCTGTTTGACGGCATTCCGCTTGATAAAATGTCGGTATCCATGACCATGAACGGCGCGGTGATCCCGATTTTGGCAAATTTCATTGTTGCGGGCGAAGAACAAGGGGTTGATCGCGCCGCCCTGACCGGCACCATCCAAAACGATGTGTTGAAGGAATTCATGGTCCGCAATACCTATATTTACCCCCCTGAACCGTCGATGCGGATCGTCTCTGACATCATTAAATATACCTCGGCGCAAATGCCGAAATTCAACTCGATCAGCATCAGCGGCTATCACATGCAAGAGGCAGGGGCCAATCTGGTGCAGGAACTGGCCTATACGCTGGCCGACGGCAAGGAATATGTGCAAGCGGCGATTGCGGCGGGAATGGATGTGGATGCCTTTGCCGGGCGGCTGTCGTTTTTCTTTGCCATTGGCATGAATTTCTTTATGGAAGCGGCAAAATTGCGCGCTGCACGGCTGTTGTGGCACCGGATTATGACAGAGGCCGGGGCGCAGAAAACCGGCTCTAAAATGCTGCGCACCCATTGTCAGACCTCGGGCGTGAGTTTGCAAGAACAAGACCCTTATAACAACGTTATTCGCACGGCTTACGAGGCAATGTCGGCCACCCTTGGCGGCACGCAATCCTTGCATACCAATGCCTTGGACGAAGCGATCGCACTGCCAACGGATTTTTCGGCCCGCATTGCGCGCAACACCCAGATTATCCTCGCCGAAGAAACCGGCATCACCAATGTCGTCGATCCACTGGCGGGGTCGTATTACGTTGAAAGCCTGACGGCGCAACTGGCGGATAAGGCATGGGAGCTGATCAAGGAAGTAGACGAGATCGGCGGTATGACCAAGGCCGTTGCATCGGGCATGCCAAAACTGCGGATTGAGGAATCTGCGGCGCGCAAACAAGCGGCAATTGATCGCGGGGCTGAGGTAATCGTCGGGGTTAACAAATATAAACTGGAAACCGAGGATCCGATTGATATTCTGGATGTGGATAATGTGGCGGTGCGCCAAGCCCAGATTGCCCGCCTTGCACAAATGCGCGCCAGCCGGGATGAGGATGCATGTCAAGCGGCGCTTGAGGCATTGGAGCAGGGCGCGCGGGGCGATGAAAATTTACTGGAACTGGCGGTTGTCGCGGCGCGCGCCCGGGCCAGCGTCGGCGAGATTTCCGATGCAATGGAACGCGCATTTGGCCGCCACCATGCAGAGGTAAAAACATTGTCCGGCGTTTACGGTGCCGCATATGCCGGCGATGAAGGGTTTGCCGCCATTCAGGCAGACGTCGAAGAATTCGCCAAAGCTGAAGGGCGCCGCCCCCGGATGTTGGTGGTGAAAATGGGCCAGGACGGCCATGATCGCGGCGCCAAAGTGATTGCCACAGCATTTGGCGACATCGGGTTTGACGTAGACGTCGGCCCGCTGTTTCAAACCCCTGAAGAGGCAGCAGAGGATGCGGTTGCAGGCAATGTACATGTGATCGGGATTTCCAGTCAGGCCGCAGGGCACAAAACACTGGCACCACAGCTGGTTGCAGCCCTAAACGCGGCGGGGGCAGGGCATATTATCGTGGTCTGCGGCGGCGTTATCCCGCAACAGGATTATGATTTTCTGTACGCCCAAGGTGTGCGCGCAATTTTTGGCCCCGGCACAAATATTCCCGAAGCCGCCCAAAAAGTCTTGCGGCTGATTCAGCGGAAGAATTCATAATGCGCAGGGAAATTAATATTGTGCGCGCTAACCCTGCATCCAGTGATGCCCAGCCTTTGCTGGAGGCTCTTTGGGCTTTTCATCAGGCGCGCACTCCTGTTGAGGGGCAGTTTTGGTTAGGTGTCGAGGCGTTATCAATGCCAGATATCAGCTTCTTTTTAGCGTATAGTGATGGGCAAGCCATTGGTTGTGCAGCATATTCTACCAAGTACTCAGAACTGAAATCCATGTTCGTTACGCCACAATCTCGCGGAACCGGCGCGGCACATGCCTTGATTGAACAGGTTGAACATTTGGCGAAGGCAGTTGGAATACTCCGGCTGGAAACGGGTCCGACTCACCATAGTGCCTTGAAGTTCTATAAGAAACTTGGGTTTACCCATTGCAAAGGCTTTGGCCCTTATGGTGACAATGATTATTCAGTCTGTATGGCTAAAACTATCACAAAGGACACCTTATGAGCAAACGCCCCTCTGACAGCCTGCGCCAGGCTGCGTTAAAATATCACGAATTCCCCAAACCCGGAAAATTGGAAATCCGCGCCACCAAACCTTTGGCCAATGGGCGGGATTTGTCGCTGGCGTATTCGCCCGGCGTGGCGGAGGCCTGTTTGGAGATCAAAGCCGATGCGGCCAATGCGGCGCGCTATACGGCGCGCGGAAATCTTGTGGCTGTGGTAACCAACGGTTCAGCGGCGCTGGGGTTGGGCAATATCGGGGCGCTCGCCTCCAAACCGATCATGGAGGGCAAGGCGGTTTTGTTCAAGAAATTCGCCAATATTGACTGTTTTGACATAGAACTGGATGAATCTGACCCCGAAAAACTGGCTGAAGCCGTGATTATGATGGAGCCGACGTTCGGGGCGATCAACCTTGAAGATATCAAAGCACCTGAATGCTTTATTGTTGAAAAAATCTGCCGTGAACGCATGAATATCCCGGTCTTTCATGACGACCAGCACGGCACCGCGATTGTGGTCGGGGCGGCGGCAACCAATGCGTTGCATGTGGCGGGTAAGGATTTTGGCAACATAAAAGTTGTCTCGACCGGGGGTGGCGCGGCGGGGATTGCATGCCTGAATATGTTGTTAAAACTGGGGGTTAAGCGTGAAAACGTTTGGCTGTGCGACATTGACGGGCTGGTTTATAAGGGGCGCACATCTGAGATGACGCCGCAAAAGGCAGAATTTGCGCAAAACTCCGATTTACGCACGCTTGATGATGTAATTGGCGGCGCGGATTTGTTTCTGGGGCTGTCTGGTCCAGGGGTCCTAAAGCCTGAAATGGTCGCGAAAATGACCAAAGTGCCGATTGTTTTTGCGCTGGCCAATCCAACGCCAGAAATCATGCCCGACGCGGTGCGCGCCGTGGCACCTGATGCGATTATCGCCACGGGGCGCTCGGATTTTCCCAATCAAGTCAATAACGTACTGTGTTTTCCGTTTATCTTTCGCGGGGCGCTGGATGTGGGGGCAACCATCATCAACGACGCTATGGAAATCGCTTGTGTTGAAGGGATTGCGGCTCTTGCGCGGGCTAGCTCCAGTGCCGAAGCGGCCGCCGCATATAAAGGGGAAAACCTGAAATTTGGCCCCGAATATCTGATCCCGAAACCCTTTGATCCGCGTCTGCTGGCGATTGTATCTTGCGCGGTGGTCAAGGCGGCGATGGAAAGCGGTGTCGCCACGCGCCCCATTGATGATCTGGAGGCCTATAAACAAAAGCTCGACACTTCGGTATTTAAATCCGCCCTGATTATGCGTCCGGTTTTTGAGGCGGCACGAGGTTCGGTGCGCAAAATCGTCTTTGCCGAGGGCGAATCTGAACGGGTGCTGCGCGCCGCCCACGCCATGAGAGAAGAAATGGTCGATATGCCGATCCTGATTGGCCGCCCCGATGTGATTGAAGCGCGGTGTGAAAAATTTGGTCTGCCAATCCGTGAGGGGCGAGATTTTGAACTGGTTAATCCGCAAAATGATCCGCGGTTTCGCGACTATTGGGGGACATATCACGATATTATGCAGCGCCGCGGCGTGACGCCAGATCTGGCCAAGGCGATTTTACGCACCAATACCACGGCGATTGGGGCAGTGATGGTGGCGCGCGGCGATGCAGACAGCCTTATTTGCGGCACTTTTGGGCAGTATTTGTGGCATCTGAACTATGTGGAACAAGTGTTGGGCACGGCAGATTTACGCCCCATTGGCGCGCTGTCCCTGATGATTTTGGAAAACGGGCCGCTGTTTATCGCCGATACACATGTGAACCCGGAACCGACAGCGGCGCAGATGGCGGATACGGTTATTGCCGCGGCGCGCCATGTGCACAGGTTTGGACAGGTGCCAAAAATCGCGCTGTGTTCCCATTCCCAATTCGGTAATTTACCGACAGATTCTGCCTGTCGTATGCGCGAGGCTCTGGCGTTGCTGGATGCGCAAAATCTCGATTTCACCTATGAGGGCGAAATGCACACGGATGCGGCGCTCGACGAAGGGTTGCGGCGGCGGATTTTCCCGAATTCCCGATACACTGGCGCGGCCAATGTGTTGCTGTTCACCAATTCCGACGCCGCCAGTGCGGTGCGCAATATCCTGAAAATGTCCGCCGGTGGTCTGGAGGTCGGTCCGATTTTGATGGGCATGGGTAACCGCGCCCATATCGTAACGCCCTCTATTACCGCGCGGGGTTTGCTAAACATTGCAGCGCTCGCCGGGACGCCGGTGCAAAATTATGAATAACAAGAGGTAAAACAATGGGTTACAAGGATGTATATGCCGCGTGGCAAAACGATCCAGAAGCGTTCTGGATGGCAGCCGCAGAGGAAATTAGCTGGTCTAAAAAGCCAACCCGTGCGCTGAATGATAGCAAAGCGCCGCTTTATACGTGGTTTGACGACGGCGAGATGAACACCTGTTATAATGCGCTCGATCGTCATGTGGACAATGGGCGCGCCGATCAGGTGGCGATTATTTATGATAGCCCGATCACCAATTCTTGCGAAAAATACACCTACCGCGAAATGCTGGAACGTGTGGCGCGTTTGGCCGGGGCATTGCAGGCACAAGGGATTAAAAAAGGCGACCGGGTGATCATTTATATGCCGATGATTGTCGAGGCGATTGTTGCGATGCTGGCTTGTGCGCGCCTCGGGGCGGTGCACTCGGTGGTGTTTGGCGGGTTTGCAGCCCATGAACTGGCGGTGCGCATTGATGACGCCACCCCCAAAGCCATCATCGCCGCGTCCTGTGGGTTGGAGCCAAATCGCACCATTGCCTATAAACCGCTGGTGGATGGAGCGATTGAAATTGCCACGCATAAACCGGATTTTTGCGTTATTTATCAACGGGATCAGATGCGAGCGCAAATGGGGGCGCGTGATCTGGACTGGCAGGATTTTCAACGTGATGTTGCCCCTGCGCCCTGCGTGCCGGTTATGGGAAATGATCCGCTGTATATTCTTTATACATCGGGCACGACAGGCCAGCCCAAGGGGGTTATTCGCCATAATGGCGGGCATGCGGTGGCGCTGAACTGGACCATGAAAAACGTCTATAACGTTGAACGCGGCGAGGTGTTTTGGGCGGCATCAGACGTGGGCTGGGTGGTTGGGCATTCCTATATTTGCTACGGGCCGCTGATTTACGGGGCCACGGCGATCGTGTTTGAAGGCAAACCGGTCGGCACGCCCGATGCGGGTACCTTTTGGCGGGTGATCGAAGACCATAAGGTCACGTCGTTTTTCACCGCCCCTACGGCATTTCGGGCGATTAAACGCGAGGATCCCAAAGGGGAATTTGTTAAAAAGTACGATCTTTCCAGCCTGAAAGCCCTGTTTTTGGCAGGTGAGCGCGCGGATTCAGATACGATTTTATGGGCCAAGGATCAGCTTAATATCCCGGTTGTTGACCATTGGTGGCAAACCGAAACCGGCTATCCGATTGCGGCTAACCCGCTGGGGTTGGAAGAACTGCCGATGAAACTGGGTTCCCCAACGGTGGCGTTGCCGGGGTATGATGTGCAGGTTCTGGGCGAAGACGGGCACCCGTTGCCAGCTGATACGCTGGGCGCGATTGCGATAAAACTGCCCCTGCCACCGGGGACATTGCCGGGCCTGTGGAACGCTCAAGACCGGTTTCGCAAAGCCTATCTTGAAACCTTCCCCGGTTATTATGAAACGGGGGATGCGGGGATGATCGACGCGGACGGGTATCTCTATATTATGGCGCGCACCGATGATGTGATCAATGTTGCGGGCCACCGCTTGTCAACTGGCGCCATGGAGGAGGTTTTGTCCAACCACCCCGATGTCGCAGAATGTGCGGTAATCGGGGTGGCTGATGCGCTAAAAGGGCAATTGCCGCTGGGGCTTTTGTGCCTGACATCGGGGGTAACGCGCCCCCACGGCGAGATCGTGACCGAGGTGATAAAGTTGGTGCGCGAGATTATCGGCCCTGTAGCGGCATTTAAACTGGCCGTGGTTGTGGATCGCCTGCCCAAAACACGCTCTGGTAAGATATTACGTGCAACCATGGTTAATATTGCAAATAGCACGCCATGGAAAATGCCGGCAACGATTGAAGACCCCGAGGTGCTGAAAGAGGTTGAAGAAGCGTTGCGTAGTGTCGGCTATGCGACAGTTTTGGCATAATTCCTGTGTTTATATGGCTTGTGTTTGGTCAAATGCATTCAAATCACCAGGCCGAGCGCGGGCTGTTAATAATCTGTTAACTATTTGACTTATAGAGAAAAAACCCGGTTTTTGGAATTTGCATATTGCGAAATTACCTCGCAATATGCAATATAATAATTCTGTGGGTTGTATGAGGAGTGCGAGCGCCGGGCGTCTTTCCTTGGAAACAATAAAAAATCCGCTGGAATTGAACTTTGGCCCAAAGCTTGCATGTTCATGTTGTAGATAATAGGAGGTATCGCTATGAGCATAGTAAAATCAATACAAAAATGGTCCTTTGGGCTGATGGTAATAAGTGCATTATCTTTTGCGAGCACAAGTCTTGCTGCATCAGATGTTGTATTGAGCGTTGTCAATCTGACAACAGATGAAACATTCGAGCTTACGGATGATGATATGTCTTCACTGGAACAGGTGACGGTCATTACCAAAAATGAATTTATCAATAATATAGCGACATTCATGGGGCCGCTGGCGCGCGATGTTTTAGCACGGCTGGTTTCAGATAACTCTGACAGCACAGAAACTTCGCGGATTCTGTTGGCGAACAGCGGCTTTAAAACGGTCACGTTGCTTGCTGCAAATGACTATTCGATCGATGTCCCGCTGGATGATTTCCTGAATTTCGATGTGATTTTTGCCATCTCACAAGACGGCATTAAATTTTCGCTGCGCGACAAAGGCCCGATCTGGGTGATTTACCCGATGACAGATAATCGAAAATTACAGGACCGGGTATATAATGACCGCCTTATCTGGCAGTTGGTTAAGGTGGGCGTTAAGTGAAAAAAACCGGGCTGCCCATTGCGATTCTGCTGACAATTATCCTTGGGATAAGTGCTTTTGCCGGGGTGGGTTTCTATTCGTTTCAAAAAGACCTTAACGCGATGCGCACCGCCAGCATTGAGGATATCGCCTGGACCTCTGGTCAGCTGGAACTGGAACTGGGGCGCTTTCGTGAGGCGCTTATCCGTTTTCAGGTGGCAGGCAGCGGTGTTGATAATCAAGAAGTGAACAACCGTTTTGACATTCTCTGGAGCCGCATTGCACTGTTCCAGCAAGGGCCGGTTGGAAAACGACTGGCAAGCTATGACCGTAAGATGCAAAATGTCACGCGCCTGTTTGATAGAATGAAAGCCATGGACCGGCGGATTGTTGCCTTGAAAAACGGTGATATTGCCGAGGCCGCAGCGATAGAAGCCGAATTCAGCAGTTTTCCCCTTGAACTGAACGAGTTCAATCGTTTGGTAACACTTGGTGAAGAATCCGAAGGGCGAAAAATTCGGGATCAATTGCAATCAGGCCTGAATTTGACAATGTTTTTTACTGGACTGGCTGGTGTATTTGCGCTTTTGGGGCTTGGCTATATCATTAACGAAAGTCTAAAATTTCGAAAATTAGCACAGGAAAACATTGAGCTAGCTACAACTGCCGAAAAAGCCAGCCGCGTTAAATCCCAGTTTTTGACCATGATGAGCCACGAACTGCGCACGCCGATGAACGGGGTTTTGGGGCTTTTGGCGTTAATCAAGCAACAAGAAATGCCTGACGGGCAGAAAAGACTGCTCGAAAAGGCCGAGCAATCCGCCCGGCATATGGTTAGCCTGTTGGCCGATATCCTCGATTTCAGCTCTTTGGAAGCTGATAATGTGGAATTGGACCTTAAACCCTTTGAGACCGCCCATCTGGCCAAGGCCGTTAATGATCGTTTTGCGCCACTGGCGCGCCGCGAGCGTATCAATTTCAATGTGGTTGTTCATGAAGGCTGTCCAAAACATATGAAAGGTGATTTTCGCCGACTGAGACAGGCTTTTGGCCATTTGGCACAATATATTGTGGAAACCGCCGGTGTACGCGAAACAGTCTTGGAATTTGGGTGTGCAAACAGCATATTAACCATGTGTCTGACCTTTGAATATGCCAGCGATGGGGGAGAGTGGACGCCGGATTTGATCTTAGGGGCCGAGGAGCGGACGGGCGATAAATTCGCCACCGACGCTCTTGGCCCTGCAATCGCACGTGGGTTAATTGAAGCGATGCAGGGCAAAATACGTGTCGATAACCCGGATGGAAACCGTATTTCTGTGCATGCGAGCATTCCGGTTGAAATCGTTGAAATACATGAAATATGTGTGGATATTTTGGCCAATTCCTCAGCAATGGCAGCGATTTGCCGTGCTGCGTTGAGAAATGACGATGTTATTTTTTATGACGCTTCCTCCCCAAGTCAGGTTCATATTGTGTTGATCGAATCGGGCAACGAAAGTGAGGATACGTTTTTGAGACAAGCCGCGAAATCCTATCCCGATGCGCTTGTTGTTGCACTTGGCTTGCCGATAAACAGTGAACCATTTGATTTCACAATAGATTTACCGCTAGATTTTCAAGAGCTGCGCGAAATTGTTTTCCGTCAAATAGCATAGACAATTAACATGCAATTCATCTTTTTCAGGTGTATACTACCCGCGTTACAACCTAAGGTGGTTGTCATGTATATAAATTGAGATTCTTTGATGAATGCTAATAGTATGAACAAATATACAGATAAGCCGTCGCTTGAAGGTGAGACAGACGCGCAAAGCGGCCTTGCGCTTTTGTCCCATGATTTGCGGTCTTCGCTTGCGGGTATTCTGGGCAGTCTGACAATAATCGATGATACCAAAGTAGATCAGGACACAAAAGACCATTTGAACCGCGCGCGGGCCTCTGGGCAAATGCTACAAGAACTGCTGGATTTGGCTTTTGACATGGGCGACGATAAGACGTTGCTGGAAAACAATGGCGATCCGGTTTGCGTCAAAGATGAGCTCGCCGTGATTTCTGACATATGGAAAGTGCCGGCGAATACTTCGGCGGGTGTTTTTTCTGTAAACCTCCCGGAGAATTCACCGCTTTTAGAATCGTCTGACCGGGTCAGTTTCCATCGTATCCTGAATAATCTTATTGGCAATGCGCATAAATTTTCGACCGACGGAGATGTCAGCGTTAATGTTATCACCCAAGACAATGCCACGATCACGATTGAGGTCACGGATTCCGGCCCCGGCTTTAGCGATGAGGCAATGGCGCGGGTTTTCCAATTTCGCAGCCGGCCTGAAAATTCGGATAAGCCCGGCTCGGGACTTGGGCTTTATATCGCCAGCACTTTGACAAAAGGCATGGGGGGTACGATCGCAGCCCATAATCGCGCAACCGGTGGCGCACGCATGACTGTAACATTGCCGATTTGCCAAAAAGCTAAGGCAATCGTGCAGAATGCTGTGGATGATACGCTGCCGGATCTTAGCCATTTAAACATTCTGTTGGCCGAGGATAACATCACAAACCAGCTGGTTGTTACCCAGATGTTAAAAACCATGGGCGCGAAATATGAGGTTGCCTCTGACGGGGTCGAAGCTATTGCATTGTTTGAAAAAGGTAATTTTGATCTGGGGTTGCTTGATATTGAAATGCCCCGTAAATCCGGTCTGGAGGTATTGCGGGAAATTCGCGCCAGCGGGGGCAATAAATCGCGCATTCCACTGGTTGCGCTTACCGCTTACGTTATGCCCGAACATCGCGAACGCATCGAAAACGCCGGGGCGGACGGCATTATCGGCAAACCGATTGAAGGCATTGCTGCGCTGGGGCGATTTATCCTGAAATATATGCATACTACAGCGCCCACAAAAGAATTGCCCGTGCAAAACCAGAATATCAGCTCCGATAATTCTGATGATATCGGGCGGGTTGAGAGAGATATTTTTGACGCACTTATCACAGCCATTGGCCCTGATACCAAAGGCGAACTGTTGGAAAAAGTCATGATCGATCTGCAAAATATGCAAACCGCATTGATTGAAGCCGAAGCTGCGAATGCACTGCCCGCAATTCAAAGTGCCAGCCATACGCTTGTCTCTGTTGCCGGGGCGATTGGGGCCGTAAATCTGCAAAAATGTGCCGAGTCTCTGAACGCCGAAACACGCGATGAAAACGGGTTAAACAGGCAATCCTTGAATATGGACTGTATTAAGGGTATTTCGGAGGTCTTGACCTTTTTAGCCAAACAATAACTTCAGATCGTGTTTTTATGACTTTTCCAATTTTACTTGTCGAGGACACGCCGTCACTTGCGATGGTTTATGAAACGGTTTTGAAAAAAACCGGGTATGAAATTGATAGTGTCACGACCATAGCCAAAGCTCGCAAGGCTTTTGCGAATAACCGCTACAGCATCGTTCTTCTTGACCTGCTTTTACCCGACGGGGATGGCACAGAATTGATGGCAGGTTTCATCAGAGCAGCCCCGGATGTAAAGATAATCGTCATTACAGCGAACGGCTCCATCAACCGCGCGGTCGAGGCTATGCGTCTGGGTTCATTTGATTTTTTGGTCAAACCGTTTGATGAAGCCCGGCTTTTATCGGCCGTCAGCAATGCCTCGCTGGTCTTGAAAAACACTGTTCCCAGCCCTGCGAATAGGGATGGAAATTTTAACAATGGTTTTCAGGGTTTCATCGGTTCTTCCGATGAGATGAAACATATTTACCAGATGGTGCGCAATATTGGCCGCTCTACGGCGACGGTGTTTGTAACGGGAGAAAGCGGGACCGGCAAAGAGGTCTGCGCACAGGCGATCCACGATATTTCGGCGCGTGCCAAAGGCCCGTTTATTCCACTAAATTGTGGTGCAATTCCACGAGATTTGCTCGAATCAGAGGTGTTCGGTCACCTCAAAGGTTCTTTCACCGGCGCGATTGCCGATAAAATGGGGGCGGCGGCTGCTGCGCATGGCGGGACGTTATTTCTTGATGAAATATGCGAAATGGACCTGGCGCTGCAAACCAAATTACTGCGATTTTTGCAAACATCCACCGTGCAACCTGTCGGGGCGACCAAACCAAGGGCCGTTGATGTGCGCATCGTTTGCGCAACGAACCGCGACCCATTGGCCGAGGTACGTGCCGGCCGTTTTCGTGAGGATTTATACTATCGGTTACATGTTGTGCCCATTCATTTGCCGCCATTGCGCGCGCGCACAAGTGATATCATGGAAATCGCCGACGCAATGCTCGCAAAATTTGCCCGCGAAGAGGCCAAGGAATTCACCCATTTTAGCGATGAAACCCGCGTGATTTTACAAACAACAGACTGGCCCGGGAACGTACGCCAGTTGATGAATGTTATTCGCAACGTCATCGTTCTAAACGAAGGGCCGGTCGTGGAAACCGGGATGCTACCAGCTGATATCGCCATATCTGTTCAGGAAGACGCGGCCTCTTATCAAAGAAAATATACGCAGCAGTCGGCCCAGTCGAATAATAACGTGCCGATGGATATCTCGGCTTTTATCGGCACCCCTCTTGCTGATCTTGAGCGCGATTTCATCGAGGCAACTATTATGTTTTGTGATGGCTCAATCCCGCAAGCTGCCCGACTTCTGGATGTATCGCCCTCAACGCTTTATCGCAAAAAAGAGAGCTGGGATAAGTGATTTTTAAATGCATGGGCTTGCCCTGCGCCCGGAGTTTTCTATAGTCTGAACCGACATCAGAAACCTGAGGCTTGCAATGACATTATTTAAATCCGCCCTATCAGCGCGCCAAAACGCCTATGCTCCCTATTCAAATTTCAAAGTAGGTGCAGCGATAAAGACGGATAAGGGCAATATTTACAGCGGTTGCAACGTTGAAAATGTCGCCTATCCGCAGGGTACATGCGCCGAAGCAGGGGCAATTGCAGCAATGATTGCAGCAGGTGAGCAGACCATAGCTGAGATTTGTATTGTCGCCCAAAGCCCGCAACCCGTGCCGCCTTGTGGAGGTTGCCGCCAGAAATTATCTGAATTTTCGCAGGCCGATACGCCGGTTATTTTATCTGATTTGCAAGGTAATTTGGTAGTCGAAACCATGGGCGCATTATTGCCCCGAAGCTTTACTAAATCCCATTTGCAGGAGGAATGAATGGCGCGTGCAATTCTATTAGTGCTCGATTCCGTGGGATGTGGTGGTGCACCAGATGCAGATGCTTTTGGGGATAAGGGCGCAAATACCCTTGGTCATATCGCTGATGCTTGTGCTGCTGGAAAGGCTGATATAGGACGTAAAGGCCCGTTATCATTGCCAAATTTAGATAACTACGGGCTTGGTGCGGCGGTGCGCTTGTCCTCTAATCATCCCATGCCGGGGCTTGATGCCGGCAATGTCGGAACATTTGGCGCCGCAACAGAAATCTCGCTGGGCAAGGATACCCCCTCGGGACATTGGGAGCTGGCAGGCGTGCCGGTGCCGTTCGAGTGGCATTATTTTCCCGATACAATCCCGGCATTCCCACCCGATTTGATCGCCGAATTCATTAAACGTGCCGAGATTCCCGGAATTTTGGGGGATTGCCATGCTTCGGGCATGCCGATTCTTAATGCGTTTGGTGAAGAACATATCGCAAGCGGTAAACCGATTTGCTATACTTCTGCCGATAGCGTTTTGCAAATTGCCGCCCATGAGACCAATTTCGGACTGCAACATCTCTATGATATTTGCGAAATCGCCGTTGATATTTTCCACCCCTTAATGGTTGGTCGTATTATTGCGCGCCCGTTTCTTGGCGAAACATCTGAAAATTTCACCCGCACGCACAACCGGAAAGATTATACAATTCCCCCGCCCGAGGACACGATTTGTGATCGGGTTGTTGGGGCAGGAGGGCGTTTGCTGGCGGTCGGTAAAATCGGGGATATTTTTGCACATCGGGGCATTTCGGCGTTAAAAAAAGGCAAAGCAGACCTTCAACTGGTCGATGATATGCTGGATTTCATGGACGAGGCGAAAGCTGGCGACATGATTTTTGTTAATCTTGTCGAATTTGACAGTCTTTACGGCCACCCGCGCGATGTAGCGGGATATGCGCGCGCGCTTGAGGCGTTTGATGCACGTTTGCCAGAAATTACCCGCCGCTTAAAACCCGATGATCTGTTGATAATCACGGCGGATCATGGCAATGATCCCACATGGATTGGCACCGAACATACCCGTGAGCGGGTGCCGGTTCTGGTTAGTGGCCCGAAAATTCCATCCCAGGAAATCGGGATTGTTAATATGGCGGATGTCGGGGAGACTATCGCGGCACATCTTGGGTTAAGGCCCGGAAAACATGGCAGGAATTTTTTATGACAAACTGGAAAACACTCCCAAAAACGGAGATACATCTTCATATTGAAGGGGCTGCGCCACCGGAATTTATCCGCACACTTGCCGCAGAGAAAAACGTTGATCTTTCCAGGATTTTTGATGCGAATGGCGCATATAAATGGAAAGATTTCGCGGAATTTCTGCAAACCTATGAGGCCGCCTGCACTGTTTTGCAAACCCCTGACGATTTTCGCCGCTTGACCGAGGCGGTGTTAGAGCAATGCGCAAACCACGGCGTGATCTATACGGAAATGTTTCTGGCACCCGATTTTTGTGGTGGCGGTGATGTTATTGCTTGGAAAGAATATCTTGCGGCGATGTCCGAAGGGGCGGCAAATGCCAAAGCCACACATGGGATTGAGGCGCGGTTTATATCAAGCTGTGTGCGCCATTTTGGCCCCGAACAGGCAGAGAAAATTGCGCGCGTAACGGCTGAAACAGCTGATAATATGCTAACAGGTTTTGGCATGGGAGGCGAGGAACGCCATCTGAAAGCTGCGGATTTTGCCAAAGCATTTGCCATCGCGCATGAGGCCGGGTTGGGCTTGACCAGTCATGCGGGTGAGATTTGCGGGGCTGAAAGTGTGCGTGATACGCTTGATTATTTGCATGTCACACGCATCGGCCACGGGGTGCGCGCGATTGAAGATCCGGCGTTGATAGAACGTCTGGTTGCCGAAAATATAGTGCTAGAAGTTAACCCCGGCTCGAATATTGCGCTGTCCGTGTTTCCAAAATGGGCGGATCATTCGATTGATAAGTTGCGCGCGGCTGGCGTCCCGATCACGGTTTCAAGTGATGATCCACCGTATTTCCACACTGACATGGACCATGAATACACCAAATTGGCCGAAGTTTTTGGCTGGAATACCACGAATTTTCAGGCGATTAACCGCACGGCCATGAAAGCTGCATTTTGCGATGCGCAGACACGTGAACGCTTGTTGGCGAAATTTTCGGAGAGTTCAGTATGATGGATACACATTTAACAATCGTTAAGCATCCGTTAGTGCAGCATAAATTATCTCTTATGCGCCGTAAAGACACGCCCAGTGGCCTTTTTCGCCAGCTTTTACGCGAAATCAGCCAACTTTTGGCCTATGAAATCACGGCCGAGCTGCCAATGACAACCGAGCGGCTGGAAACGCCTTTGGTTGAGATGGACGCGCCGGTTCTTAAGGGGCGAAAATTGGCGTTGATCTCAATTTTACGGGCTGGAAACGGGTTGCTTGATGGGATTTTGGAACTCGTGCCCTCGGCACGCGTCGGGTTTGTGGGGCTTTATCGGGACGAGAAAACCCTAAAGCCCGTGCAATATTATTTCAAGGTTCCCGCCAATTTGGGGGAACGAGTGGTCATCGCGGTTGATCCGATGCTGGCTACCGGTAATTCGTCTGTTGCCGCAATCGATTTGCTAAAAGACGCGGGGGCCACGAATATTCGGTTTTTATGTCTTTTAGCCGCGCCTGAAGGGGTTGCGCGCATGAAAGAGGCACACCCGGATGTGCCGATTATCACCGCGGCGCTCGATGAACGTTTGAACGAGCTTGGCTATATTTTACCCGGGCTTGGGGATGCGGGCGACCGGATGTTTGGCACGAAATAATCAGCACATAGCGGCAAGGCGCAGGCGCGCGATCTGGTGCACCTGATCAAGGGCCTCGCGGAACTCTATAGTGGGTTTGTTGTCAATGCGCGCGCGAAAATTCGCCAGAATTTCCTGACGATTTCGGCCTTTTACGGCTAGAATATAGGGGAATCCAAAGCGGGATTTATAGCGCGTATTCAGGGTGTTGAATTCCAAAAACTCTGTGTCATCGCACTGATCAAGCCCGGCACCTGCTTGTTCGGCGTTGGAATCATCGGTTAAATTACCAGACTTAGCCAGCTTTCCGGCCAGATCAGGGTGGGCGCGCAACAGGGCTAACTGCGCCTCACTCCCGGCTGTTTCGATGATGTCGCGCAGGTATTCACACAAGGTATCCACATCATTTGCCCCCATCGGCAAGCCGCGCCCGCAGGCTTTTTTGGCTATCCAGGCGGAATGTTCATAGACGCCGCCGAACTGCGCGACAAAAGCGCCCTTGGACATTTTTCGAGGATCATTTGGGAATTTCATAACGGCTCCTTTCCCCCAGACATAAAGAGACCGCCCCCAT
>CAYSAZ010000031.1:0-9338 GCA_964429065.1 uncultured Rhodobacterales bacterium
TGAAGTTTAGCCGTTTTCGAAACCACTAAACCGGTTTAATGGTGCCGTTAATCATTTGAAATCAAACAATTACGGTAATAAAAATATGCATAACTAAACTACTAACCTAGTTTAGTAGTTTAATAGATTGTCAAAATACATACCCAACGCGCGCTCTATCTTCTGATCGCTACTCCTGATCGACGCGGATCGCCCATTGCCTCCAACCTTCCATCCGGATGTTGGCGAACTCCGTGCACACCGCCAAAGTACATTGATGGCTCCGGCCATGGATTTGCCGTCGGAAATTCGTGCAGAAAACCTGCGCGGCGCTCAGCTGAACCCGTATCCTCAAAATCCAGAATATGCGGGGTGTCATCAACATGCAGTCGCGCAGCACAAACGGCTTGCTCCAACGACATCCCGCCATCAATCAGCCCCAAAACCACCTGCGTCAATGCCGAGCGGATGCGGTTTGAGCCACCCGACCCCAGCATAGTCAGCCCATCGCCGCGCAGCGCCACCGGGCACATCATCGAGGCCAGGCGTCTGTCCTCAATCCACGAATTCACACCATCTGGCACCAGATCATCCTCACCCAGCATGTTATTTGCCATAATCCCGGTGCCCGGCACAATCAGCCCACAGCCCTCGCCATTTGACAGGGTAAATGCCGCCCCCATGCCTTTGGGATCGATGACCGAAATATGCGTTGTGCCGCGTGTTGCTGCCTGATGGTGGCGCAACGTCTTGCGAAGGCTGGCAACCATCACAGGGTTCAGCAGGATTTTCGCGCCTTGTGCCGGATGATAATCAAGCTTCGTTTCTTTACGAATTTCTGCTATTTCATAGAAGGCTTTTGCCAACAATACCTCATCAGGGCTATTTGGCAACGCTTGCAATGCCAGGGCGATTTGCACGCCGCCAAGGCTGGGCGCTGGGTTTAGATCAACCTCTATGCCCCAACGTTTGCAGTGCAAAACTTTACGCCCAACGGGGCGGTAGAATTTCAGATCATCCGCCGTTAAATGCCCGCCTTGCAGGGATAAAAGCGCCTGTGATATTTCACCCTCCTGAAAAAATCGCGGCCCCTCCAGTGCCATGGTTTCCAACACATCCGCCATCTGTGGGTTTGCCAGAATATCCCCGGCGCCCAACAGTTTGCCCTCTGTCGCATAGAGCTTTCTTGCCTGCATAGATGAGGTAAAAATCGCAGCGACATAGCCAAGAACCTCGGCCTGAAATCCGGTTATTTCAGCGCCCTTCCGTGCGGTTTCAATCGCGAGCGCCGCAAGTTCGGGCATCGGGATGCGCCCAAACTGGCTATGGGCCTCAAACAGGCCGGGGATCAAACCAGGCGTGCCGATAGTGCCGGCGCCACAGTGGAAAATCTGTTTTGTCTGTCCAAAATCAACTTCAATCTTACGGATATCCACATCCCCTAGCGCACGTTTGCGTTTGGGTGTCTGGATAAATGCATCCAGAATTTGCGTCGGGCTATCCGGTGGTGCGACCATCAAAAAACCACCCGCCAGCGGCGAGGCCAGCACCGGCTCCACTACACAGGCCATCAACGCTCCGGCAATCGCAGCGTCCACAGCTGTGCCACCAGCGCGCAGAACTTCGGCAGCAGCATGGCTGGTCATATAGTGGCCCGAAGCGACAGCAAAGTTTTCCATGGCATTTCAATGACAAAAACCGCCGCCCTTTTCAAGGCAACGGTTTGTTTTCATCATGCGTTTGACGTTACTGCGCTTTAATCATCGCCGCCAGAACCTCGTCATCAACGAACGCTTCGTACTGGGCAAAGTTTTCAGCAAACATATTGGCCAGCTTGGCCGCTTGCACGTCATATGCAGCACCTTCTTCCCAAGTGCGGCGCGGGTCCAGCAGAACCTTGGCGACGCCTTTAACAGCAATGGGCACCTCGAAACCAAAATTCGGGTCAATGCGAAATTCGCGATCATCCATAGAGCCGCTTAATGCGGCACTTAGCAATGCCCGTGTCGCCCGGATCGGCATACGTGAGCCGCCCTTGCCCTTTGGCCCACCGGTCCAGCCGGTATTTACCAACCAGCAATGCGCCCCGGTTTCAGCGATTTTCTGGCGCAAAAGATTGCCGTATACTTCTGGGCGGCGCGGCATGAACGGCGCGCCAAAACAGGTGGAAAATGTCGGGATAGGTTCTACCACACCCTTTTCTGTCCCCGGTACTTTGGCAGTAAACCCGGACAAAAAGTGGTACATCGCCTGCGCCGGTGAAAGCCGTACAATCGGGGGCAGCACGCCAAAAGCATCACAGGTCAGCATGATCACGTTTTTTGGCACACCACTGCGCGAGGTTTCAGACGCATTGTTGATATAATGCAACGGATAGGCGCAGCGCATATTGGGCGTGAGGCTATCATCTGCAAAATCCAGTTCGCGGGTGTAGGGATCATAAACCATGTTCTCAATCACGGTCGCAAACTTGCTGGTGGTGCTATAAATCTCTGGCTCAGCCTCGGCGCTTAGATTGATGGTTTTGGCGTAACAGCCGCCCTCAAAATTGAAAATACCCTCATCTGACCAGCCGTGTTCATCGTCGCCGATCAACACGCGGTCCGGGTCAGCGGACAACGTGGTTTTGCCAGTACCCGAAAGCCCAAAGAACACCGCGCTGTCATCTTTATCGCCCACAGCATGATTGGCCGAGCAATGCATCGCCATCACACCCTTGCCGGGCAACAGGTAATTCAGAACCGAAAATACCCCCTTTTTATTTTCCCCCGCATAAGATGTACCACCGATCAGGATCAGTTTTTGCTCAAATGAAATCGCAATGACAGTTTCAGAGCGGCACCCATGGCGTGCTGGATCAGCATTAAAACTAGGGCAGTTGATGATGGTGAATTCCGGCAGAAACGTCTCTAGCTCGTCCATTTCTGGGCGGCGCAGCATATGACGGATAAACAGGCTATGCCACGCCAGTTCTGTGATCACGCGCACGTTCAGCCGGTGCGCCGGGTCCGCGCCACCAAACAAATCATTCACGTAATATTCGCCACCCTTCATATGCTCCAGCATATCAGCGTGCAGCATCTCGAATGCCGCAGGAGCCATGGGTTTGTTGTTTTCCCACCAGATCGTATCTTCTAGCGAAGCCTCACGCACCACGAATTTATCGTTGGGGGATCGTCCGGTATGCTTGCCGGTGGAAACTAGAAATGCTCCGCCGTTCCCGATCTCGCCTTCTTGATTAACGACAGCCGCTTGCATCAAAGCGGCCTCTTTCAGGTTATAATGAATTTTTCCGACATCTGGAATGCCTGTCTTTCCCAACGTCTGGGTCGGATTGACCTTGCCTGTTTCCATTTAAAATGCGCTCCTTAAACATGTCGAGGGGTTCATGCGTGCCATGACGAACCCCTCCTGACAGAGAGATTACTGCATATCCAAGGGGGCCAACCTCGACAATATCACCAGCGCTGACTTGCTGATTCTATCGTGCAGCAAAGAAGATCTTTTCTATAACATGACAGATTTGTAAATTCACCTGTCATAACATGGGCATTTTGGCGCAGTAAAAATATATGCCTAATTCGGCTTCTTATGTTGTAATATCCGCGCTCTTGGGCAATTATGGCATAAATGTGGCAATCAAATTGGATGAAGTACCTATGGCAAAGATTGTTCTGGTGGATGATGACCGCAATATCCTTACCTCCGTCTCTATTGCACTCGAATCCGAGGGGTTTAATGTGATTACATTCACTGACGGTGTCACGGCACTTTCCTCGTTGCTGAACGACGAGCCGGACCTTGGGGTTTTCGATATAAAAATGCCGCGTATGGACGGAATGGAACTGCTGCGCCGCCTGCGCCAAACATCTGAAATGCCGGTAATTTTCCTGACCTCGAAAGACGATGAGATTGACGAGGTTTTAGGGCTGCGCATGGGGGCGGATGATTACATGCGCAAACCGTTTTCCCAACGCCTGTTGATTGAGCGTATCAAATCGATTTTGCGGCGCAAAGAAGCCAAGCAAATCACCGAATCCGGTCCCAAACCCGAAGAGGTTGCCTTTACCCGCGGCAGCTTGGAAATGGACCCTTTGCGCCATAAGGTCATCTGGAAAGGCAATGATGTTGCCCTGACCGTTACCGAATTTCTGCTGCTTCAGTCACTTGCCACCCATCCCGGTGTCGTGCGTAGCCGCGATCAGTTGATGGATATCGCCTATGATGATCAGGTTTACGTCGATGATCGCACCATCGACAGCCACATAAAACGCCTGCGGAAAAAATTTCGCGCCCATGATGCTGATTTCGCTTCGATTGAAACGCTTTATGGCATAGGGTACCGTTTTATCGAGGCCTAATGCCCTATGCGCATTTTCAGTAGACATGATGAACAGACTGCAGATGCGCTCAATTGGCGCGGGAAGTTTGGCAGTGTTTTCAAACGGCGAGCCTCACCGTTAACCATAAAAATCGTGGCTTTCAATCTGCTTGCACTCAGCCTGCTGATCGTCGGTATTTTGTTTTTGAACCAGTCTCGCGACGGTCTGATTAACCTTAGAATCAAAACTCTTGCGGCTGATGCGCATCTGCTGGCCAATGCTATTTCGGTTCAAATGGATGCGCGCGAAATGGATGCTCTTAATCTGTCACTGGCAAAAATTCTGGTGGATTTATCTGCACCAATAGATTCAGACGCCCATCTTTTTTCCGCTGACGGCGCGTCTCTGTCAAAAATTGCTGACACCAATGAGAACCTTAAGAATGAGCAGGCTGGCGCAAATGCGCGCACCAACCAGCTTGGGGATATATTAAGCGACGCCTGGAAACGTCTGGCCTCTGTATTTTCTGATACAAACGCCCCGCATGATAATGCCTATATGGATGCCTTTCGCGCCAGTGTTGCCCAAAAAGCCCTGCACACCGGCAATTATTTCGTATCAAATTCGCTGGATGACCTTCAACGACAGATCATCACAATTGGCGTGCCGATCAAATCAAACGGTAATATTGTCGGAGCGGTTGTCGTTTCCACACCCTCGGGTGAAATTGATACCTATATCCGCGAAGAGCGCCAACAAATCCTCGAAGTTTTCTTACTGGCCATGCTGACCTCGACTTTTTTGTCGATCGTGCTGGCAAACCGGATTGCACGGCCTTTGCGTCTGCTTACCGAAGCGGCACAAAAGGGCAGTATCCAGAACGCAAATGGCGTAAGTCTTGGGCGGATAAGTATCCCCGATTTAACCGCACGTCCCGATGAAATAGGGGATTTATCGCGCCAGATGGGCAATATGACCACCGCGCTTTATGACCGGATTGACGCCAACGCCGATTTCGCCGCTGATGTCGCCCATGAGATCAAAAACCCGCTAACCTCGCTCAGTTCTGCGGTGGAAACCATGCGGTACGCCAAAGACGATGCCGCGCGCGGAAAACTGCTGGATGTTATCAGCGACGATGTGCGGCGCATGGACCGGCTGGTGACTGATATTTCCAACGCCTCAAGGCTGGATGCCGAGCTGGCCAATGACGATGTGGCAGCGGTGGATTTAACCGAATTACTTAGCAATCTTGTGAGCTATCAAAAGGATCTTGCGAAAGATCAGGGCGTGGCTTTGGTAACGGATTTCCCTGATACTCCCACCATCGTTCCCGGTCTGGAAAGCCGTCTGGCGCAGGTTTTTGTTAACCTTATCACCAATGCCGTTTCCTTTGTCCCCGAGGGGGGGCAGGTCAAGGTTCTGATCGCGCCCCGGGATGAGGACTGTATCATCATCTCCGTTGAAGATACCGGCTGCGGCATCCCCGAGGAAAATCTCAAAGATGTTTTCAAACGGTTTTATTCCAACCGCCCGCAACAGCAGTTTGGCAATAATTCCGGCCTCGGGCTCGCCATTTCCAAGCAAATCATTGATGCGCATGGCGGGAAAATCTGGGCGGAAAATATCTACACAGGCGATGACACCACGCACCCGGATGGCGCACGTTTCAACGTTGTCTTGCCCTTATGAACGAAGAACCCACAACGCGGCATGGCTCTTGTGTAGCGTTTGGAAATCACGGCATATTGATCATTGGGGCGTCTGGCAGCGGAAAATCCGGGCTGGCGATGCAGCTGATACCCCTTGGCGCGGTGCTTATTGCTGATGATCAGGTGATCCTGCATCGCCACGGCGACCAGGTCGTCGCCAAATGCCCCGAACCTTTGCAAGGCATGATTGAGGCGCGCGGTATTGGCCTGTTAGCCGTGCAATCGCAACCCACAACACGCATAGCTTTTATCGTTGATATGGATACCTCTGAACCCAAGCGTCTGCCCCCTGACAGGATGCACACGCTTTTGGGAATTGAGATTGATCTGGTTTTGGGTAAAGATACACCAAATCTGGCCTGCGCCCTATATCTACGTATCCAAGGCGCGCGCATCGCATAACGACGGGGAAATATGACCGAGACGCCTGAAAAACAACTGTTACTGGTAACGGGACAAGCGGGTGCCGGGCGTACAACTGCGATCCATATCCTCGAGGACCTCGGCTATGAGGCCATCGATAATCTGCCCATGCACCTTTTACCCCGTTTGCTGCAAGGCGCGCCACTGGAACGCCCGCTGGCCATCGGTATTGATACCCGCACCCGGGGATTTGACGTGGCCGCCTTGCTGGCATTCATAAAATCCGCGCATCAACACGCCCCGGCGCTGGTATTTCTTGATGCCGACGAGGAAACCTTGTTGCGGCGTTTCAACGAAACCCGCAGACGTCATCCGGCCGCCCCGGCTGATGCGCCTGTTATCGGAATACGGCGCGAGATTGATCTGCTTTACGGCCTGCGCGAGCGTGCCGATATCGTGATTGATACCTCTGATTTATCACCCCATGATCTAAAAGCCGAGATGAAACGGCTGTTTCGCTGGGAAGGCGCCAACACGTTAACCATATCGGTGCAGTCATTTTCCTATAAACGTGGCACCCCGCGCGGGGTCGATATGATCATGGATTGCCGGTTTTTGCAAAACCCCCACTGGCAAGCTGAACTACGCGCGTTTAGTGGCAAAGACCCAAAAGTCGCCGCGTTTGTTGCGGCTGACCCGCTATTTCAACCGTTTTTTAAACAATTATCTGATATGTGTCAGTTGTTGCTGCCGGCGTATCAAAAAGAGGGCAAGGCCTATTTTTCGATCGGGTTGGGATGTTCCGGTGGTAAACACAGGTCGGTTTGCATTGCCGAAAAATTGGCGAATTCACTTGCGAAAAACGGCTGGCAGGTGTCTATTCGGCATCGGGAATTGGACCGCCAAACGGAGGCATCGGCGTCAATGAAGGGAATGGTATCAGAGTGATCGGTATTGTAATTGTTGCACATGGCGGGCTGGCGCGCGAATATCTTGCGGCGTTGGAACATGTGGTTGGGCAGCAATCCGGCATGGCCTCTGTTTCCATTGGTGCGGAATGCAACCGGGCGGCAAAACGCGCCGAAATCTGCGCCGCAATTGCCAATGTTGATGCTGGCGACGGTGTTGTTATCGTTACCGATATGTACGGCAGCACCCCCTCAAATCTGGCTATCGCCGCTTGCGAGGATAAGGATCGTGCCGTGATTTACGGGGCTAATATGCCCGTACTGGTTAAACTCGTTAAAGCCCGTGGTCTGGGTTTGCAAAATGCCGTTGATATGGCGCTTGACGCGGGACATAAGTACCTGAATTGTGCCGCAATTGCCTCATAAAGGGCCCATATGATCCTTGAAATCCAGAATGAAAAAGGCCTGCACGCCCGTGCCTCGGCAAAGTTTGTTGAAACCGTTGAACGTTTTGATGCCAACGCCGACGTTGCGCGCGAAGGCATGAACGCGTCTGGTGACAGCATCATGGGCTTGTTGATGTTGGCGGCGGCCAAAGGCACAAAGATTGAGGTGACCACAGATGGCCCGCAGGCCACAGCGCTGGCAGAGGCCCTAAAGGCGCTAGTGAACGGGTTGTTTGGCGAGGGTAAATAACCGCATCAAACCTCAAACCCTGCTTCACGCATTAAACGGTTGGAGTTTTCTTCAATAACATCCTCGATTTTGGTCATAAATTCCCGCAATTCCATGCCCGGTGGAATGGGTTCCAGAAATTCCAGCACCGCAACCCCCGGTTTTCGCACCGGACTGCGGCGCGCCCAAAACACCCCGCAATTGGTTGCAACCGGATAACATGTCTGGCCCATGCGCGTGTAAATCACACCAGCCCCGATCTTATACGGGTCTTTTACCCCCGGCAAAACCCGCGTGCCTTGCGGAAAAATTGTTGTCTGCCCGCCATCATGCGCACCCGATTCAATATGGTTGACCATACCGGCAATCGCCGCCCCTTTTTTGCCGCGCGCCACAGGTGCACAGCCAATGCGCCAGCCGTAGATGCCGATGATCGGCGCCCAGATCAATTCGCGTTTCATGATGAATTTTACCCGTGGTAAAGCGTCTGATAACATTAGAATGTCCAGAAAAGACATGTGTTTTGAACAAACCAGAACCTCACCCTTGGGGATATCTCCGCGAATTTCCACCCGCAGATTACACACAACCCGCAATATCCAGAAAACCCCGCGCGCATATCCTTTTACGACCCGATACGCCCCATCGCGCGACCATATAGCCAACGGCAGACCGACAATCCCGATGAGTAACAGGTAAGAATATACTAGAAAGTCGCTTATTTGTGACCTGATTAAAAGCATTGGTACCGCCTGAAAATTACCATATTGCACTGGTTTAGACACCCCTGTAGAAAAACACAATATAGACAAAGAATTGCTGGGTGCTTGGAATGGCGCGCTTGCATCGTTAAAACTATAATAACTGATGATTCGCTTATCGCGATTCTAATATATTAATTGAGGTAGTTATGCGAATTACATGCCCATCTTGTGCAGCACAATATGATGTGGAAGAAAACGACATTTCTGCCTCTGGCCAAGAGGTCCAATGCAGTGATTGTGAGACAGTCTGGATGCAAGAGCGCGACGGCTCTGTGCGCAGCTCGCCTACAGGAACGCCAGAGCAGCCCGACGTTGCCCCCACCCCCGACGCCCCGGTTGTTATAGATTTTCCAGATCCGCAGCCAGAACCCGCTGTGCAGGAACCAGATACGTTTCAACCGCAATCCCTTGCCGAGCTAGAAGCCGAAATCGCATCCGAAAGTGCTGTTGAT
Source organism: uncultured Rhodobacterales bacterium (assembly GCA_964429065.1). Lineage (GTDB taxonomy): Bacteria > Pseudomonadota > Alphaproteobacteria > Rhodobacterales > Rhodobacteraceae > NORP23. Next base: position 9,176 of record CAYSAZ010000031.1, read on the forward strand.
CAAGCTACATCTGAAACGGTTGTCGACATAGAAAGCCCACCGCAAGATGCCGCATTCCAGCCAGAATCTCTTGCGGAATCCGAAACTGAAAACGCTGATGAGGATGAAATTTCTGAAACTCAAAATGATATTCAGCCCGAAGAGGCCCCAGTAGATGAGCCTT
>CAYSAZ010000031.1:9438-23243 GCA_964429065.1 uncultured Rhodobacterales bacterium
ATTGTCGAAGACAGCCAGGCAGATGATCTTTTACCCCCTGAAGAGCCTCTGGATGATCTCAAAGATGCGGATGCAATTTCCGAATTCTCAACACCTCCGATTTCTGGCTTTGATCCCAGCGAGATAGAAAAAGAAGCGCCTCCTCAGGATTATGATGATCCCGATGTTGAAGAAGAGACACAAGACACCAATGATGAACCCTTGGTTGCAACAGAAGATACCGCGGATATTTCGGCGCTGATTGAAGACGAGGATATCTCGCAAAATGATGACGTCGAAGTACCCGATGAAATCATTGAGGATCATACCGACGAACCTGTTGCGCAAGACGCGCCAGAGGCGGATCATCCTGATAAAACCTCCGAACCTGCCCTTGAAATTGTGGCCGAACCTGCGCAAGAAGAACTCGAAACTGAAGTATTTCGGCCAAAGTCTCTGGCGGAAATTCAGGCGGAAATCGCGGCAGCTATACCTGAAGATATCGTGGTCGAGCCTGAGCTTTCCGTCCCCGTTGAGGATGACGTTCAAAAAGATGAGCCCGGCGAGGTTTTTCAACCCAAATCCCTGACAGAACTCGAAGCCGAAATTACAGCGCAAACGCCTGCTGAAACCGATGTTGCGGATGATTCGACAGATGAAATTGATACAGATGTTGTGGCCGAGCCATATCCGGAACCCCAGGTCGAAACGGTTGATGTATTTGAGGATGAACCACCCGCAACCGTGCCTTTCACACCTGCCAGTGATGTTGTTGATGAAACCCCGGATATCTCAGATATCCAGCCCTCGGGCACTGTTGATACGCAGCCGGATTTAGAACAACCAACCGCCGAAGACGACGATCTTGATTTGTCCGAATTTTTCACAACTGCGCCTACACCTATAGCTGCGATGGCCGCTGCACCTGAACAAAAAACCGTGCAAACCACTGCGCCTGAAGAACCTGAAGTTTCTGAAGACGAATTTGATGACAACGCTTTGCTTGCAACTTTCCGCGAACAAGTCGCAGCTGAGGATAAGATCGATGGTGTCGAGCCAAGCAATCCCAGTATTGATTTGGTCCCCGAAGAGCTGATTGGGCGGCGTGCGCGCATGCCAAATATCGATGCGTTAAAGCAATCCGTGCGCACCAGAAAAGTGAAACTTGACCCTGAAGAATTAAAACGGATCAAGACCAAACGTGGCTTTAAAATCGGGTTTATCTTTAGCCTGTCTCTGATCACGCTGATAGTGTTTGTATATCTTGGCAGCAATATGATCGCTACGTACATCCCAAGCATTGCACCTTATGTTGAGGGATTCGCAAGTGTAATGGATATTCTGCGCGATCGTTTCAGCGCTGCCGGAACATTTATCCGGTCGTTTTTCGCGCAATTCCTGTAGAGGCAGGCAAGCGCTAAAAACCATCCAATAGGCGGTCCAAATAATCGCGCTCAACCTGTGGTCTTTTCAAATCCCCCGAGCGACGGCGAATTTCTTCCAGTAATTCTTGCGCACGACTTGCCGGGCCATCCCCTGGCACAATATGTTCGCCAGTCTGCGCGCTACCGCTTGTGCCATTTGGTCGCCCCAACGGGTCTTGTGTTGGATCATTGCCCAGCGTCTCCTCCGGTTCAATCCCGTTGCGTCCTTGCGCAGAGCGTTGCATTTCTTCGCTAATCTCGCGAATACCTTCACGCAGGTTTTCAATGGCTTGCGCCTGTTCGTTCAGCGCCTCTCCGGCCTCTCCATCGTTTAGAAAATCCCGTGCGGCATCCATGTTTTTTTCGGCATTACCTAAGGGGCTTGGCCCCGCTTCCCTTTGATCTTGTTGATCTTGCAAAGATTCCGTAAACGCGCGCAATGCTTCTTGCTCATTGGCCAGCTCTTCGGGGGTTTGGCCGTTTTCTTTTTGATTGCCGTTCAGTTCATCCTGCAATTGTTGAAATGTTTCATCCGCCAACTCTTGCTGCTGGCGCAATGCATCCTGCATTTGCTGCATTTCACGTTCAGCATCGTCCTGCCCTTCTTGCTCGGTGATTTGCGTATTTTCCAGCATTTCCAATATCATATCAAGCAACTGGCGGGCTGCTTCTTGATTGCCATTCTCTGCCATTTGTTGCAATTCACGCAGCAGGTTTTCCAACTGCTGTTGCCCATCAGGATCGGCATTAAGCTCGTTGGCCTGATCACTATCCTTATTGCGTAGCGCCTCTTGGGCCAGCATTTCCAAGTAATTATCCGCCGCATCGCGCAGCTCTTCCATCAGCTCGGCGATCTCGGCCTCGGTGGCTTTATTTTCAATCGCTGACAGCAATTTATCGCGCGCCCGCTCCAGCTTTTTGCGCGCATCTGAGAGGTTTCCATCTTCAAGACGCAGCGCCAGTTGCCAGAGGGTCTCTGCGAGTTCAAGGCGCGCCGCACCTGATGGCCCATCGGCAAGCATATGGGAAAAATTGCGGATCGTTGCTCGTAGCATCAGGTAATTTCCGGCAGATAATTCCAGATCGTCAGGCTGATATGTGAGGGCGCGCAAAACCTGCAACACCCGCTGGTCATTTTGTGGCGACCATAAAATATCACGGCGTTGCTCAGCAATAGCCGCCGCGAGGGGCACAAAGAAGCGCTTACCGGGCAGCTGCACTTGCACAGGTTCCGATTGCCCAACCTGGTCGCGTGCATCCAAAACACGAGCGGTAACAATAACCGGCAAGTTTGACCAGACATGTTTACTGAGATTTTCAAACAGCGTTTCAGCGATATCTTGCGTGGATTGCCCATAGCCAAGCGGTAAATCGATCATGATAGGGGGTGTCGCGACCGGGTCAACTTCCAGACCATATCGGCGGATGATTTTTGGCAAATCAAGCTTGATTTCCACACTGCCACCAAGCACCCCGTAATCATCCGAGGCGACGAAAGATACTGCCATTTCCCCACCGGCTTCCAGTGTGATTTCACCTGAGATCGCAACCTCGGGCTGCGCGTCTTCTAGGGTGGTAAAATTCCATTCAGCCAGTAGAGTATCGCCATCAAACAAGCGCACTTCCCCGGTTTGCCGGATATCAAATGTCGCGGCTCCGGTTGTATTTTCTGTTGTGAAAACCGTCGAAACACCCCCCGAAACACTCTCTTTAAGGTGGGTATTTTCGACCGCACCATAAACCCGCAACATCACCTGCGTGCCCTCTGGCATTCTCAATTCGCTGTCAGCTGGAACCTCAGACAGATAGACCGACGGCAATCCGGTATAGGCAGGCGGGTTCAGCCAACCCTCAAAGCTCAGTGTCACGGTATTGACGGTTTGCGTTGGCAGCAATGCCTTTTGCACCGATGAAACCGGATTTCCGGGGGCAAAGAAAACCGCCGTTAGGGCCATAACCAGCGCTATCAGGCGCAGCCCATACCTGTCGTGGCTGGCCAGACGCAAATCTGGTGGGGCGGTTTTTATCTGCGCGGCATTTTGCGCCATTTGCGTCTGGTGCGCATCCCATAACGTGCGGGTGAACGTATCTTGTGCATCACTGGCAGGGCGGTCGCGCAAGGATGTAAGCGGCATGCCAATTGTAGATTTTTCCAGCCGCAAAAGGGTTGCCGTTTTATCCGGAAATTTGAATTTGCGAAACCCCAGCACCAGCAAAGCAAAAATTGCCACCCCGATAGCGGCAAGGATTGTCAAAGCAATCAGGGGTGGAAAAAGCGCAAAACCATCAAAGGAGGCAAAGGAGAATACCGCCAGTCCAACACACCAGACAGGCCAGAAACTTTGCACGAAGGTCTCGGTGAAAAGTGCCAGCCGCGAGGCTAAAATCCGCCAATGCAAGCTGCGCAATACGCCTGCATAGCGTTTGTCTGGCGTATTCGGCCAAAGCCGGTTCATCCTGCGCTCCTTATTCCTGACGTAACAGCGTGAAAATCAGGCCATCCAGTCAGGGATTGTATCGCGGTTTATCATATCTTCATAGCTAGGACGTGCCCGGACCACGGCGAATTGATCACCCTTCACCAAAACCTCGGGGATCAGGGGGCGTGAGTTATATTCGCTCGACATTACCGCGCTATACGCCCCGGCAGAGCGAAATGCCAGCAAATCGCCATCAGCCAAGGGGGGCATATCGCGTAATTTGGCAAATGTATCCCCGGATTCGCATACCGGGCCGACAATATCAAAAGGCGTTTGCTCCTGCCCCGGGGCCGGTTCAATTACGGGGATGATATCGTGATGGGCTTCATACATCGCGGGACGTATCAGATCATTCATGGCCGCATCTATGATCAGAAAATCGCGTTCTGCGCCCCGTTTATTGTAAATTACAGCAGCAACCATCAGCCCGGCATTACCGGCAATCAATCTCCCCGGTTCAATCTCAATTTCGCACCCTAAATGGCCAACGGTACGGCGGATAATATCACCGTATTCCATGGGCAGTGGCGGGGTTTCATTTGAGCGCATATAGGGAATACCCAAGCCCCCGCCCAGATCAAGGCGACGTATATTATGGCCATCGCTGCGCAATATCCCGGTAAGCTCTGCAACCATGCCAAAAGCTTTTTCATAAGGGGCAAGATCCGTCATCTGGCTGCCGATATGCACGTCGATCCCAACGATTTCCAGCCCGGACATCTTGCCAGCCTGCGCATAGATATCGCGCGCCTGCGCAATGGGCACGCCGAATTTATCATCCGCCTTTCCGGTCGAAATTTTCGCGTGGGTTTTGGCGTCAACATCAGGGTTCACACGCAACGTAATCGGGGCGATTTTGCCGCAAGACAGCGCGGCTTCATTCAAGATTTGCAGCTCAGGTTCGCTCTCGACATTAAATTGTCGTATCCCGCCTTGCAAAGCGCGCAGCATCTCATCGCGGGTCTTGCCAACGCCGGAAAAAACGATGCGTTCGCCGGGTACACCAGCCGCACGCGCCCGCGCATATTCGCCCCCCGAAACCACATCCATGCCTGCGCCCATATTGGCCATAATCCGCAGCACCGCCATATTGGAATTGGCCTTCATGGCATAACAAATCAGATGATCCATACCGGCAAGGGCGGCATCAAACACCTGGTAATGACGTTCCAGTGTCGCGGTGGAATAGACATAAAACGGCGTACCGACAGCTGTAGCGATCTCTTGCACGGGAACATCTTCGGCATATAGACTGCCATTACGGTATATAAAATGATCCATGATACATCGTCCAAACTTCGGGTTTGACGCGATATAATGGCAAATTGTATGATTGGCCAAGGGTAAAACGCGCATGGCAGTAAATTTTGCGATTTTAAATGCTATCACCACAAACAAAGGCTCAAGTGGGCTGAAAGCAAGGGTGCGGCTGTATTACGCCAGTTGCAGTTCCATGTTTTTATGTTTGATACCAGCGTCTAGATATGCATTTCCATATTCCACAAAGCCCAACGCTCGATAGAATTCAAGCGCTTGTATTTGCGCGCTCAAACGGATTGATGTACAGCGCGTGGTATTTGTAACATGGGTGACAATAAAGTTGATAATATTAGCGCCAATTCCATGTCCTCTGTGGTCTTTAGTAACGCACATCCTTTGAATTTTTGCATATGTTTCAATATACTGGATGCGTGCGGCCCCCACGGGAATCCCGTTTAAGGTTGCAAGAACTTGGGCACTTTGTGCATCTTTGCCATCCATCTCTTCATGCTCTGCAACCCCTTGTTCTTCTACAAATACGGCCCAGCGTAGCTGCATGCAGGCGTTAATTTCTTGTTCAGTTTTTGCAAATATTACGACTAATGCCATGCAAAATATTCCACTTTTCATCATCCAAACTGCGAGTATGGCGCGATATAACGCCAAGCTGCTCGATTAACCAAGGCTAAAAGCCGTGTTGCCGAGAAACACCCCGGCAACAGGCAATTACCAGCTTATTCGACGTTGATGTGATAGATTGACCAGATCCACCAGTCGTCGTTCATATCCGCCAGATCAGCGCGATCTGCGCGGGGGAAAACCACATGTGTTGGGCCAAAATCACCGATGGCAAACGGGATGCCATCGCGTTTCAGGGCAACAACTGCGCCTTTGGCAATGGCTTCTTCAAATGGAATATCCACTGCGTATCCATCCAGTGCCCGGATTGTTACCGTCTCACCGGTGGCACCAGCAGCGTGCAGCACATCCGTTAACAACGGGCCTTCAAAAACATAAACCGGACCGCCCATGGGGAAATCAGCCTTTATACTTGCTTGCGGCAGTGCTGATAAAGCGGCGACATCGAACTGGGCTGCATTGGCAAATTCTATATCGTTAAAGATAAAAAACTTGTCGGCATCCTCATTGCTTGCCCCGCGTGTGGGCTGTTCAATATTTCCGGTGAGTGTTAAAATAACCGTGCCGCGAAATTCGCCTTCACGCCATAGATCGCCAGCTAAGGTTGTAACGGGCAGTATCATGAGCGCGAAAATTAACATTAATGTTTTGCGTATTGTCATCTGCGTGACTCCTTTATGTTGTTAGGACGGTCACGCGAGATAGCTTTTATTCCCCTGCACTTACCGGCGTTAGTGGCGCGCCTTTTACACCACAAGACGCCAGCGGAAAGAGAAACGCAAGACCTGCAATTATCAGCAATACCTTCATGTCAGCGCCTCCCGCCAGCGTGCAATCTGGTGGCGAACATTATCCGGTGCCGTTCCACCATAACTAGAGCGACTCATAACGGAATTGTCTACCCCTAATACATCGTAAACGTGTAAATTAATCTTGGGATACACAGTTTTCATTTGTTCCAGTGTTAGCTCCGGCAAATCGCAACCCTGATCCTCGGCCATTTTCACGAGCGTGCCGGTGATATGATGGGCGTCCCGAAACGGCAGGTCAAGTTCGCGCACCAGCCAATCGGCCAGATCCGTTGCCGTCGAAAACCCGCTTGCCGCCGCAACGCGCAGGTTGTTAACATTTGGCGTCATATCTGCGACCATTCCGCTCATCGCGGCCAGTGCCAGCATCAGGCTGTCGGCGGCATCAAACACCTGTTCTTTGTCTTCCTGCATGTCCTTGGAATAGGCCAGCGGCAGGCCTTTCATAATGGTTAACAGCGCCACCAAAGAGCCGTTTATCCGCCCGACCTTGGCCCGGATCAGTTCAGCGGCATCAGGGTTCTTTTTTTGTGGCATAATACTGGAACCGGTTGAAAAGCGGTCCGACAGGGTCACAAAGCGGAACTGTGCTGACGACCAGATCACCAGTTCTTCGGCAAAGCGCGACAGATGGGTGGCGCAGATCGAAGCGTTTGATAAAAATTCCAGCGCAAAGTCGCGATCCGACACCGCGTCCAGCGAATTCGCCGCCGGGCGATCAAACCCCAGTGCTGTTGCGGTCATATCGCGATCAATGGGAAACGATGTTCCCGCCAGCGCCGCCGCACCCAAAGGGCATTCATTCATCCGTACGCGCGCATCCAGCATGCGCGAACGATCCCGCGCAAACATTTCCACATAGGCCATCATATGATGCCCCCAGGTCACGGGTTGCGCCACTTGCAAATGCGTAAACCCGGGCATGACCACATCTGCCCCAGCCTCTGCCTGTTTTAGCAACGCCGCCATCAGGGCCTCCAAACCGGTAATCGCGGCATCAAACTGCTCGCGCGTCCACAGCTTGAAATCCGTCGCCACCTGATCATTGCGCGAACGCGCCGTGTGCAACCGCCCCGCCGCATCCCCGATCAAATCCTTGAGCCGCGATTCCACATTCATATGAATGTCCTCAAGCGCGCGGGAAAACGGGAAATTTCCCGCCTCAATCTCTGACAATACCGTGAGCAGCCCTTCCCGGATCGCTTTGCTGTCGCTATCAGTGATAATACCACGGGCGGCCAACATCGCTGCGTGGGCGCGCGAGCCTTCGATATCCTGTCGAGCCATCCGTTTGTCAAAATCAATCGAGGCATTGATTGCCTCCATGATTGCATCCGGCCCGGCGGCAAACCGCCCGCCCCACATTGCATTTGATGTTTTTTTGTCCGACATTGTGCTATCCGTCTTATTCATGAGGCCATTTATGAAACGATCTCTCTTTGCTGCCCTGCTATACGCCGCCTTCAGCCTAAGCGCAAACCCCGCGCTGGCCCAGGAAATGCCCGGTGATTTTCGCGATTACTTGCTGAGCATTCGCGAGGGTGATATGCGCAAAATGAAAATTCACGAAACCCCGATCAAACTGCCTGATACTGCATTCATCGATGTTGAGGGCACTGAAATCCGCTTTAGCGATTCAAACGGTAAATTCCGCGTGGTGAATTTCTGGGCCACATGGTGCGCGCCGTGCCGCGAAGAAATGCCTGCACTGGCAACCTTGCGCACAGAATACGGTGATGGTGTGTTTGACGTCATGACCATCGCAACCGGGCGTAACCGCATTGAAGGGATTGAGAAATTCTACAAGGAGGTTGGCATCACTGATCTACCGATCCTGCTGGACCCCAAAGGAAAACTGGCCCGTGAAATGGGCGTGCTTGGCCTGCCGGTCACCGTGCTTGTGGATGCCAAAGGCTATGAAATCGCCCGCCTGACAGGTGGTGCCGATTGGTTTGACGAAACCACTTTGACCTTCCTCAAGGCGGTATTGGACGGACCGGGCGACATGGAGGATTGATATTCCAGATGCCGTCTAACCCAACCGCTATATCAACTTCGGCTCGTTAATAAACGCAAACCTGCAAAGGCAAAGAAACTGCCTAGGGTAACTTGAATAACACGCCGCGATTTTGCGTAAATGCGCACCATGGCTGGTGTTGAAAATAAGACCGCATAAAGCGTGTGGATAATGATTGAGAGGATGAAAGTTCCAAGAACAATCACCGCGCCAACCCAAAACGGAGCACCCTCTTTCAACCCTAGTGAAATGATGGCGATCCAAGCCAGTGCAGCTTTGGGATTAGTCATTTGAATTATATACCCGCGCTTGAAATATCCGAATGGCGTGCGCAACCCACCACTAAGCTCTTTTGCCTCAATATCATGCCTCGACGCCGCAGATTTAAAAGATTTATAGGCAAGCCATAACAAATATGCCCCACCAAAAATCTTGATAAATAACAGCGCAGATGCATAGGTAGCTAATATCGCTGACAAACCAAATACCGTCAAAACCGCCCAAGTGAATGACCCACTCGCCACCCCCAAAGCAAGAGATATCCCGGAGGACCGCCCCACACTCATCGAGGTGCCGATCACCGCAAGGATGTTCGGGCCGGGACTGGCAATTGCAAGAAAGAACGCAGAATATGCCAGTAAAATACCGGGGAGATATAACATAAATTCATGCATGTGATATCCTTTCGATCCATACATGTTCTCTATATGTTCCCATCCTCTCCTTGGCAAGCCTTATCTTAGCGTGGCGACAATTATGTGATCTGTGCACTTTGATTAACGCGCTAACTTGCCTACTTCACCGTGGCGCGGGCAGGTTATCAGGTGGTCGTTTGCCATACCAACGGCCTCCATGAATGCATAGACAATCGTGGGGCCGCAGAACTTGAAGCCGTCCTTTTTCAGCTCTTTGGATATCCGTTCTGAAAGCGGGGTTTTGGCGGGAACCTCAGCCATTGTTCGGAAATGATTGGTGATCGGTTTGCCGTTCACATAGTCCCAAAGATAGGCGTCAAATCCTTGCGTTTCTTCAATTTTCAACCATGCCTGTGCATTGCCAATCGTTGCCTCGATCTTGCCGCGATGGCGGATTATCCCGGCATTATCCAGCAAACGTTCCACGTCTTTTTTCGTATACCGCGCAATAATATCGGGTTGAAATCCATCAAATGCCACACGGAAATTGTTGCGTTTTTTCAATATGGTTAGCCAGCTTAACCCGGCTTGAAACCCATCGAGAACCAACTTTTCAAACAACGCACGGCTGTCATATTCCGGCACGCCCCATTCGGTATCATGATAATCCGTATATATCGGCTCAGCGCCACACCAGCTACACCGCCCATCCATCGTGGCCTCCAATTTAGCTAAAATTTTAAGAACATTAAAGGAACATAGAGTGAAGATTCACGAACTCTTAATAGCTTATGGAGCATTTTATACGAAACCTGCAAGGCGAGGGAGATTTGGGTGGCCGATTCACAAGAGATTATTACCAAGTGCAGCGATATTCCAGCGATTAAATCTGGAACGCTTATGCAGCAGGAAACCCGCCGTGTGATCCATGCCTTGGCCGATGGGCGTGTGCAGCTGTTTTACCAGCCGGTTTTGCGCGCAGATACTGATAATTTTATAGCCTTTTACGAAGGTCTGGCCCGTATTTATATGCCTGATGGAAGCATTGTTGCGGCCGGTCAGTTTATGCCGTTCGTGGAAAATACACAGCTGGGGCGGACGCTGGATTGTAAGGCTTTGGAAATAGCTGTGGAAACCTTGCATGCTTATCCCGATATCCGTCTCTCTGTTAATCTGTCGGCTTATTCAATGAGCGATCCAAAATGGCTCAATATCTTTCATTCCTGCGCAAAAGATATCGGGGATCGCCTGATTCTTGAGATCACAGAAGGGGCGGCCATGACAGATATTGAACTAACGACGGCCTTCATGCACCGCGCTCGGCAATTTGGATGCAGTGTTGCGCTTGATGATTTTGGCACCGGGCAAACGGCTTTTCGGTATTTTCGGGATTTTCTGTTTGATATCGTCAAGATCGACGGGCTGTTCATACGCGACCTGCCCTATAATGCAGATAATCGTGTGTTGGTAGAAGCCCTTGTTAAAATCAGCCAACATTTTGGTATGTTCTCGGTTGCCGAATATATCGAAACACCGGAGGAAGCGCGCGTTGCCAGTGAACTGGGGGTTGATTGTTTACAAGGGTATCTGATCGGGCAGCCAACCCCTGTGCCAGAATCACCTTTGATACGAACACAGGCAGAAACACACAAAATAGCTGGTTAATCTCATGAATTACGCATTATCATAGCGTTCGGTGCGACACAAAATTACAAAATGATATATTTTTAGAAAATATTATTGCGTTACTGTGCGCCGTATTGCAGAGTGCGAATCAATTACCACCGTGCATCTGGATCAAGGAATTATCATGACAGATATCGTTATCGCCGCAGCGGCGCGTACTGCGGTTGGCAGCTTTTTGGGGGCATTCGCAAACACCCCGGCCCATGATCTTGGCAGTTGCGTCATAAAGGCTTTATTGGCTCGCACTAATGTCGATGCTGCGGATGTTTCTGAAACCATCCTTGGGCAAGTTTTAACCGCCGGGCAAGGGCAAAACCCGGCCCGTCAGGCACATATTAATGCAGGTTTGCCCATTGAAAGCCCTGCATGGGGGGTCAATCAGGTCTGTGGCTCAGGTCTGCGCGCCGTCGCATTGGGCGCACAGCATATCATGCTGGGGGATGCCGAAATCGTTGTGGCAGGCGGGCAGGAAAACATGTCCCTTTCGCCCCATGTTGCCAACCTGCGCAAAGGGCAAAAGATGGGCGACATGCAGTTTACCGATTGCATGATCAAGGATGGTCTTTGGGATGCATTCAACGGCTATCATATGGGTGTAACTGCAGAAAACGTTGCAAAACAATGGGATATCAGCCGCGATATGCAGGATGCTTTTGCCGTGCAGTCGCAAAATAAAGCTGAAACCGCGCAAAAAGCCGGTAAATTCAAGGACGAAATCACACCGTTCACTATCAGCACCCGCAAGGGGGATATTATGGTAGATCGCGACGAATATATCCGCCACGGTGCAACCATAGCAACGATGACCAAACTGCGTCCGGCCTTTGCAAAGGACGGGTCTGTAACGGCGGCCAATGCCTCGGGGTTGAATGACGGTGCCGCGGCAGCCCTGTTAATGAGTACTAAAACTGCTACCGCGCATGGCATAACACCTATGGCGCGCATCGTTTCTTATGCAACCGTTGGATTAGATCCGTCAATAATGGGTGCTGGCCCGATTTTTGCCAGCCGCAAGGCACTTGAAAAAGCTGGTTGGGCCGCACATGACCTTGATTTGGTTGAAGCAAATGAAGCCTTCGCCGCGCAAGCTTGCGCCGTTAACAAAGATATGGGTTGGGACCCGGAAATCGTTAACGTCAATGGCGGTGCAATTGCGATTGGCCACCCCATCGGGGCCTCTGGTGCACGTATTTTGAACACGTTGCTGTTTGAAATGCAGCGCAGGGACGCCAAAAAAGGCCTGGCAACTTTGTGTATCGGTGGCGGCATGGGCATTGCGATGTGCCTTGCGCGTGATTGATTAACCATTCCAATGATTTCCAATAACAGGAGCCGAATATGAAACGAGTTGCCCTTATAACAGGCGGTACACGCGGCATTGGCGCAGCAATTGCGGTAGCGATGCAGGACGCTGGATATACTGTTGCCGTCAGCTATGCCGGAAATGATGCTGCGGCCAAAGAGTTTACCCAAAAAACCGGTATCCCTGCCTATAAATGGTCCGTTGCCGATTATGATGCCTGCACCAAAGGTATTGCACAGGTTGAAACGGATCTTGGACCGGTCGAAATATTGGTTAACAATGCCGGTATCACCCGAGACGGAATGTTCCACAAAATCACCCCGGCCCAATGGAAAGAAGTGATCGACACCAATCTTAATGGCGTATTTAATATGACCCACCCGATCTGGGCTGGCATGCGCGATAATAATTTCGGGCGGGTCATTAATATCAGCTCTATCAATGGGCAAAAAGGCCAGGCCGGGCAGGTGAATTACTCGGCGGCCAAGGCCGGTGACATTGGTTTTACCAAAGGGCTGGCGCAGGAAGGTGCGGCTAAAGGCATTACGGTTAACACGATTTGTCCAGGCTATATTGGCACTGAAATGGTGCGGGCAATACCGGAAAGGGTTTTGAATGAACGAATCATCCCCCATATTCCGGTCGGGCGTCTTGGTGAACCCGAAGAAATCGCGCGTTGCGTAGTTTTTTTAGCCTCGGATAGTGCTGGATTCATAACGGGTGCGACAATAACCGCGAATGGCGGGCAATATTTGACCTAGACTATTCTACAGGATGGAAAATTTCGGTATGAGGATACCACCCATCAAAGTTTAGGATCAAAATATGAAAGTTGGCATTTTAGAAACAGGCGAAGCACCTGTGAATTTGCGTGAAAAACACGGGGATTATCCCTCAATGTTTACGCGAATGCTTATGGCCCACACGCCTGATCTAGAAGTTTTCACAATACACACCCATGCCGGGGATATTCCTGCATCTCCGGACATGGCCGATGGCTGGATTATCACGGGCTCACGCCACGGTGTCTATGACGACCTGCCGTGGATTGAACCATTAAAGCATTTTTTGCGCGCCTGTGTTTCAGATAACGTTCCAATTGCCGGTATTTGTTTTGGACATCAAATTTTAGCCGAAGCACTAGGCGGGCGGGTAGAAAAATCAGATAAGGGCTGGGGGCTGGGCGTACATACCTACGTTGCAAAAAAACCACCTATCTGGATGGAAGGCTTTGAAAACGGTTTTACTGGCCATGCCATACATCAAGATCAAATCGTTGAATTAGCCGCCCAATCCAGTGTGATTGCCCATTCGGATTTTTGCCAATATGCAGCCCTTGTCTATGGAAACCCCGAAAACCCCTATGCGATAAGTGTGCAATCACACCCCGAATTCTCCGCGAATTTTGTTGATGATCTGGTCCACCTGCGCATGGGAAAAACGTTTCCAAAAGACGTATCGTTGCATGCCCGCAACACCCTTGGAAAGTACGTGCATAACAACGAATGGGGCGGCTGGATCAGCCAGTTTTTAAAACGCGCCGCCAAGCCGCCAACTTAATACGCGTTGTCAG
>CAYSAZ010000032.1:0-23112 GCA_964429065.1 uncultured Rhodobacterales bacterium
TGATCGAAACCATCAACAAACTGGTGCGCACCGGTCGCCAGATGCTGCACGAAATTGGCCGCGAACCGACCCCCGAAGAACTGGCCGCCAAGCTGCAAATGCCACTGGAAAAAGTGCGCAAAGTGATGAAAATCGCCAAGGAACCGATCAGCCTTGAAACCCCGATTGGGGATGAGGAAGACTCACAACTCGGTGATTTCATCGAAGATAAAAATGCCGTCCTGCCACTGGATTCGGCCATTCAGGGCAACCTGAAAGAAACCACCACCCGGGTGCTGGCCTCCCTGACACCGCGCGAAGAACGGGTTCTGCGCATGCGCTTTGGCATTGGCGTAAATACCGATCACACGCTGGAAGAAGTCGGCCAGCAATTCAGCGTAACCCGCGAACGTATTCGCCAAATTGAGGCGAAAGCACTGCGGAAGTTGAAACATCCGAGCCGGAGCCGGAAATTGCGGAGTTTCTTGGATCAATAGGTGCCTGACCAGTTATGGTTTTTGATAATTTATATGGATGATGATACAAATTTGATTGAGTGCAGGGATTCAAGTATGCCAGTAAGGCCATAAAATCCCTCTTTTTCCTGAACGGCGCGGCTAAAAAATTTCATCGGGCGACTTATGCGACAATTCTCATTGGGGGTTTCTTTTTTTAGCGAGAGTCATTTTTACTGGGTGTGCCTTGATAAATAAACCGATAGGGTGGGTGGTCTCCGCGCACCACTCAACGGCACCCGAATTTCGGTACGCGGAGACCACCCACCCTACGCGCGCGCCCATCATATAGCGGTTTCACAATTCCTCTACCCAAACCCTTGATCCCTCTCTATACTGCTGTCGAAACAACCGTGCAGTTATAAAACGAGGATTCATATGCGGTGCCCATTTTGCGGAAATATCGACACTCAGGTTAAGGATTCACGTCCCGCCGAAGACCATGCAGCCATTCGCCGGCGCAGGGCCTGTCCGGCTTGTGCGGGGCGCTTTACCACCTATGAACGTGTGCAGTTGCGTGATCTAACGGTCGTCAAGAAAAATGGCCGGCGTGAGGATTTTGACCGGGATAAACTGGATCGCTCCATTCGGATTTCCATGCAAAAACGCCCTGTTGAGCCGGACCGTATTGACCAGCTGATATCTGGTATTGTGCGGCGTCTTGAAAGCCTCGGAGAGCCAGATATCCCGTCTGATAAAATCGGGCAGATTGTGATGGAAACGCTGGCACGTATCGACACCGTCGCCTATGTGCGTTTTGCCAGCGTCTATAAAAACTTCCAAGCCGCCGATGATTTTGAGGAATTCGTCCACGAATTGCGCCCACCTACGGACAACGATTAACGCCAAAAAAACGCGCGCATTGGCAAAATTCCTTGTATTTTTGCCAATATACGTAACATCGGTTTGTTTTTTGTCGCTTTTTGCGCCAAGCGCTGAACCATCACTTCGGGTGTGCAAGGCAGCCCGGAAATAGGGTCCATGTAACGTGGATAATCAATCAATGTGGCGTGGATCAACCCCTCAATTGTAACAACGGATGTGCGGCGCGCGCATTTCGCCCCAAGGTCAGTCGTCAAACCCCAACCGGCGTAAAATGGCATGCCAAAACAGACAACTTTTTTGCCGCGCAGCAAAGCCTCAAACCCTAAAAGCGAGGTGATCGTCCAAATTTCGTCACACAAGTCAATCAGGTGAATAACGTCCATATTTTCGACGACACGGTCACAATATAGCCTGGCTTTTTTTTGTGATACCTTCCCCATACGCAACCCTGCAATCACGTCCGGGTGCGGTTTATAAAGGATATATGCCGTTGAATTAGCCGCACGCACGGCCTTTAACAGGCCAAGGTTTGTATGCACATCCCCCGCACCTTTTTTGATCGAAGCATCATCCTCAACCTGCCCAGGAAGCAAGATAATCTTCCGACCTTTTGGCAGTTTTAAAACCTGCCTTCCCCCCTCAAGATTATACTTGGAAACACCGGTTTTAAGGATTTCACTGTGCAAATCCTGCGCCCGTTTTATAGCAAACCTCGGCAAGGTATTTGTCTCTGATATCAATATCTCTAAACGGCTTGGCCGCTGGGCGTCATAGTATATCCCAAGATCATCCAGCACCAGTGATGATGCGGGCGTCAGATCAGCACCAAGGCCCGTGGAGCGCAAAAATCCGTCCTCCATCCGCAACAGAGGCAACTTGGCGGTTTTGCATTTTTCCCGCAGATTATTTGAAGCATGCGCCGCCCAAACGACAACCTCGCCCTGCAATTTTTGTGCCTGCTGCAAGGTACTGGCAATGTTTTTGCAATATACCAGCTTATGCCCGGCACCATTCAGGAATGCGGTAACAATATTACGTTTCCACATGTGCATTCCCAACAGCGCTTTGGGGGTTATGCCATCCCAGTAATGGCGCGATTCCACCAGTAACTGGCGCGCTGCCTGTTCAAATGTGCAGGCCTTACCTGTTGTTCGATCAAACCAATGCGGAAACACCAGCATGGCTGCGGCAAACAGCTGATCAACGCTTAGATCGCGCGCACGTCGCGCCACGGATTGGCGATCGTCGCTAAGCCCCCAGCCCGCATAAAATGGTAGCCCAAAGACCACAGGCCTGTGCCCGGTTAATATCGCCTCAAACCCAAATTGCGAGGTGACGCAATATACTTTTGCAGCCCCGTCAAGCAGGTCATATGGATTGCAGGGCGCACTGAATAACATGATGTTCCCGTCTTCGTCGTCATTTGTATAATGCCCGGTTTTATCTGTTTTTCCAGCTGCTGCAGGGTGGGTGCGAATAACAATTCTCTGCCCCGGGTTTTCGGATTTTGCCGCCGCCAGCATGTGCACAAAGGTATCGGCTGAGGCATTACCATCGATGATCGAGGCATCCTGCGCCACCTGATCAATCACCAAAATATACCCCGCTGGCGGGCGGTTTTTTTCGTTCAGCGACGTGGGGTTGTATTTTGATAATCCGTAATGGCGTAAAAACGCACGCCCATCCTTTGCACGCTGTAACAATTGGGGATCATCAAGGTCATCATGCTGCAAAATATGCTCTAACCTTGAAGGCGCGTTGCAATCAAAATGGACCCCGAGATCATCGACCGTTATGCCCACCGGTGGTGTTTTCGGCCCCGGCAGAACCGAGCGCAAAAACGCATCTTCAAACGTAAGAACCGTTGTTACTTCCCGATATTTTTTGCACGCTTTTCGCGACCTTACCAAACGCCCCCACACGGCAACTTTCATCCCCCAGCGCCCGAACTTTATTGGAAATGGAATATACCCCGCTGCGCGGATAACCCGTCGCAAACCTGGCGAATAGAGCAGACCTTTTGAGACGCCTGCTAACAGTTTTGGCGGTCTATTCGCCAAAGACTCCGGCCGCTCTGGTAAAGGCAGAATCCAATGCTGTTAAGGAATTCAGTGTCCCCATAAGCGTTCTTAGCAATTTGTTCCATGCAACATAAGGCGCTTCGGTGACGTAGATAATATCCTCGTTATTTACCTGAAAATTATGGGCTGTAAACATGCCGTCTTCTTTCGTAAGATCTACAACATATATCACCCTTTGCGGAGTCGTAATGTCTGTGCGATCCAGAACTTTATTAATAATTGCAGCTGGCTCAACCCTGAAAATAAATATCCCCTTGGGATTCGAGGTGCCACTGCGCAGGCCGCCAATATGGGCCAAAGCCTCAATGATACTGGGGTTATGGGTTTCAAACCGCACGCGGCGTTGTCCGGTAGTGCCCATTGAGACAAAATACCGTTCATCTTTTTCAAGCGTGATCTGATCCCCGGCTTTTAGCGGGATGTCATTGGCCGGATTATCAAACAGATCCTGCATCCAGATTTGCCCGATCTCACGGCCACGACGCACAGTGATTTTTACAATTCCCGGATCAACAGACACACCACCAGCAGTGGCCAGCATACCGGTTAGACGGCGGGTTGACGCCTCAATCGGGAAAACCCCCTGTGCAGAGACCCCGCCAAGGATGCTAACCGTAGCACCATCCCCAGCTTCGCGGCGCACCTCGATCTGTGGATCGGGGGTTTGCGGGGCCAGCAACTCGGTGATTTTTTGGCGCAAATCGTCAGGGGTACGCCCGCTTGCCCGCACTGTCCCCGCGTAGGGCACAAAAATATTGCCAAGCTGGTCAACCCGTACCGCCCCAAGCTGCGTCACTTTTTGACCCTGCGTGGCAAATATTCCGTTGGTAACGTTTTCCCAAATTGTAATGCTTAGCAAATCGCCAGAATGTATTCGATCTATCGAGCTAAGCCCGGCGCTTAGAAACGAGCGGCTAAAACCAAGCCGTTGTGAGCGCGCCGTTGCCTGCACAACCCCGTCCGTAACATCGATAATATGCGTATCCCCACCCTCTTCGATTGAGCTGGCACGGATCTCACTTTCCGTGGGGCCTGAGCGCGGCAAACCACAGGATGCAACAAGCAGTGCAAGGGCAAGGCACAAGAAGATGCGACAAAAATTTGCACATAAATGTCGAATCATTTCCACCCCAAACAGCCTGTAAGATAAGCGATTATTGAGGCTCAACTTAACGCAGAAAGGCATGCTGCACCAGAACATATTTCCGTCTCTTAACGGTCTGCAATTCAGGGGAGTGTTGATTGTTCAGGCTCCAGCAAAACCTCGTAAGGATCATTGGGGGATAATATCAGATCAACGACACGGCGCAGCAGTTCCGCACGCCCGCGTTTGGTGTAAAACCCACCGGCGATTTGTGAGGTTTCGAGTAAAAACTGCCGATATCCACGGTAAGCTTCACCATCTGGTGCATCGGGGTTTGCAAAAAACTCGGCCAATGGTTGCTCGGACACGAATTCCGGTTTTAAAAACACAGATCGCCCCAAAGCCTTGATGGGCAAGCCCCGCCAAAGCGCTTGTTGTGCGGCAGTGGAATTGACGGTTACTGTGCTATTTGCCCCGTCAAGCAGCGGCCCCAACTTGCCGCCGGGGATATATTGCACGCGGTCCTGCAGCCCCAAACGGGTGATCTCTGCGCGGGCCAATCTTGGCAAGGGTTCCCGCTCATCTTCAAAAGGATGTGCTTTGAAAACCAACCTATGATGCGCCGGCGCGCCGCTGGCAAACTCGCCGATAACCATCTTGATAAAAGCGCCGACCGAGGGGATATCGGAATGGCTGCGCAGGGATGCATCATGGCTGAGCTGCAACAACACCAGATGATAAATCGCCCCACTGCGCAAAAGTCGCCGCGTGCGCCAGCGTCGCTGCACCCCTTGCACCGGCATAATTGCCAGACGCCGGATATAAAGCAGTAATTCGCGCAAAACTGTGATTTCCCGATGCGGGCGGTATTTACGGTATCGCGGTGTCGGGAAGGCGATCAGCAGGTGGTATAAAAACCCATAAAATGCATGATGCCAAATTGCGCCCCACTGCACAGGAACCTCGGGCAGATCAACGGGGTGTTTTTTGACCGCTTCCAGCATCTCGGGCACGCTAATCCCGATCAACGCCGAGTTGCCATTAGTGCCGCCCCGCTCATATGTTGCCCAATACGGGCGCAGATAGCCTTCTTCAAAACAATGCACCGTGATATCAAGGCGCACAGCCACAGCACGGGCGATTTGATGCAAGGGGCGACTGTCGCCGTAAAGCACAATATCTGTGACCTCGTTTTTAAGGATATGATCCTTAAGATAGGTGGGCCAAGTTTCCTCAGTGTCGCTATAAGCCTTGTAATCAAGGGATTTGTGCCAAAAAACATGATCGGCAAAAGTGAACCCTATGCGTTCAACCTGCGCACCTGTAGCCACAAGTTTTTGGCCCAGATTGCTAAAATACGGGCCATGCGGGCCTTGCAAAAATACAAATTTACGGTGTTTACACAAAGTCCGACTCCGGGTGGGAAAGATATTGCACAGATACGCCAAACCGTGGGTTTGCGCAAATGCAATTGCCCCGCCCCTTGCCCCAACACGCCTGCCGCGTTAGGACATCTGTCAAAGAGCAGAAGGGATCAGGGTATCTAGATGACGGTTTTAAAAACCAATGCAGCCTTACCGGACCCACGGTTTGATATTCCAACCCGCCTGCTGATTGTGGCCAGCGGGAACGATGATATCACTGAAAAACTGGTCACTGAAGCCCGCGCTGCGATTGTATCTGCGGGCGCGCGCTCTGAGGTGATCGAGCTATCCCGCGTGCTGGAAATCCCCACTGCCATCCGGTTGGCAAATGCAGCCGGGTGTTATGATGGCTACGTTGCCCTTGGGGGCATTATTCGCCAACAGCATGCGCATTATAAGATCATCCGCAATACGGCCTACCAAGGTCTGATACTTCTGGGGGGTGAGGGGATTTGCATTGGCAATGGCATTATTGCCCTTAAAAACCCGAAAAACGCTAAATCTATAGGCCACGATGCGGCCCTTGCAGCTATGCATCTTATTGCGATAAAACGCCGCTTTACAAACCCCAGCTCTGGGCGTATTGCGCCTGCTTCTGAACATATTTTAATGGCCGGAAATACTGGCAAACCCCGAGGGAATACCTGATGCCAAAACCGGCTGAAAACACCCGCACTGACAAACGCCAAATGCGCTCAGCGGCGCGGCTGTTTACTGTGCAGGCCTTATTTCAAATGGAGGCATCCGGCAGCGCTCTTGACGATGTTCAAGCCGAGTTTGAGACCCATCGTCTGGGCGCTGAAATCGACGGGGATACCTATGCGGAAGGGGATTTGAAGCTATTTCGTGCCCTATTGGCCGAGGCCGTAAACCATCAAGCGAAAATCGACCAAATGACCGACCGTGCCCTCGTTGCCAAATGGCCGATTGCGCGTATTGATCCAACGTTGCGGGCACTGTTTCGTGCCGCTGGTGCAGAACTGTTAACCCAAAACACGCCGCCCAAAGTTGTAATCACCGAGTTTGTCGATGTTGCCAAGGCGTTTTTTCCCGAAGGCCGTGAAGCCAAATTCGTGAACGCCGTGCTCGACCATATGGCGCGCGCGGCCAAACCGGATGCTTTTAGCTGAATTACCCGCGCACCGTCACTAGGGCTGCGATCAATTGTTCAATTTCCTCAGTCGTATTATAATAATGCGGGGCGGCACGCATAAGATCGGGCAGGTTTCGCACCAAACCATCCAAAGGCGTGCTCGCCGGGCTGGAAACCCCGATATTAATGCCTTGCAGACGCAATTTCGCAACCGTTTCAGACGGGATCATGCCCGCAATTGTAAAACTGACAATCGCGCATTGCTCTGCACCCAGATCATAAACCTTGGCCCCAAGGGTATCTCGCAATTTTTGCCGCAGATCATCAGCAAGCGTGCAGGCACGTTTCTGAATTTCCTCAATCCCGACCGACAGCGCGTATTCAACCGCCGCCCCCAAACCCACCCGCAGCGCATAGGCGTTTTCCCAGTTTTCAAATCGGCGGGCATCGGGGCGCAAAATATATTGATCCGGGGCTTTCCAGTTGGCGGCATATAAATCAATCATCGCAGGTTCCAACGTTTCAATTAACGCCTCACGTATATATAAAAACCCGATACCACGCGGCCCACGCAGGAATTTTCGCGCCGTCGCCGCCAGAAAATCACACTTAAGGTCGCGCACATCCACCGGCATTTGCCCTACCGCCTGACAGGCATCCAGAAGATAGGGGATATTATGCGCATGCGCTACGCGCCCGATCGCCGCTGCGGGATTAACCAGACCACCATTTGTCGGCACCCAAGTAATTGCAATCAAGGCTACGCGATCATCGATCATCGCCTCAAGTGCCGCCACATCCAGCGCGCCTGTCACATCATTGGGGATAATCTCAATCGTAAAACCATCGCGTTTGGCGCGTTGAAGAAAGGCAATATAATTGGCAGCATACTCTGCCTGGCATGTTAAAACCCGATCCCCTGCACGCAAAGGCAGTGCATAAAATGCCTGACACCACGCGGCGGTAGCATTTTCTAGCAAAGCAATTTCTTGTGGTTTTGCCCCGATCAGCGTTGCGACAAGATCATAAACGCGCTCAAGCGGGGCGGCTGTTTTTGTTTGCGCCTCATATCCACCAATGTTGGATTCCAGCGTGATATGCTTAATAATTGCATCAGAAACACATTATGGCATCAAGGCCGAGCCGGATGCCAACAAATGGTTAACGGTTTTTACCTCCGGCGTTTTTGCACGGATTTTCACAATATCTATAGCCATTTATCAGTCCTGAATATGGGTTATTCGCCAAATCCACCTGTTTCCAAAAACTGAATAGTTGCCGCAATCACCCGAGCATCCTGCATCATTATGCTGTGGGCCACAGGAAAGGCAATGCGTTTATCCTCGGGGGCATTCCCCCAAGCGCTGATAACCGAGACCTTGCCGTCGTTTTCCCCTTTGATACCCGTAATCAAACCATAGGCCGGAATTGCTGCGGTTCCGGCGATGGCGCCTATATCAAGACCCCTGTCATCAATACCGGAATTTGGCGTCAGCTCGGATAATGCCGGCCCCATGAGGGCACCAAAAACCGCCACCCGCTCGGCTATTTCACTGCCAAAATTCGGGGCGCCAATTTGCACAATCCGCCCCCGACGCACCTCTGGCAGTTTTAGCGCCATCGCTTTCGCCAAAATCCCCCCCAATGAATGCCCGACGAAATGCAGCCGTAAAGGCGCAGGCGGCAGGCTTGAAGCAATCAGCGTGACCAGGTTTTCAATCGTGTCTTTACTGGAGGGATAATCCACAAGATGCGTCTCAAATCCGGCAGCATTAACATGCTGCCCCAAGCGCTCCATCGAGGCCGTGCGGCGCCCTAACCCGTGTAAAATAATAACATGTTCCATGGTTTTATTGCAATAATTCTGATGAAAGCGGCAGATCGAGTGCATTTAACAGACCAATAAGCGTCGCCTTTTCAGCGTGCCCAATACCCAACCCCACAAACAACGTTGCCTGTGAGTGCAATATCAGCCCGTCGTGCAAGATTTTCAGATGGTTTGCACGCAGAGTTTCCCCCGAGGAGGTGATATCGGCAATCACCTCAGCAGTCAGATTTTTAACAACACCTTCGGTGGCACCCTGGCTGTCAACCAATTGGTAATCCGCGACCCCGTGACCTTGCAAAAACTCGCGTACCAGATTGTGATATTTCGTAGCAATGCGCAGACGAAACCCGTGTCGGGCGCGAAATGCCGCGGCGACGGCGTCCAGATCATCAATATTCTCAACGTCGAGCCAAATATCCGGCACGGCCAAAATCAGATCAGCCTGCCCAAAGCCCATCATGGCCAATTCTGCAATTTTACTGTCCCAGCCGGGAATTTTTTCATGGATCAAATCCTGCCCGGTGACCCCAAGATGGATGCGTCCGGTAGCCAGCTCTTTGGGAATTTCACCGGCAGAAAGCAAAACCAGTTCTATATCATCAAAACCAAGCACGCGCCCGGCATATTCCCGCCCCAATTCGGTACGTTCAATTGTAACCCCGCGCGCGGAAAACCAGTCGATAGTTTGTTCTTGCAAACGGCCTTTGGAAGGCAGACCAAGTTTCAAAATGCTCATGCTGCACCCCCCTTCAAGGCCAATAAGGCCTCGGGGCGGATGATGCCGCCAACCGCAGGTATGCCCTTTGCATTGCCCAAAACACGGGTCAGCGCATCATAGCGCCCACCTTGGGCAATTTGCGGCAACTCTGGCCGCGCAAGTGCCTGAAAACCAAAAACAAAACCGTCGTAATATTCCAGTGTTTTGCGCCCGTAAGATGCCTCAAACGGCAAAGAAGACACGTCGATACCGGCATTTGAAAGCGCCTCGGTGCGCGCCTCAAGTTGGATCGCGGCTGCGCTAAGCATTGGCGCAATCTTACGCAAACCCTTTGGGGCCTCTGCCATGGTGCATTTCAAATTCAGCACCCCCGATACAAGCGCAACAGCCGCCTTACTTAACGGGGGCGTTGCCTTTTCTTCCATCAAAATCTCGGCCCTTGCAACGATTTCCTCGACCGCTCTGACCCCCTGTGCAGCCCCTGATTTTTCGATGAAATCAAGAATGCTGCCATCACGCACAGCATCTAGCAATTGCGCACGCTCTGGGCTGAATGTCGGGGGGCATGCATAGCGTTGCAACAACCGCTCAAAACGCGTTGGGCGCCAGACATGACGGCGAAGCGCCGCTTTACGATGCGCATTCGTATCGAGCGCCTCAATCGCATCAATAACCAGACCAAGGTCACCCGTTATCGGTGCCACCGGCAAATCACCGAGAGCCGTTGCCATGACCGCAAAAACCTCGGCATCATCGGCGGCTGGATCGTCGCCACCAAACAGCTCAAACCCCGCTTGCAGGTATTCATTCGCGCGTTCAGAACCCTGTTCCTGACGCCGCCAGACTGATCCCGCATAAGCGTATCGGGCGGCTAGCGCACCGTTTGCCATATGCATTTGCACCACCGGAACCGTAAAATCGGGGCGTAACATCAGCTCACCTGCGACCGGATCATGGGTGGTATAAGCGCGGGCGCGCAAATCCTCGCCGTAAAGATCGATCAAAACATCAGCAGGTAACAGTGCAGCAGGTTCAACCGTCTGCGCACCGTTGGCGATAAAGCCGGACATCAGCCGGGCGACCTCGGCGCGCACTTGTTCCAGCCCCGCACCTAAGCGCCCATTTGCCAGATATGCCCTTGAGGTCACCATCTAAGTACGCGCGCGCGCAATCATTTTGCGCACCTCAACCACCAAATCCTTGCGGGTAATTTCAATCTGCGCAGGCTGGGATTTCCATTCTTCATTGGTGGTAATGTCAGCGGCCAAAGCTTTACCAAGCGCAAGATCTTTGATCTGCACCACATTACTTGCCTTTTCATTCGCACCCTCAATCACGGCCACAGGGGCATTCCGCGCATCAGCATATTTCAACTGGTTCCCGAAATTCTTGGGGTTGCCCAGATAAACTTCGGCACGAATTCCGGCGTTGCGCAGCTCGGTCACCATGCTTTGATAATCGCTCATTCGTGCACGATCCATCACCGTCACAATAACCGGCCCGTAAGATTGGCTGGTGATCCGCCCCTTTTCACGCAAAGCTGCCAGCAAACGATCAACCCCGATGGAAATCCCTGTTGCCGGCACCTCCTGACCCGTAAAACGTTTGACCAGATCATCGTACCGCCCACCTCCGGCAACCGAGCCAAACTGGCGTTTGCACCCTTTTTCATCCAGAATTTCAAAAGTAAGTTCGGCCTCATAAACCGGGCCGGTATAATAACCAAGGCCACGCACAACGGATGGGTCAATCAGCACGCGTTCAGGTCCGTACCCTTGCTTTAAGCTCAGTTCGGCAATGGTTTCCAGTTCCTCTACGCCCGTCACTCCAATAGCAGAGCCAGCAACCAGTTCACGCAAGCGCCCACAGGTTTCTGCACCATCATTGCGGCGCGCATCTATAAAGCCCATGATGATTTCCGCCTGCTCATCCGACAGGTTTGCCCCATTGGTAAAATCCCCGCTCTTATCCTTGCGCCCTGCCCCTAAAAGGGCGCGAACACCGTCAGATCCAAGACGATCTAACTTGTCTATTGCGCGCAAAACCACGCCTCTTTCAGCTTCAAACTTAGACAAATCGGACATATCGAGAATGCCAGCCATTTCCATAACGCCGTTCAAAACTTTGCGGTTATTCACCCGAATGATATAGTCACCACGCGGAATCCCAACGGCTTCTAACGTATCGGAAAGCATCCCACATATCTCGGCATCCGCCGCTACCGTCGGCGTACCAACCGTATCTGCGTCACACTGATAAAACTGCCTGTATCGCCCCGGTCCCGGCTTTTCATTGCGCCAAACTGGCCCAACAGCATAGCGGCGATAAGGCGTTGGCAGATCGTTGCGAAATTGTGCATAAACCCGTGCCAGCGGTGCCGTCAGATCATACCGCAGCGCCATCCAGGCATCATCCTCATCCTGCCAGGCAAAAACCCCGGCATTAGGGCGATCAATATCGGGTAAAAAACTACCCAAAGCCTCGACAGTTTCAACAGCAGGTGTTTCCAGCGGATCAAAACCATAGCGATGATAAACATCAACGATTTTGGCCAACATATCATTGCGCTCAACAACCTCGGCACCAAAATAGTCGCGAAATCCACGCGGCGGT
This sequence comes from uncultured Rhodobacterales bacterium, assembly GCA_964429065.1. GTDB lineage: Bacteria > Pseudomonadota > Alphaproteobacteria > Rhodobacterales > Rhodobacteraceae > NORP23. The sequence continues at coordinate 12,161 of CAYSAZ010000032.1, forward strand.
ATCGCCTTGGGGCGCTTAACCTTTTGCTTCTTGTTCTTAGCCATATCCAGACCCTGCGTTGCGGTTTTGCAAATCTCTATCGCAAGGACCACCATCTCGCAAGTTAGAACAGCGCGCAGATGTAGGGGGAAAACACCATAATGCCGATGATTGCAGCCGCAATAGCGCAAATTAAAACGGCACCTGCGGCTATATCCTTGGAATGTTTAACCATTTCTGACGGCCCCGGCATCACAATATCACATAAATGTTCGATCGCGGTATTCAGTATCTCGGCCAGCCAAACCAACGCAATGGCAAGGATAAGCCAGCGCCAATCCTGATGACTTACGTGCAGTAAAACGGCCGCAATTACAACCAAAACCGTGGCCGCAAAATGAATGCGTGCATTGGCTTCGGTTTTCAGTACAAACGCTAATCCTGCACTGGCATGACCAAGGTTTTTCCAACGTGCACTGAGATGTTTTAGCATTTCTGCACCTTTTCGTAAGCGCTGCGAAAATATAATAGCGGTGGTTTCTCGGTGTATTCCAGCCGTAAAACCTCGCCCACAACAATCAAGTGATCGCCCCCGTCATATCGCGCAGTATGGCTACATTCAAAGCGCGCTGTACATTGATCAAATACCGGCACATCGCCGATTCCGCTTGTGTATGCGCGCCCTTCAAAGGCCTCAATTCCGGTTTCGGCAAAGGCTTTGGCCAGGTCGCGCTGGTTTTCTGCCAAAATATGTACGGCAAAATGGCTGGCGGCTTCAAATGCCGGAAATCGCGCTGATTTGCGAGCAGGTGACCACAGAACCAATGGCGGATCGAGCGATACAGATGCAAAGCTGTTAACCGTCATTCCCAACGGCCCATCTGCGGTCATGGTTGTAACGACCGTAACGCCAGTGGCAAAACAGCCCATTGCATTGCGCAGATCATGTTGCCTAAATGCCGCCAAATCGGGTTCCTTTCTTTGCACAACCATACTTGTAGGATTCCTTGCTGTCGATGCACGGATTGCCAAATTTTGCGTAACGTTTTATCTGGGATATATGAGACCGATTTTATATTCCTTTCGCCGTTGCCCCTATGCAATGCGCGCCCGTCTGGCCATCGCAGCCAGCGGGATTTCTGTGGAACTGCGCGAGGTGGTATTGCGTGATAAACCCGCTGAACTTTTGGCGGCATCCGCTAAAGCCACGGTTCCGGTGCTGATAGATGGCGCGCAGGTGATTGATGAAAGTTATGATATCATGCTCTGGGCGTTGCATCAAAATGACCCCGAAGGCTGGCTGGATGGCCATGATGAAACCCTGATTGCACAATGTGATGGTGTGTTTAAATCGGCACTTGATCGATATAAATATGCAGATGGTGACGTTTTAGGGGCTAGAAATGATGCTACAATATTCGTGGAGAAGTTAGATAAAAAACTTGCTGGGACTCCTTATTTATCAGGGCAAAACTTTGGTATTACAGACGCTAGTATTGTAACCTTTATCCGCCAGTTTGCCAATGTAGATCGAGAATGGTTTAATGCTGAACCTTATCAAAACTTACACAACTGGTTGGGTGTTTTCCTGGCATCGGAACGCTTTAATGCTATCATGCACAAATACCCAAAGTGGCAGGAAAGCCTCCCTGTAACCCTATTTCCGGAGCCAACATGAGCCACCACACCATCACCCGTCTTGAAGAACATATAGCCCATCAAAGCGTGCTATTGGATGAATTAAATGAGGTTCTGACCGAGCAGCGCGCTGAAATAGACGTGTTGAACAGACGGGTTGCGATGTTGATGCAGCGTGCGGCTGAGCAGGAAGCGGATACAACACAAGGCATTCCCATGGCGGATCAAAAACCGCCGCATTGGTAGCCCACCTAATCCATCAATTCCGCCCAGCGGTGGCACGCGACCTCATGACCGGCGCTGGAATGTTCAAGTTTTGGTTCATCTGTGCGGCAGATATCAACAGCAAACGGGCAACGGGTCTGGAATTTGCACCCGGGTGGCGGATTGGTTGGCGAAGGGATTTCACCCTCTAGTTTTTGCGCGGTTTTCGGCGCGTCGGGGTCAAGCGAGGGGATCGCAGACAGCAACGCCTTGGTATATGGGTGGCGCGGCGCGTTGAATAAATCACGCGTCGGGGCGGTTTCAACCAAGCGCCCCAGATACATCACCGCCACGTGGTCACATACATGTGCGACAACGCTTAGATCGTGGCTGATAAACAAAAAGGTTAAGCCCATTTCAAGCTGAATATCTTTTAGCAGGTTCAAAACATCGGCCTGAATGGACACATCAAGTGCGGCTACAGATTCATCCGCGACAACGAAATGCGGCTTTGACACCAACGCGCGCGCGATGGAAATACGTTGACGTTGACCACCCGAAAACGCGTGCGGGAAGCGGCGAAGATGTTCCAGATTGAGGCGGCATTTGGTGGCAATTTCACGCACCCGTTCATCGGTTTCCTCACGGCTAGAGGTTAGCCCCATGACCTCCAGCGGTTCGGCGATAATATCGCGCACCGTCATACGTGGACTAAGGGCGGCGTAGGGGTCCTGAAAAATCAGTTGTGCGCGGGTGCGGTAGTCTTTCAGACCTTTGGTGTCGATGGTTGTAAGTTCGTAATGCACGTCTTCGTCGGAATATTCTACGCTACCACGGGTGATTGGCGCGGCCTTTAGACAGGCCCGCCCAAGGGTGGTTTTGCCTGATCCACTTTCGCCCACCAGCCCGAAAAAACTGCCGCGCGCAATGTCGAGGTTCACACCCTCAACCGCCTTGACCACCGGTTTTGGGCCAAACAGGCCGCCGCCACTTAAGGGGTAATGCACCGATAGATCGCGCGCTTTGATCAAGATGTCGTCGCTCATGCGGCCCCCTCCTTATCGTACAAATGACAGGCAGTGCTGTGGCCCCCGCTAACGGTGGAAAACTTCGGGATTTCCGTACTGCAACGCGCCCCTAAATTGGCCGAACAGCGGGTGTTAAACACACACCCCGGCGGCCGTTCCAGCGGTGACGGGATATCACCCGGGATCGGCGTTAGAGGGGTGTCCAGATCATCCAAACTGGGCAACGCGGCGATCAGACCCTTGGTATAAGGGTGGGCAGGATTGCGGATCACATCGCGCACGGCCCCCTGTTCCACCAGCCGCCCCAGGTACATCACCGCCACCTTATCGGCCGTCTGCGCAATCACGCCCAGATCATGGGTGATAAAAATAATGCCCATGCCAAATTCGGTTACGAGGTCCTTCATCAGGTCAATCACCTGCGCCTGAATGGTCACATCAAGCGCCGTTGTCGGCTCATCCGCGATCAACAATTTGGGCTTGGTGGACAGGGCCATGGCGATCATGGCGCGCTGGCGCATGCCGCCCGATAACTCAAACGCATATTGTTTAAACCGTTGGGCGGCATCAGAAATGCCAACACGGTCCAGCATCTCGATCGATACCTCGGTTGCGCGTTTTGCGTTCATATCTGTGTGGATTTGCAACTGCTCCACCATCTGATCCCCGATCGTGATTGCCGGTGCAAAACTGGCCATCGGTTCTTGAAAAATCATCGAAATCGCACCACCACGCACCACCTTCAAATCCTTGGAGGTTTGCAGCCCCATGATCTCTACCGGGCCATCGTCCAGATGCAAGGTGATGCTTGTCTCATCCCTATAAATCGCATTTGGCGGGTTGAGCTTCATCAGGGATTTTGCGGTCACAGATTTGCCCGAACCGCTTTCACCAACCAGCCCCATGACCTCGCCCGCTTCAAGCGTAAAGGATACATTATCTACGGCGGTGATCCGCCCTTCGTCGGTGTCAAACTGAAGGGTCAGGTTTTGAACGTCAAGCAGCCGGGTCATTTGTTGGAATCCGAATAAGGGTCGGCGGCATCACGCAGCCCGTCACCGACGAACACAAATGCCAACACGAGAATGATAAAAAAGATCACCGGAATGAAATACCATTGATAATTCAGCAGCACATCGGCAGATGTTACGTTTTGCAACATAACCCCCAGCGAATTCACCGGGTCTTTTAGCCCCAGCCCAATGAACGACAGTGCGGTTTCAGACAGCACCATATAGGGAAACGAGATGACCAGATCGACGATGATATAGCTTGTAAAGCTGGGCAGCAAATGCCGACGGATCACATGGCGCGGAGATGCGCCGCACAGCTGCGCGGCCAGCACGTATTCCTGATTACGTTCGGTCAAAAGATGGGTGCGAATACGCCGCGCAAGGGTCGGCCAACCGATCAGCCCCAACACCATAGAGATGAAAAAGAACCGCGCCTCCGCGCTCCAGACATCGGGGACAAACGCGGCCAGAGCCATGAACAACGGGATACTGGGAATGGTGCGCACGGTATCGGTGATCATCTGTAGGCTTGAATCAATCCAGCCACCATAATACCCTGCAACCCCGCCGATCACCAACGCCAAAACAAAAGCAATCAACACCCCGATCGTGCCCACCGCCATGGATGTGTTAATCGCCGATAAGGTACGTGAATAGATATCCTTGCCGGTGGAATCCGTACCAAAAATATGGATCATACCCTTATCAACGCCAAATAGATGCGTATCAAACGATATTCCCAGAAACTTATAGGGCGTGCCTTCGGTAAAAAACACCACATACCGGCGCGCGCTAAGGCTGGTATCGGTTTCGGTCACCCAACGAAAGTTGGTCTTGATTGAACGGCTACGTTCGGTTGTATAAATAAAAGGGCGCAGCGAGCAGCCGTTATCATCACAAAACCGCGGAATTTCCGGCGCGCCGTTCAGGTAATCCTTGTCACGCCCGGCGATGGTGGCATCGTATGGGGTGAGGAACGGCGCAAATATTCCCGACAAAACCAGAATGATCAGAACCCAAGCCCCGGCAAGGGCCGATTTATTGCGTTTGAAACGTTGCCAGATCAACTGCCCTTGCGAGGCGGTGAAATACGCCTCTTTCAGTTTCTGGTCGGCCGCCGAGGGCATGTTTACTTGATCACTCATATCATTCATCCCATTATACTGCGACGAACGCGCGGATCAGTGAGGGCCAGGAATATATCGGTAATGAAATTAATCCCGACAATACTGGCAGTCAGCAAGAAAATAATCGCCCCGGCAAGCTGCTGGTCGTTTGAACGCGCCAAGGCTTCGATCAACAGGGATCCGGCCTCGGTCAAGGTCAGGATCAGGGCAACAATGGGCAATTCATTAAAGATACGATTAAGGTCAAACCCGAGCGAATTGATGATCGGACTAAGCGCATGGCGCGCAGGGTAGCGCATCAATAAACGTCGCCCGGAAACACCACGCGCCGCCGCCGCCGTTACATAAAGCTTGCCAATTTCATCGGACATCAGCGCCCGCACAGTTTGAATGGCAAAGGCCGTGGCAGACCAGCCCAGAATAAAAACCGGCAACCATGCATGGCCGAGAAAATCAATCACCCTATCGTAGGACCATGCCGCATCACGGAATTCTTTGGAAAACAGCCCTGTCAGGCTGTTCCCAAATACCAGCGTGGAAAATAGCATAATCATCAGCGCCAACAGAAAATTCGGTAACGCCAGACCCAGATAGCTAACCAGACGCAGACTGTTGTTTAAAACTGCATTTCTAGAAGTTGCCGCCAAAATACCCACAGGAATTGCGATAGCATAGGCAAGTAAAAGCGCTGACAGACACAGCCCGAGACTAAGCCAGAATTTCTGCCCCAAAAGCTGGCTGATGTTCAGACGTAAAATACAGCTATCGCCAAACTCACCTTGAAATGCATTGAAAATCCATCCCGCCCAACGCTTAACATATGGTTGATCCAAGCCCAGACGCACGCGTTCTGCCTGAATATCGGCGGGTGTAATCACCGCCCCTTGCGAGTTTTTAAAAGACAGGTAGCGTTCGGCGCAATCACCGGGAACCAGTTCCATCAAGGTAAACACAACGAAAGAAACCAAAACCAGCGTTAGGATCGCCATCGACGCGCGCACGGCAACAAATTTAGAAAACTGTAGCATTAAAATGCCACCCCCCTGAACTCTCAATCAGCCATTCGGCTTGTTATTAGAGTGTTCGCGGGCAAAACAGGTCTGCCCGCAAGCTTTTTATCTCAATCAAACAAGATTATTCGTCCAGATACCACTGTGTCGCGCGGTACGGATACGTGCGATAATAGGCATAGGACTGGGTTTGGAACTCGGTAAAGTTCTTCAACGCATTGTTGTGATAAATCGGTGCAACCGCTTTGACAGTACCGATAAACAACAGGTTATCCACCATGGTTTTCACCAAACGTGCGCCGATTTCATTGGACGCATCCGTGCCGACAATCGCTGCCTGAAACGCATTGATATCGTCCATCATGTCATAGACATACTGTGGTGGTTTCACCCCGCTCGCGCCATCCGTATCAACATATTCGCCCCAGAGCATTCCTGTGCGCAGGTTAAAATAGTTGTCAAACGGTGGTTGGAACAGCTCTGAAATACCAAGGATAACGGCCAGTGGCTGGCTTTTGGCATACATGGTCACATCCAGCTGGTTGGCAGACATAGCCGAGCGGAACTCATCCGTCGTCACCTCTTTTACCGTGCTGTCAATGCCCACATCTTTCCAGTTCTGACCAACCAGTTCGACCAGTTTGATCGAAATAGCTTGTGTTGCCACTTGCAGGTTTAGAACCAGCGGATCACCATTTGGCAATTCGCGCATCCCGTCACCGTTGGTGTCAACCATGCCGATTTCATCCAGCAAGGCATTGGCCATATCCGGGTCAAACTGTGCGTAGCTCTGCTCAACCTCTTCGCTGATAAACGCAGGGGTCGGTGAAAAGCCGGTATATTGCTGCGCACGTCCAAGACCGAAATACACAACCTCGTTGATCTCATCGCGATTGATCGCAACCGACATCGCTTGGCGGAACTTAAGATCACCGAAAACCTTGCGCTTTTCCATGTTTTCCGAGGTTACATTAAAGGCAAATGATGCCAGTGCGATTTCAGGTTTCAGTTCAACCGTAAAGTTACCGCTTTCCTGACCTTCCAACAGCATTGGTGCCGCATCAAGGTTGAGGGATTGCGATTTATAATCCACTTCCGAGTTGATCAGTTTCAGCAACCGCACTTCACTTTCGCCCACGAACAGCTCGTCTTGTTCGTTGATGTAGGGCAGTTGATTACCCGCAGTATCAACCTGGAAGAAATACGGATTGGCAACCAGATGGCGCCCTTCTGTTGACTCAGCAACAATGATGTGGCTTTCCAGCGTCGGCACGGTCCCTGCAGGCAGGCCTGACAGCAGATCCTGGCTATTGAGATACGGTGTTGCCGTATCCATCCAATCAGAGTTTCCGTAATAGGCCGCAATCGCCGCATAGCCGTTTTCAAAACCAACAGCCTGCGCATTTGCATCCGCATCCGCGTTTATATCCGGGTGAAATTGACCAAGAAAATGCATCGGTTGAAAACCTTGCGCATAATGGTTGGCAAAATGCGACAACAAGCCGGGTTTGGGGAACGGCAGATTAAACTGTACGGTTGTCTCATTGACAACGACAACTTCCATCGCTTCACCACCAACCAGAACATAGTCTTTTGGCTTTTCACGAACATTGGAATCCAGCGCTAGATTGTCATACCAGAATTTCACATCCCGTGCACCAAAAGCTGCGCCATCTGACCATTTATGGCCTTCACGCAAAAAGAATGTCAGCTGGGTGAAATCGGCGTTCCACTCCCATCCCTTGGCGACATTTGGCACGATTGTTGACAGGTCATCCGAATACCGCACCAAGTTCACGTGGCGGATAGACATGAAATCCGATGTGCCCGACTCAGTCGCATTTGACAGCGCATCCAACGTACCGCCATAGGTGCCGATTGAGTCATATGGTGCAACAACCAGTGGTTCACTTGGCAAACGATCCGCCAAGTCCGGCAAATCACCATTGCCCATAATGCGCGCGTTCAACGCACTTGCATCGGGGTTGCCGCTGAATTCCATTGTGCAATTTGCCAAAGATTGAAACTCGGACAATTCATATTGTTGAGGAAAATCACCCGCGGCGACTCCCATCATATCGCTTACCGTCACCGCCGGACAAGAGGCAGCATTTACCCCACTTGCCAGCGCGGCCAGCGCTACAGCTGATAAAAATATTGATTTCATTGATTTTCTCCCTTGTTATTCAAATTCAGTCGCTATTTTCAGCGATTATTGTGGCATAACATTGGTTGAACTATGCGGTACGGATTTGGCGGATTTCTAATCCAGATCAAGGTCAACCCATTTCTAAATCGACAATGCACATATTCAATTCTGCCAAATACCACCCCTCAAGCCGATCTTGCAGGACTGAAACGATGGTTAACCTGAATAGAATTGAACAAAAGGATTGCCCCTGTCAACTATTTTTCAGACCGCACATCTTATACTTGTACGCCCAAGGCGGATTTACGGCCAGCTAAGCACAACCTTGCCGCTAGTGCCTGACTTCATCGCGGCAAACCCCGCAGCAAAGTCATCGGCCCCGAAACGGTGCGTGATAACCGCGCTGACATCTAAACCGTTTTGCAGCATGGCAATCATTTTATACCATGTTTCAAAGATTTCGCGGCCATAAACACCCTTGATGGTGATGGCCTTAAAGACGATGCGTGACCAGTCAACCGAGGATTTTCCCGGTGGAATCCCCAGCATCGCGATGCGCCCGCCCATGATCATCGCCTCAACCATCTGATCAAGTGCCACCTGTGCGCCGCTCATTTCAAGACCGATATCAAAACCTTCTATAATATTTAATGTCGCCATAACTTCGCGCAAACCCATATTTTCTACATTCACAGACGTCACATCCGCTACCCGATTCGCTAAATCCAGCCGGTCCTGGTTAATGTCGGTAATCACCACATGGCGCGCCCCGATATGTTTGGCAACAGCCGCAGCCATAATACCAATCGGCCCGGCACCAGTGATCAACACATCCTCGCCGACCAGATCAAAAGACAGCGCCGTATGCACGGCATTACCCAACGGATCGAGAATCGCACCAATGTCATCGCTAATATCATCGGGCAGTGGCACCACGTTAAACGCCGGCAAGCGCAAATACTCGGCAAATGCCCCTTGCTCATTCACGCCTATGCCGCGGCTCTCAGGATCAAGATGAAACCGCCCCGCTCGGCTGGCCCGGCTATTTTTACCAATCAGATGCCCCTCGCCCGAGACCCGCTGGCCAATATCAAGATCACTGACATTTTTGCCAAGTTCAACGATTTTACCGGCAAACTCATGCCCAGTTATCAGCGGCACCGGCACGGTTTTCTGCGCCCATTCATCCCATTTCCAGATGTGAATATCCGTGCCACAAATGCCGGTTTTGTTAATCTTGATTAACACATCATCCACGCCGATTTCAGGCACAGGCACATGTTGCATCCATAAACCCTCAGCGGCTTTTGCTTTCACCAAGGCTTTCATGCCGTTGGATTTATCGCCCGTGTTCATCCGATCACCCCCAACGATTTTCCGACCTTCTCAAAGGCTGCCAATGCAAATTCCAGATCATTCTGCGACAGGGTAGCGTTCATTTGCGTGCGAATGCGCGCCACCCCTTTGGGCACAACCGGAAAGAAGAAACCGGCCACGAATATGCCTTGCTCAAAAAGTCGTGTGGCCATTTCCTGCGCCAGCTTCGCCTCGCCCAACATCACTGGCACGATGGGGTGTTCGCCTGCAATAAGATCAAATCCAAGCGCGGTCAGACCAGCCCGCCAAAACGCTGTGTTCTTGAACAATTGCACGCGCAAATCATCGCTTTCCTCAACCAGATCCAGCGCCTCAAGCCCGGCCGCAACAATCATAGGGGGCAGGGAGTTTGAGAACAGATAGGGCCGTGCACGCTGGCGCAACATGTCAATCACCGGCTGCGGCCCGGCAATATAGCCGCCAATCGCACCCCCCAAGGCTTTTCCCAGCGTACCCGACAAAATATCGACGCCATCAACAACATCAAAATGCGCATGCGTACCACGCCCCTGTGGTCCCATAAACCCGGTGGCATGGCAGTCATCAACCATGACAATGGCTCCGTATTTTTGCGCAAGTGTGGTGATTTCAGGTAACCGCGCCAAATGCCCGTCCATTGAAAAAACCCCGTCGGTTGCGATCATGATAAAACGCGCACCTGCGTCTTTTGCCTCGATCAGACGGGCCTCAAGTTCGGTCATATCAGAATTGGCATACCGATAGCGTTTTGCCTTGCATAGACGAATCCCGTCGATGATCGAAGCATGGTTGAGCGCGTCAGAAATAATCGCATCCTCAGGCCCTAAAAGCGGTTCAAAAAGCCCGCCGTTCGCATCAAAACACGCAGCAAAAAGGATCGCATCATCTTTGCCCAGGAACGTTGCCAGACGGTGCTCCAACTTGCGGTGTAAATCTTGGGTGCCACAAATAAAGCGTACACTTGCCATGCCAAAACCGTGGCTTTCCAATCCAGCTTTTGCGGCTTCAATCAGCCGTGAATTATCTGCCAACCCCAGATAATTGTTAGCACAAAGGTTAACAACGCGCCCGTGATGCTTATGCTGAAAGTCAACGGTAATGCGCCCGGCTTGTGGCGATATGATTTCGCGCTCATGCTTATATAACCCGGCTGCATCAATTTCGTCTAATGTATCAGATATATGTTCAAGAAATTCGCCATTCATCAGGATGCCCCTTTGCCCAAGGTGATATCCCTATTCGATAAAACCTTATTCGCATATTGGCCAGCCCGGATATGCGAAGCAACAAGATGTTGGTTAAAGGGCATTGATTTATAATATCATGTAGCGAAATAATGTTGAAAACTGTCATGACAAATGCTTTTAGAACATCTATGTGTCATATTCGCCGCGGTGCAGTAACGTCACCACCGTCCTTTGCAGCCGTAAATAACCGATTTGTCAGTT